>JBBREX010000108.1:0-10223 GCA_038225245.1 Fimbriimonadales bacterium | reverse complement strand
GTTCAATCGATCCATCCAGAAGATACCCATCGGCGGCTGGACGCCTATCTATCCGCATTCGAGAAGCGAACCGGATTCGAAATCGAATACCGCTTGCTCAGGGCCGACGGAGAATACCGATGGATTCTCGATAAAGGAGTTCCACGGATAGCGCCAGACGGCTCCTTCCTAGGATATATCGGATCTTGCACCGACATTCATGACCGAAAAATTGCTGAAGAGGCTCTTCGTGAAGGCGAGCAGAGATTTAAGGACCTTGCCGATGCGATGCCCCAAATGGTTTGGACGGCTCGGCCGGATGGCTGGCTCGACTACTGTAATAAGCGATGGGCCGAATACACCGGAAGCGAACTAGGAAAAACAGAAGGTGACCGATGGCACGAGCTCATCCATCCGGAAGACCGATCAGAATTCATGAGCACATGGTCAAAGTCTCTGGACAGCGGTTCCCCGTTTGAGTTCGAATATCGTATCCGTCGGTCAGACCAAGAATACCGTTGGCACCTTGGGCGCGCTTTGCCATCGCGGGACGAGTTTGGGATCGTCAAATGGTTCGGCACGAATACCGATGTCCACGACTCAAAGACGATTGAAGCCGCACTCGAGCACAGCCGCAAAGAACTTCAAAACGTAATAGACGGATCGCCTGTTCTTCTCGTGGTGAAGGATCTGGATGGTCGGTATTTGCTTGTGAACCGGGAGTGGGAATGGATTACGGGAAGAGATCGTGCCGAGGCTATCGGCAAGACTCATTACGACTTGTTCGCTGCGGAGCGCGCGAACTTTTTCTCAAGGCACGAAAAGGAAGTTATTGCCACGAAAAAGCCTATTGAGCATGAGGTGCAATTGGATTCCCCGACCGGTCCACGAACGTATCTCTCGGTTAAGTTTCCCTTGCTCGATGCATCCGGAAGGCTTTATGCGGTTTGCGGTTTCGCCAGGGACATTACAGCCAGAAAAAAGGCCGAGCAGTCTCTTATAGAAAGTGAAGCTCGCACCAAGGCGATCGTGCAAGCCTCGCCTCTCGCCATCATCGCGTTGGATCAGAACGCGCGAGTTACCGCCTGGAATCCCGCTGCGGCGACCGTATTTGGCTGGACAGAAGAGGAAGTTTTGGGGAAGGTGAACCCAATCGTTCCACCAGGTCGGGAGAGTGAGTTTTCAAGTCTTGCCTCACGTTATTTGGCGGGTGAGCTGGTCGAGGTGGAAACGCAGCGGATGCGAAAAGATGGCACGTTGATTGAGGTTATTATCTCGGGAGCGCCTTTATGCGACGCCCACGGGGCTATCGCGGGGATGGTAGGCATCATTACGGATATTTCGGAAAATCGCCATGCGAGCCAGAAACTTTCATGGACAGAAGAAAAGCTGAAGCTACTTGGGGAAGCGGCAAACATCGGCTATTGGGAGTGGAACATACAGACGAACAAAGTAGCGTGGTCCAGCAATCTAGAAGCCATACACGGTCTGAATCCTGGCACCTTTAACGGCACCTTCGAGCAATATAAGCAAATTATCCATCCCGATGACCGGCCCCTGTTTGAAATGGCGCTGGCGGCAGCAGTCGAGCAGGGAAAGGATTACTCGATTGAATTCCGAACGATAAGGGCCGATGGTTCTGTGGGATGGATCCTTGGCAAAGGCCAACTGTTCGCAACCAACGGCAAGCCTTCTCGTATGATTGGATTGGGAATGGACGTTACCGCCAAGCATGCCACTTCATCTCCGAAATCCGCGCGAAAGAAGGTGGATCGAATACGGGGCAAACGAGCATAAGGGGAACGCGAACTTCAGTCGAGGCGGAATGAATTCCGTGCTCCCATATCAGATGCAAGCGCTAGGGTTAATACCGGCTTTTGGCAGTAATGACATTTCCTTTGGATCTTCCCGATCCGATAATTCCTGGCAGGGACCTCAAATGGCAAAAGCAAAGAAGGTAAGTGACGATCTCATATCCGAATCCGAGACGGGGAAGCATTCAGCTTCCCTCGAACTCGTCGAGGGAACCGCTGACGCTCCAAACGACGAAAAAAGTGAATTAGAGCTACTGCTCGAGAAACTTGAGGCGCTGGCGTACCGGATTGAATGCGTCGAAACGAAACTTCAGGACATCAATGCGACAGCAACGTCTTTGAGCGCAAAAGTCATCGATCGTGAATTCGGGCAGGTGGATGAGAGTGGGGGGCCTGCGGTGGGCGACGAACCGCAAAGCGAGAACACGCTTACGCACCCCGAAACCCGCGCTGACCTTGAGGCCGAGTTGCGACGCATCGATATCCTCGAAGCGGCAGTGGAAACACTATCTCAAGGCACTGTCAGCCCTGGTGGTTTTGAACCGACCGAAGAAGCTCTCGCAAGTATCAACGCCGAAACCGCGAGATCCCTCAACCTCCTTCCCCTCTCGATCAAGGGTTCGACCCTAACCTGTGCGTCGGCCTCACCCGAAGATGAGGCGACGATACGCGAGCTTTCATTCATTACCAACTTCGACATCCATCTCGTGGAGACCACGCAAGAGCAAGTCGACGCGGGAATTGCCGCTTATTACAAATCAGCGGACGACGTCGGCCCCGACCTCCAATAAGTTACAGGTCACGTTCGGTAGAATCGGTGGGTTCGGATGAAACTCCCCTATTCCATGCTTCTTTCGATGGTCCAAACGGACCTGCGCCCCCATGAGTGCGGTGACCTGCTTACGATGGCAGGCTTTGAACTGGAAGGACTGGAAGCAGTAGAAGGGTCACCGGTCCTCGACATCAAGGTCGTAGCCAATCGGGGTGATGGATTGTCCGCCTTAGGTTTGGCGCGCGAAATTCTTGCCAAAGACCCTACTTCTATTCCAACGCCACTCTATTTAAGCGCTATGGAACGCTTCCCTTCTGCCGATGAACGCGAAGAGGGAGCCTCAAATCTGGTCAATGTTGAAATCGAAACTGAAGATTGCTCTCGTTATGCAGCTCGGATCATTGGAGAAGTTCAAAATGGCGATTCTCCGCCATGGTTAAAGTCAAGGATAATCCAGGCTGGCATGCGGCCGATCAGCTTGCTTGTCGATCTCACCAATTATGTGCTTCTGGAACGAGGGCAGCCATTGCATGCGTTCGACCTCGATAAACTTCGAGGAAGCAGTATTGTGGTGCGCAAGGCCAAGCCAGGCGAGGAAATCATGACCTTGAATGGTGAGGCACACGAGCTCCAGCCGGGCCAAATGATGATCTGTGACGCCGAGCGTCCGGTAGCGGTGGCGGGGGTCATGGGTGGCCTGGAAACAGAGGTTACGGCTTCGACGAAGCGAGTGCTTCTCGAATCGGCTCACTTTATGCCCGCCTCGGTTCGTCGTACGCGAAAACAACTGGGCCTAAATACAGAAGCGAGCTACCGATTCGAGCGCTGGGTGGACCCGGACGGGGTAGTGAGCGCTCTGAATCGTTTTGTGTTCCTTTACCAAGCCATCTTGGAAGGCCGAACGGAAGGCGAGTGCCTAGCCTCCACCACGCTAGATGCAGGAAGCAATGGTCTCGTCCCTGGAGTCGTCCAAAAGGGCCAGGGCTTGCCCCCGCGCTCACCGATCACCATGCGGCCCGCGAGGTGCCACGCTTTGTTAGGTATGCCTGTTTCGCCTGAAGAGTGCCGCTCTTATCTGCAGCGCCTTGGTTTCGCGGTCGAGGCAGAGCTGGATGTGCTTACCGTATTTCCCCCAAGTTGGCGTCCTGACGTAGTTCGGGAAATCGATCTCATCGAAGAGGTGGGCCGCGTCCACGGTTTCGATAAGATTCCCGAGCTTCTGCCGGTGGGTCAAATCAGGCAGGGCGGAGTCTTTGGGCTGGAACGCAAAATCGACAGCGTCCGCGAGCAAGCGTTACGGTGCGGCCTGACTCAGATCATGAGTAACTCCCTGCGAGACCGTCACTTGTTGGATTTCACAGAGGATTGGCGCGTCACGATCCGAAATCCCCATGCGCCGGAAATGGCTTTTCTACGGGACAGCCTCCTCCCTGGTCTCTCGGAAGCCGCCCAGCGCAATGGGAGCAAGAATCTTCATCTATTCGAGATCGGCAAGGTTTTCGTCAAGGGTGCAATTCAGTTCGACGAGAGCCCGGAACTGGCGATTCTGTCAACCGGAGCCCTCGATTCAATCCATTGGGAAAGCGATGAATTGGTCCAGGCAAGCTTTTTTAGCCTCAAGGGCCAAGTCGAAGCAATTTCCGAAGCCATCGGAGTGCATCCCACGTTCGATTACCCAAAAGATCCCGACCGCCGCCTCCACCCCACCCGCCAGAGCGGAGTACTGGTAGACGAGGGCAAGCTGTGGGCGGGGACGATCGGCCAAATTCATCCCGAGCTAGCGGAAAGGTTGGACCTGCCCGAGCTCACATTCCTGGGTGAGCTCGATCTCTTCGTTTTGTGCTCCGAGATTCCCTGCCCCTTAGAATTGAAGCAACTGAGTAGAAATCCCGCTGTAAGGCGCGATATTGCCGTTGTCTTGCCTCTGGCCGTCACCTACTCAGTCTTGGAAGTGACTATTGCACGCGTCTGCGGATCGCTGCTTGAAAAGCAATGGCTTTTCGATGTGTATACCGGCACTGGCATCGAAAAGGGACATCATAGCCTGGCCATCGCGCTTCAGTTGCGCAAGTACGGTGAAAATCTTACCGACGAGGAAGCGAACCAGGTGAGGGATTCTGCCGTGGCGGCGCTTGCCGAACTGGGGGGGAAATTGCGATGAAGCCACGGCGAAAAGCAAAGATTAGGCAAGCCGAGAAAAATAGAGAACGCAAGGCCATCGGCCAATAGTGATAGTGCTCGAACATCTTGAGCCAAGCCATAGGTAGAAAGGCGACGAGCGAAAGCCAGTAACCGATGAGAGCAGGCCTGCTAGACCACGCGTTAAGTAAGGTGGCAACATTTGAGGCGACCGCCGCGAAGCCCGAATAAAGCGAGCCAAAGAGTAGCGCCGACCACCCGCTGGCCAGGGAGATGAGGAGAGATTGGAGGCTCGCATAGGCGGGAAAAACGTACGTCATGAGGTCCAGCCAAACTCCTGGGCCGTGTCGAAACTGCTGCATCTGATAACCGGAAACTTGAAATGGAACGAATCGCGTTCGAACCATTAGCATGAGAGCCAGCACTCCGAAGTGTGGAATGGTCAGAAGCATGGCTCTCGATGTGCCCTGTCTCTTCGTCATCAAAGGCAAAATCGCTAGACAGAGCGGCAGCATCACTCCTTGCTCGTAACTTGCCAAAGCAAGCAACGCCGCAGCGACCGACAACCCATAAAAGATCCTTGCCCGAACCGGCTCAGGCGTTTGGATAGTCGTTCCCTTGGTGGACGGAACAGTCAACGGGCTAAACACTGGAAGTTCATCTCTAGACCCCTTTAGATTTAGGTATCGCGTAAAGGAAGCGAGCGAACCGAGGCAGAAAAGGGTCATGATCGATGCCGTCCTGCCCGGTAACCATCCTATGAGCCGCGGCCCCAGGGCCACCATCCCGTTCGCCTCGATCGCCAAATAACCGATCAACAAAGCCCCCAGCAAGGCTTCCGCGAGGGATCGCCGGTTTATTTCGCCGACCACCCAACGCCTGAGCTGGGCCGCTACTAAGAGCGCAACCGCAAGCATCAGGAACCCGTCACCGACAATTCCTGCGTAGGGCGTGTGCCAAAGCGCGAAAGCTGCCGAAGCGATCGATCCCTTCCAAGGCGACCTAAAAACTTCGGAGGCGAACCAAAACTGCAACAAAACGCATAGGCAGCACAGCAGAGCGTTGGTCAGTCCAAAACCGGCGGCGTTATGTCCATATAGCGCATTGTCTAGCTCGAACGCGAGGCTGGGCAATGGCCGATAAAAGTGATTCTTCAGCGGCCAATCGCTGACAAACCAGCTCAAGGGCGCATGGCGGTCCCGGATCGCGGCAAGGAGCACGGCTGTGTCGGTATCTTTAAGAAGAGCTGCACTGCTCGATCGCTGCAAGAAGATCGGGATGCAACAGAGCGCGGCCAGCAACAACGGCAGCCCCCATCTTCTCACGACACGCATTATGGTCTGATCCACGGTTGCGCAAGCTGGTGTGGGAACCGCGTAAACTAGAACAAGCGTTCACAATACGGAGGCAACCATGATTTCACGACCAACGATTATCCTTTGCTCAATCTTAGCCCCGGCAACATTCGCCTTGGCAGGCGGCATCGACGACAAGGTGGGCAAGCCAGTCCCTCCTTTCTCGATGACGACGGTAGGAGGCAAGAAGATCACCAATAAATCTCTCAAAGGCAAGGTCATCCTGGTCGACCTCTGGGCTACTTGGTGCGGGCCGTGCAAGCAGGCGTCTCCGACGATGCAAAGGCTGCATATGACCTATGGGAAAAGGGGCCTCGTCGTCATCGGCGCCGATACTTTTGAAAACAGCAAGGACGCCAAGACGAATGTGAAGGGTGCAATTGCCTACGCCAAAGAGCACAAGTACACCTACACTTTTACCGCAAACAACGACAAGCTCGCCGCCGCGTGGGGCGTAGACCATATCCCCTACTTCATCTTAATCGACAAAAAAGGTGTGGTGCGGAAGCTCTTCAATCAGGGCACGATACCGGGCTGGGATACCGCGCTCGAGGCTTCCGTTAAGTCGCTCGTCGCCGCGAAATAGATGGCTGGTGCCCAGGAAAGGACTCGAACCTTCACTCCCTTGCGAGAACTAGTACCTGAAACTAGCGCGTCTACCAATTTCGCCACCTGGGCAGCGGGGCCTTCGATTATACCGCGGGTCATTTCTCCGGCCGTGATGGTAGGACGATTTCGCCGAAAGCGCCCATGCAGCGAAAAGGCGACGGCGGTCTATCCACCGGCCTTTGGGGCTTGCGCAACCCGGGGCAACATAGTCGGCGCGCACGCCATATAGTACGCCACAACCGCCTCGTTCGTGGAGGACTGCACTAGGTACTCCGGTATGGCCATTTCGAACCGGTCATGCTGCGTATGGTGAACGTAGTTGTAGTCCGATCTACCGGTTTCATCCCAAAAAAAGCCCGGCACACCCGCAGAATTGAACGACATGTGATCGCTCCCTCCCGGCTGCCGGAATGTGGGCGTCACTCGGATCTGCATCGGCATATCTGGAAAAGCTTTCTGTGTTGGTTCGATTGCCTCGCGTAGCATCGGCGCCATGCTTTCGATACACGAAACGCCGCCTTCGTAGTTTGTCCCGCCATCATCCACTAACACGGCGCTAATTTTGTCCATCTCGCTCATATGCTTGGCCACATAAGAACGCGAACCGAGCAATCCTTGCTCCTCCCCGGTCCAGCCGATGAACCTGATCGTGCGCTTAGGTTTTGCCCCCACTTTCGCCAGGATCCGAGCTGCCTCGAGTGCGCACATGATTCCCGTTCCGTTGTCGAGCGCGCCCTGTGAGCCTGGACCATCCCAGCTGTCAAGGTGGCCGCTCACGATCACCACCTCCTCCGGTTTTTCCGTACCGGGAATTTCCGCCACCACGTTATAAACCGGTCTCGGACCTTTTAGAAATTTATTTTCGAGGTTGAACTCCAGCACTACGTCGCGGCCCTTGTCCAAGCTACGCATGATCGCGTCCATGTCCTTCTTTCGAATGGTTACGCGCACATCTTTGGGCAGGCTTTCCCATTTGACATTCTGATAACGCCCTCCGGTGATCGTTAGATCGTTCCGTGAGCCATAAACTTTTCCCGCCAATCCGCTCGCATTGATCGCCTTCGTAACTTCGTCTTCAGGGGGAGGCGGGACCCCGCGAGCTCCCCGTTGCGGTTGGCCCTTCATAATCAACCACGCGCCCTTAAGGTCTTTCTCAACCTTACGAAACTCATCCATCGTCTTGGGCTCGAGCATCGGTTTGCCTCGAACAGGCCCGTTCGTTCCCGCCGACCAAGATGGCGTGGTAAATTCGAAATCCTTATCGAAGGGCTCCACCATCCTAGCGACTTGGGTTTTTCCGCGGTCGAACCCAACCGGAATTTCCCCCCATTGTTCGAGGTGGACATTCTTCAATCCAAACGACTTGAATTGCGCAGCCGTCCAGTCGCAGGCCTTTTGCAGATTGGTCGAACCGGTTAGCCGGGCGCCGATTTTGTGGGTAAGGTGGTCCAGGTGCTTCATTACCTGGTTGTGATTTTTTCCCTCATCGATGATCCGGTCGATCGTGCCGGAATCGGTTTGGACGGCTCCCAATGCGGAGGCTAGAAGGAAAAGAGCTAAGCCGAAGTTCTTGCGCATGGCCGTAGTATCCCTGAATCGATGGCTATCGCGTAGATATGAATTGTTCCTGGAGGGCTCATCGTTGTCTGTTACCGAGGCCGATCAGGCATAAGAGAGCTCAACGATTTTTTGAGCCGCTTCCTGCATGGTTTCGGCGGGAACAAGCTTGCTGCCTTGCAAAATTCGCCTGCCTTCCTCAGCAGCGGTACCCTCGATTCGCGCGACAGCTGGAATATTGACGTCAAGCTCGTTAAAGGCGGCGAGTATTCCCTTAGCCACTTCGTCGCACCGAGTAATCCCCCCGAAAATATTGATCAATAGTCCTTTGATGTTTGAATCCATGAGGAGCAACTCCACGCAGCTTTTGACCCGCTCTGCTTGCGCGCCACCGCCCACGTCGAGAAAGTTTGCCGGCTTGCCTCCCGCCGCCTTCACCTCGTCCATCGAGCACATGACGAGGCCGGCGCCGTTTCCGATGATTCCAATATCACCTCCCAGGCGCACATAGGAGATTCCCCTCCGAGAAGCCTCTGCTTCAATGGGGTCCTCGGCACTTTCATCGGCGGTCGCCACATATTCAGGATGCCGAAACAAAGCGTTATCGTCGATCGAAACTTTTGCATCGGCCGCAATCAGCTTGCCTTCGGGGGTCAAGGCGCATGGGTTGATCTCGATCAAATCGGCATCGGTTTCGATATACGCCTGTACCAGCTTTTTGATCATCGCTGACATCTGCCCTCGCGCCACTTTTGGAATTGCCGCATCTTCGAGAGCCTCTCGAAGTTCGTAGTCCCAAAGGCCGAAAGCGGGGTCGACTTGCAGCTTGATGAGCGCCTGCGGATGGCTTTTTGCCACTTCCTCGATATCCATCCCTCCCCGCTCCGAGATCATGACCACCAAAGTCGATAGTGCCCGGTCGAGAAGCACGCTGAGATAGAATTCTTCCGCGATATCGATCTGCTCGGCGACCAGGACCTTCTCAACGACCATGCCCTGAGGATTTTGAACGCTGACGAGCTTCTTGCCGATCAGTTCTTGAGCGAAGGTCCCGGCTGCTTCTGCGTTATCGAATAGTTTCACGCCGCCTGCCTTTCCACGGCCACCCATGAGGACTTGGGCTTTGATGACCACTTTGCCTGCGAATTGTTTCGCGATGCGCTCGGCATTGACCCCGTTAAGGGCTACTTCCCCTCCAGGCACCGGTACCCCAAAGCGGGAAAGCAAATCCTTTGACTGGTACTCGTGAAGCTTCATGGACAGCAATGGTACCGCAGGACTCGCGGATTCACGTGAGATCCAAGGTGAACGGCGTATAGGTACGAAAAACCTTGAATCCATGTTTTCCATAGAAGCCTTTTAGACCTGTCCAGTCGATCACGCATCGACGAACTCCTTGACTCTTGAGATGAAGAAGAGCTTTTCCCAGGAGAAAGTCGCCAAGCCCTTTTCCCCGTTGTTCTCTGGCAATTCCGATGGGCCCAAGTCCGCCCCAAGATCGGCCTAAAGCATGGTAAAACACACAACCTCCGATGGGCAAAGCGCATCCTTGTGCCTGGGTGAGAGCAAAGCCGAGGCAGGAGCTTTCATCAAAAAGTCCTACTAAGAAATCAGGGGAGGCTTCTCGCGCAAGCTTTTCCCCGACATCGTAGCTCCATCGTCCTGGGAACTCGACGCGCAGGAAGTCTTCCACTTGGCAAGCATCGGCGGCCGTGCATCTGCGAACCCTCAGATGCTCAGATTCGATCAAATCGACCGGCGGGACATAGGTCTTTAAGTCCCGGGCAAAATCCCAGAGCGTTCCTCCCGGTGAGAAGCCTTCGATCACGAGAAAGTCTCGTAAGGCGGGGCAGTTCTCTGGGCATCCAGGAAAGAAATGAAGTGAGTCTTGGCCGAAAACGAGGCGCCGCACTCCGCGATCGATCAATACCAATTTTGCGTAGTCCATCATGTCCACGCCTATCGACGCTTCCGTAAACGTGATGGCGGTGACGTGGG
>JBBREX010000107.1:0-10241 GCA_038225245.1 Fimbriimonadales bacterium | reverse complement strand
AGTTCCTCGCTGGAAACCGTTTTGACCGTTCCCTGAGTTCCGACCGGCATAAACGCTGGCGTCTCGACCACTCCATGATTAGTGTGTAGGCGTCCCCGCCTCGCCCCGGTATGGGGGCAAGTGGATATAAGCTCGAACCGTAAGCTCATCGAATGAACCTAAAACCGTACGCCCGCCATCAAATGAAGCTGATTCTGTCCGGGATTGTTTCCCTTGGTTCCGCCGTTCGAAATATGAAGAAGGCGGATACCGGCATATCCTCGCGTGTGGCCGACGGGAAAGAAAATTCCTCCCCCCACCGTCGGGGTTGAATTGATTTGACTGGGCAAATCGATTGTTTCTTGACTTGCCACTTGCAACCCGATGCCTCCTTCTAGGAAGGTGCCGAAGTTGCCGTGCTGGCGCGATTCGTACCTGCCCATGACGAGAAAGCCCAAGGCATCGGTGATGTCTCGGGGGCGGCCGAACTTGCCACCGCCTCGCGTGTGCAGATAATAGCCTTCGAGTACGACCTGGCCTGGAGATTTGCGAAACCGAAGTCGGCTCTCCTCCTTCACTCGTTGAATGGCAAGCCCCCATCCCGAACGCGAGTCTTCCGAACCAAGTACAAACCAGCTCTTACCGGCAAAAGCCCATGCGAACCAGTGAGCCTGGTGCTCCTCGTCTGCTAATGGGCGCCCTTCTCCAACGGCAAACCGCAAACAGCCGACCGCCAACAAGCTCGAAATAAGATGCATCCGCATACGTAATTGCAGACTTTACCAGTCCGGCAAACTAGTTCGCCTTGACTCCGTCCACCAGATCTACAAATCGCTTGATGTCACCTCGTATGGTGTCGAGGCTTCCTCGCCAGAAACCGATATCGTGGATGTCGATGTCGAACTTAAGGCCGAGGTCCGCTGCCTCCGAAAGGCCGGTGGAGGAAAGCAGTTGATCGTACCCTGCGCGGAAGCTATCGGGGTCTTGCTGAAAGCGTTTGTAAAGTCCGAGGGCGAAAAGCAGCCCAAACATGTAAGGAAAATTGTAGAACGAGTGGCTGCTGTAGTAGTGGGGCTTAACTGCCCACATGTAAGGGTGCCTCTTGTTTGGATCGAGACCATCGCCATAGGTTTGCTCTTGGGCATCCAGCATGACTTCGCAAAATTCGTCCGCCGACAACTCTCGTTGCTTTCTTTTTTCGAAGACTGCGCTTTCAAAAAGGAAGCGGCTGGTAATGTCGACGACGGTTTGACAAGAGCCTTGCAGCGAGGCTTCCAGGATGGCTACTTGCTCCTGCTCGGTGCCTTGCTTAAGGCCGGCCTGCCTCACGATGGTCTCGCAGAAAATACTCGCCGTTTCAGCCAGGGTCATCGGAGTCATTCTCTGAATGTGAGTCCGCTCAGCCAGGCAAAGATTGTGATATGCATGTCCGAGCTCGTGAGCGAGCGTGCTTACCGAACCGAACGCGGGCTTAAAATTCATGAGAATTCGCGATTCGTCTTTGCGCAGCCCCATGCAAAATGCGCCGTCGCGCTTACCGGGCGACGGAGACGCATCCGTCCATCGCTCGCGAAACGTGCGAGCGGCAAAATCGCCCATTTTCTTCGAGTAGGTCGAGAACTGTTCCGTGACAAAATCGGCCGCCTCATCGAATCGCCATGTGCGTCCCTCCCCGCCATACGGAGCGAAGAGATCGTACCAAGGTAGGTCTTTGGCGCCCGGATCGAGAGCTCGAGCCTTGGCCTGCAAGTATTTTCGAAATTCTGGGAAAGCCTCTCGTGCGGCGGCCATCATGGCGTCGAGCGTTTGCCTATCGATGTTGGCGCGAAAGAGGGCTTCATCTAAAGGTGACTGCCATCCACGTTTGGCGCTCAATGTCGCGACTTCGCCCTTAACTCCATTCAAGCTGGCCGCTAGCGAGACCTCGTTTTGCTTCCATGAAGCCAGCTCGGCCTCATAAGCAGCCTTTCGGACTTGGCGTTCACCTTCATAGGCGAGGTTGCGTACCGCGCTCATGGGCAGCACTTCCGTTCTCCCTTTCACTTCCAATGGAAACTCGATCTGTGAGGATATGTTGCCATGAAGCTTTCCCCAGGCCACGGAGCCGGTAAGCGCCATTTGGCTCGACAAAGCTTCTTCTGCCGCCGACATAAGATGTCGACTTTCTTCCTGGGCCTTGCGTACCGCGTATTCGTGTTCTTTAGCCTCGGACGAGCTTGCCAAAAGTTGATCGATAGGCTGGCGGCCCGTCCATGCCGTGAGACGAGTGGCCAAATCGCGTATTCTCGCTTGCTGAATTTGAAGTTCGCTTTGCTTGGCGAGGGCAAGGGCGTTCCGTGAATCCGTCGTCACAAAGGAGTAAACATAAGCATTGAGCGGACGCATGCGCTCGTGAAATGAATTCCACTTCCTGACGACCTCGTCAAAACGGTCCGGGAATGCCTTTGCGAAGGGATTGCCCGATGCCACTTCGTTTTTATCGAAGAATTGTTCCAGGTCGCCGATTTCAGAGATAACCGCGTCGAATTCGGCCTTAAACTCCCTTGATTCGAGGCTGGGAAACACGACCGCCATATCCCACTTTGGGGCTTCGAGAACTGCGCTCATGAACCGAGTATGAACCTTTTCCGAAGGGAAGCGTGGCAAAATGGGAGCGAACCTTGCAGAGCACAGTTCCCAATGCCATGAAAGACCGCCTCGATGAAATCGACCTGCAAATTCTTCGCATGATGCAGGAAGACGGCCGGATGACGAATGCCGATCTTGCGCGTCAGATCGGTCTGTCCCCCCCTTCAGTCCTCCAGAGAGTTAGAAAACTCGAAGAAAATGGCTTGATTCGGTACTATACGGCAGTTTTAGAGGCCGACAAGCTTGGCTTCGGGCTCACCGTCCTAGCTCAAATTAGCCTCGCTCTGCACCAGGAGCAACCGATCGAGCGTTTCCGACGCGAGGTGTTCACCATTCCGGAAGTGCTGGAATGTCACCACGTAAGCGGAGAATTCGACTTTTTGTTAAAGATCGTAATTGAAGACATGCACGCATATGAGGTTCTCGTTCGAGAACGGCTAAGCAAAATTAAGGGATTAGGAAAGATTCAAAGCTGCTTCGTTCTCGCTTCCGTGAAACAAACAACTCGCTTGCCAATCTAGAAAGCAACCGCTCGCCCTTTGCCGATAATAAGAGACGGAGTCCATTTGTGCAACATCCAGACTCCGAGGAGTAAAGGAAGATGCAAATCTATCCCCATCATCGTGCAGGACCAACCGCGGCGCCTCGACAGGGCAACGCAGTTCCAGCCGCGTACGCGGTAAATAACAAGCCAGCCTCTGGGCGGCCAGCCGTCCGGTCGGCGCAAGAGTCGGAACCGGTTCAGATTCACTTGACGAACCAAACCCCGATTAGCCACAACTCCGAACAGGACTGAGTGGTTTCGTAAATTAGTGGCGTGCGGGGGCACGCCACCTTTTTTCCCGTCTCTAAAGAAATTCCTTGTCCTTCATCCAGTCATCGGATATGAACTTGGAAAGGTAATTTCGTACGGAATCAGGCAGGATCGTGACGATCCGCTCGCCCCCCTTGCATCGCTTAGCGATTTCGAAAACGGCTTGCATGGCAGATCCGCTCGAGCCGCCGACGAGCATTCCTTCTTCACGGATAAGCCGTCGAGCAAGATCAAACGATACGCGGTCGTTCGTCTTTACCCATTCGTCCACGAGGGAAAGATCGAGCGCTTCGGGGAAGAAGTCGTAGCCGATTCCTTCGACGTAGTAAGGTCCGCCAGGTTCGCCTCCGCCCAGGATCGAGCCCTCCGGGTCAGCGCCGATCACTTTCACATTCGGCAAAGCTTCTTTCAGTCTCTTGCTGACTCCGCTGATCGTGCCCCCAGTCCCAACGCCGCAAACGAAGTAATCGAGTCTTCCTCCGGTTCCCTCTAAAATCTCGTCCGCTGTATCACAGTAGTGCGCCATCGCATTATAGGGATTGGCATACTGATCGAGCATGAATGATCGCGGAATTTCAGCTAGCAGCTTCTTGGCGACGCCGAAAAGAGACTCGGGGCTATCGTGTGGGGCCTCGGTGGGGGTGCGGACGATTTTGGCCCCGAGCGCTTCAAGGATCAATTGTTTTTCGGTGCTCATTTTCATCGGCATGGTGATAATCACCTGATAGCCCCGCGCCGCTGCAGCCATTGCGATGCCAATGCCGGTATTTCCACTCGTTGGTTCGATCAAAGTGTCGCCAGGGCGGATTTTGCCCTCTCGCTCCGCTTCCAGGAGCATTCTAACGGCGATGCGATCCTTAACCGACCCGCCGGGGTTCAGAAACTCGCACTTTGCTAGAATCTCCACCGGATATTCGGCGCCGAGGCGTTGGAGCCGAACTATTGGCGTGTTTCCGACCGCATCGAGTATCGAATCGTAAACTGGGCTGGGGCGCATACTGTGTTTTTACCACGTTCGAGGCAAGGGCCGTGTGGGGCCACTTGCGGCCGCAACTCTGAGCCAGTCGCCGTCCTTTTGAGGCGGTAGCTGTCATTCTGAGCCTCCGAAGAATCTCGGTTCCAGTTTGAACTGATAGCAGGAGACCGTTCACTGCGTTCAGGATGACGCGCAGCGGCAATGTGAAGGCGCAGCTTCGCGGTGCCTTTATGACGGGATCCCTCCAGTACAATAGAGCAATGGCAGTCTCCACTCTTCCCGATCTCCGAGCGATCCGCTCCCAATTTCCCGCTCTGGATTCTGAGACCATCTTTTTCGAAAACGCCGGGGGAAGCCAGGTTCCGCAATGCGTAGCAGAAGCGATGCGCAATTACATGCTCACGAGTTACGTGCAGCCGGGTGTGCAGTATCCCGAATCGCATCGAGCCACCGAGAACGTCACGCAGGCTCACGCGTTTATGAATCGGCTCGTGAACGGGGAAGGAATCGGACAAGTCATCCTAGGTCCCTCCACGTCCCAATTGTGCCGCACGCTCGCCGATGCCTATTCGGAGATCCTGAAGCCGGGCGACGAGGTCGTCATTTGCGAGACAGCTCACGAATCCAATGCTGGACCGTGGTCTAGCCTGGAGAGATTTGGAATCCAGGTTAAGGTGTGGCGGATCGACAGCCAAACATGTCAATGCTCGCTCGAGAAGCTTGCTGATTTACTTACGGACCGTACTCGGATTGTTGCTTTTCCCCACGTCTCGAACGTGCTGGGAGAAGTGGTGGACGTGAAGGCGATCTCCGATCTTGCCCACGAAGCAGGGGCGCTGGTGGTCGTGGATGGAGTCGCCTATGCTTCTCACCGTGCGATGGATGTCCGAGCTTGGGGCTGCGACTGGTACGGTTTCTCCAATTACAAGGTTTACGGCCCTCACATGGCGACGCTATTCGGCCGTGACGAAGCATTGTCGGAGTTAACGGGGCCGAATCACTTCTTCATCGCTAAGGGTGATCTGCCAAACAAGTTCGAACTTGGGGGAGTAAATCACGAAGGCTGCGCGGGGGTTCGTGCGCTCGGAAGCTACCTACAGTTCCTAGGCCGATCAACCGTATCGAACGAGATCAACCATCACTTGGATCGCCTTGCCATCGAGCGAGCGTTTGACATGATGTGGGCATGCGAAGAGCCCATTCAAAAAAAGATGCTGGACTATCTCCGGGCAAAAGAGGGAGTGAGGGTCATTGGCCCGAAGACGGCGGGTAAGGAACGGGTTCCTACCATCAGCTTCATCCATAACCGTCTAAAGCCATCAGAGATTGTGAGCAAGGTGACAGATGAGAAAATCGCAATTCGGCACGGGCATGTATATTCGGTGCGCCTCATGCAAGCGCTCGACCTCGATACCGAAGAAGGCGTTGCCCGGATAAGCATGGTTCATTACAACACCGTCGAGGAAGTGGCTCGACTCATCGATGTTCTAGATCGACTGCTTTAGCGGAGCCTAGCGAACGTAATGAATCTTTGGATCATGCATCGAATCGAGAAGCATGAGAGAAACGATCGGAAGCGGACGAGCTTTGGCCACTTCGCGAGCCTCGTCGAATTTTACTTCGAGACAAGCCATTCCGCTCAAGTCAATCCATTCCGCGAATCGAAAAGCGGAAGATTCGCTGCTAAAACATGCCAAACCATGGATTCCATCGTGGCAGTAACATCCGTACTTTCCAGAGGACGGGTGGCTCAAGAGAAAAAGCGCATCGGGAATTTCGTTTTCGAGGCCAAGAACAGATCGTGTAAATGTTTCAACCATTTCGCTATCCCCATTTTCGGGTACAGACCTTAATTATGCAAGGGGTTTGCGATGATTTCCGCAAGGATTCGCCCTGGTGCTCTTACTGGCCGCTAACCTCAAAAGCATTGCGCGCAGTTTCTCGAAGGCAGATCCGTTCCAGCTTTACGGGCAAAGTTGATTTCAGGCGATCATAGATCGACTGGGTTACAATCTCCGAGGTAGGGTTTAAGCCCTCGAATTCCGACAAATCGGTATTGAAATTCTTGTGATCATATCGATCGACGATCTGCTCATGGACGATCCGGTCGAGATCTTCCAAGCGGACCAGCATGCCGGTGCGAGGATCGGGTTCGCCGGAAACGGAAACTTCGAGAATATAGTTATGGCCATGCCCCATGGGGTTGTTGCACTTACCAAAAAGGGCTACATTCTCCTCGGCGGAGAGTCCGCTCTCATGAAGTCGGTGGGAGGCTGCAAATTCGTAGGCACGTGTCAGGGTCATCGGTTTTCTCGTCTCCCATTGTGCCCACAACGTTGGAGTTTCTGCCAGCTTGAGCCCAACCAAAGTGGCCTTGCCCGGCAGGGGCGGCATTTTATCCCGAATCGAATCAAGAACGTTTTCAAGGGTCGGGGGCCGGATAGCGAATTCTGGCACTTCATCGTTGATGCTTTTTCCGTCGAATTTCCTGACCACAGCCTGTTGCAATAGGTCGTCAATGTCCTTGATATTGACCACCATGCCCGTTCGACTATCGATCGATCCCTCTGCTGCGACGTCGAGGACGTAGTTATGCCCGTGATTGTAGGGCGAGGCCCAAGGTCCAAAAAGGTCGCGGTTTTCCTCTGGCGACAGATTCGGATTCCAGTACCGATGGCCGCTCGAGAAACTCACCGTCCGAATGAGCCTAATCTTAGGCATTCGAGGGCACTCCCGCTTTCCGGCCGAGATATTCTGTGTAAGGAAGACATGAGGCGAGCTCGGGCCGCTCAAAAACTTCCAGAGCGTGAGCGAGAGCGGCCGCCGTATCCACATTTGTCACGCAAGCGATACCGGTTTCGATGCAAGCTCGTCGTATCAAAGCTGCTTCTTGTTCCGCAAAGCGGTCGGCGCTCGGCGAATTGATCATCAAGCTCGCCTCCCCTTTTTGAATTAGATTCAGTAGATTGGGCTCGCCCTCTCCAATATTCTTGACCAACGTGCTGCGAATTTGAGCCTGCTCTAGAGCGCTGTGAGTGCCTGCGGTAGAAGCGAGCGGATAACCCATTTTGACAAGCGCTCGCGCGATCTCAACCACTGCCGGCTTGTCGTAATCGTTCACGGTAAGAATGACGAATCCGGTGGACTTGAAACTAATCCCGCTCGCTACGAGCGCTTTATAAAGTGCTGCTTCGTAAGTGAAGTCGATGCCCAGTATTTCTCCCGTTGATTTCATTTCCGGCCCCAGACTAGGCTCGACCCGTGAGAGTTTTTGAAAGCTGAACACGGGAGCCTTGACCGCATACAGGTGGGGGGCAGGCATTTGTCCGCTCGGTGAATCCATCGCGTCTGCCGGAATGATCGTTCTCATTTGCGAACCTGTCCAGAGGCCGCTGCCATATCCCATGTCTCGTAGCTTCTGTCCCATCATGCAACGGGTCGCCAAGCGAACCATTGGTACGTCCGCCACCTTGCTTAGATAGGGAACGGTACGGCTGGCTCTGGGGTTTACCTCGATCACGTACGCGGTTTCATTCGATTCGGCTGACCGGCTTGGGCCGATCACAAACTGGACGTTCATCAAACCCTTAACTTGGAGGGCAATGGCGAGGCGGCAAGCATGGCGAACGATCTGCTTTTGAATCGCCGCATCGAGAGTCACGGGAGGATAGACGGCCATAGAGTCGCCGCTATGGATCCCCGCTCGCTCGATATGCTCCATAATCCCCGGCACTAAAGTGTCGACGCCGTCAGAAATCACATCGACCTCGACTTCTTTGCCGAGCAAATACTTGTCCACAAGCACCGGTTGGCCGGGGTTTGCTTCTTCGGCGGCCCCATAGAATTCGCACAGTTGGTCGGGGTCGAACACAATCTCCATTGCTCGACCTCCGAGCACGAAGCTGGGCCGCACGAGCACCGGATAGCCAACTTCTTCTACCACCCGTTGGGCTTCTGCTAACGATCGAACTGCTCGGCCCGGGGGTTTCGGTATGTCTAGTTCGGTCAGTAACTTTTCAAATTGATCTCGGTCTTCTGCAGAAGCGATCGCCTCGGGGGAAGTTCCCAGGATCGGGATTCCGGCACGGCTGAGTCCTTCCGCCAAATTGATGGCAGTTTGCCCCCCAAACTGAACGACAACTCCGATCGGATTCTCATGGCGAACGACGTCGAGCACGTCGGCCAGGATTACCGGCTCGAAATACAGGCCGTCTCCAGTATCGAAATCGGTGCTCACCGTTTCCGGATTATTGTTGACGATCACGGCGCGGTATCCGAGCTCTTCGAGAGCCCAGACACAGTGAACGCAAGAATAATCAAACTCGATGCCTTGCCCTATGCGAATGGGACCTGAGCCAAGAACCAAGACAGTCGATTTCACTCGAAGGTGATTGTGAACGAGACCATTGGCTGAATGCTGGTCCGGGACATGCTAAATCCGGATCTTGTGGCGTCTAACGAATTAGGCTTAGTGCGAAGGCCAAGCGAAGGGTATCTTAAACGTAATGCCGGATGAATTCGACGAGGACCAGGAAGGTCTAGAGAAACCGCCCAGTTTTTTCCCATATGAGGAAGAGGCAGTGCGGGAGTTCGTCGATCTTGGCGAACCTGTCGAGGTGAGCATAGACGGTGTCTTCGCCGCAGAAACCAACGGCTCGATCCAGCATTTTGTATTACTGAGCGACGGAGACCGTAAACTTCCCATCCTCATCGGACCCTATGAAGCGAAGGCTATCAGCATTTCCATCGAAGGAGCTAGGCCCGATAGACCCATGACCCACGATCTTCTTCGAAATATCATCGATCGCTTTGATTCGAACCTGGACCGGGTTGTCATCGACGATCTTTGGAGCACCACCTACTACGCAAAACTTTATCTAAGAAAAGGCGAGGAGGAGACCGAGATCGACAGCCGCCCTTCTGATGCCATTGCTCTCGCCGTACGCTTCGATGCCCCTATTTTTGTGGCCGACGGTATTCTCGAACAAGGCATCGAGTAATTACCGCGCTCCGTATTTGATCCAGTAACCTAATCGAGTCGGTTCGTTTGCCGGCCATGCCGTCCAATGCTTGCTATGTCCGTCCGCAAAAATAATGACGTGTCCCTTTCGGTGGCTTCCAAATAAAGCACGATTCCGCTCGGGACCAGCAGCCGGGACTCCCATGCAGAGGCAATAAGGAGCGCAATACCAATCGGTTCTTCGGTAAGCAGTGCCCGAATCGGGATCGACATACCGCACGTTAGGATCGGATTCAAGCGCGTTTTCATTGCTAGGATCGGGATCGCCTGCTAAGGGATCGTCGAGCTCTCCGCGGTAACTGCAACCTTGCGTGGCTCCGCGCACCGACTCCTTATTGTCCCGCCGTCCCGTGTCGAACGCAAAAATTCCTTTGCTAGGCTCGGGGAGCTGCGAACTATTCTTCATCCCCTGGGAAATGACGATATTCCGCCCGTCGTCCCTTAACGCTCCATACGGCCACGACATCATGAACGCGCTCATGATAAACCCATATTGGTATCTCGACGACGGGCATTTGAAAACACCCAGGTCATTTCGGTTCTTGGTTTTGATATAAGGATTGATCTTGTTGGTCCAGCCCTGACTTTCTGGCGGGTTTCCATCGATGTCGTTGACCAAGATGAAGGTGTCCTCGAAGTCGCCCAGATACATCATGTGGCCGAGTCCGATCTGCCTCGCATTGCTTACGCACTGGGTCATTTTCGCGGCCTCTTTAGCTTGGGCAAAAACAGGGAACAAGATGGCGGCAAGAATGGCGATGATGGCGATAACAACGAGTAATTCGATTAACGTGAAACCTTTGCGTTGCATAGAAGTTGTCCTC
>JBBREX010000106.1:0-10461 GCA_038225245.1 Fimbriimonadales bacterium | reverse complement strand
CAGATCCTTCGTGGTCATCGACGGCCTCCTTGCGGGTCAGAACGGGTTTCCTTCCGATTGCGATCGCCTCCCAGGCTACCCATACCTCCCTTGCGGAAAAAGATCAAGTTTGTTGCGCTGTACTACTAAATACCTCTCTCAAGGCATCCGAAGTCGAGCATCGGCGGCTCCTCGAGACTACTCGGGAGCAGTCGGCAGCGTTGGCTGACCTGGACCACCGCAAAGATGAATTTCTGGCCATGCTCGGCCATGAACTTCGCAACCCTCTTGCCCCCATCCTCAACGCTGCTCTTCTCCTTCGCCTGCAAAGCAACAACAATCGTCTGCACGGCATCGAGAATCCGGTCCTCCATCAATCCGTCAGCATCATTGAGCGTCAGGTGGCACAACTGGTACATCTCATTGATGACCTGCTCGAAGTGTCGCGTATTACCACGGGCAGGATTCAGCTTCAGAAGGAACTGATCGCCGTAGGTGGCGTCGTGGCAAATGCGGTGGCGACCGTCCGCTCGTTGATCGACCAACGGAAGCACGAACTCACGGTGTCGCCGTCTCCTGACGCAATCTGGCTGTACGCTGACGCCGGGCGACTGGAACAGGTAGTCGTGAATCTCCTCACGAATGCCGCCAAATACACCGATCCAGGCGGTCGAATTTGGGTGACGGTCCAACAAGAAGGCAAAGAGGCGGTGTTGCGTGTGCGGGATACGGGCGTGGGCATCGCTCCCGAAATCCTTCCCCGCATCTTCGACTTGTTCACGCAGTCGGAACGATCCTTGGACCGCTCGCAAGGTGGATTGGGCATCGGGCTGGCATTGGTGGAGCGGCTCGTGGAAATGCATGGGGGAACCGTCCAGGCTACCAGTACTGTAAGGCAAGGCAGCGAGTTCGTCGTGCGTCTGCCGGCGGTGACGCCTCCTGCAGTAAAGCCGTCACCGCCTCCTGTGGATCAGGCCGCGCCAACCGGACCTTCGTTGCGGGTGTTGGTGGTGGATGACAACGTGGATACGGTGACGACCCTGGCCATGCTGGTGAAAGAATCCGGCTATGAGGTTCGGACGGCCTACGATGGCTTGTCGGTCTTGGAAACGGCCCTCGATTTCCGACCGAACGTGGTGCTGCTCGACATCGGCTTGCCGGGTCTCAATGGATTTGAGGTCGCGAAGCAGCTCCGTCAGCAGCCCGCTCTCAAGAACGCCGTGCTTGTCGCCATGACCGGCTACGGACAGGAGAAAGACCGGCAACACTCGAAGGAGGCTGGGTTCGATCACCACTTGGTCAAGCCCGGCGATTTTGGAAAAGTTCTGGAGATTTTGGCGACCGTCTCGAAATCGCCATCGACTTGATGCCGACCGGGCTTTTGGTGCAGTTCCCGTTTCGGGAGAGATTTCTGCCGCAAAGTCTCGGCGTTCATTTTCAATCCCTCCCGGTTGCCAGCCACACGAAGCATCACGATGAAAACCCAAGGAGAAATCGAGGCTGCCATCTGTGACGGGATCAGTCGCTTTGAGCAGGAATATAGGGGCCGAGGCCCCAAAGAAATTCATGCCTACCTCATCGGCGATCTCCTTGTGGTCCGGCTCCAGGGCTTGTTGACGCCCGGCGAACAGCAACTGGCCAAAAGTCCGTCCGACAAGGGGAGGGACTTGCTCAAGGAAGTACGAACTCATCTGATCGAAACGGCGAAGCCGCTCCTGCAAGCGATGGTCCAGGATATCACCGGAGTCAAGGTGGTGAGCCTGCACCACGACATCAGCACCGTGACTGGCGAAGCTGTCATTATCTTCACCCTGGATGATTCGCCTTTATTCCGCGAAAACAAGAAAAAATAAGGCTCTACGTATCGTTCCTGGCACGCACTGCTACGATTGTCTTGCGGGGAGGAAATAATATCATGAAGTGACGAGGAAACTCGGCAGACTAAACGAACGGCAACCTCCGTCAGGCGGGAGCCGGATGAAGAGTAAGCCGACCGTGTGGAACTACTGCAAAGTCGTTCCATCCGGTCGGCTTTTTTCGTTTGATGCGGACGAACGCAGTCGGCTGGCGGAATTCGCATCGGCCACCAGGATTAACTCAAGTCGACGTTCGCTGAACCTCTTACTACCTCGCGCGAACTGTTCCGCGCGAAACCACTGGCGCTGGTGCAACGGGCGAGGAATCACGATGAACCGCGAAACGGAACCACAGACCCTGGAAACGCCAACTGCTGGTATCCTGGCACGCATCGAAGAGAATGTTCGGCGCCGCCTGATTGGCCGGGTCCGTGACATGGAAGTCTTGGTCCACGAAGGTGGCCTGGTCCTGCGAGGCTGCGCGCACACCTACCATGCCAAGCAGCTCGCCCAACACGCGGTCATGGAGGTGTCTAAACTTCCAATCCTGGCTAACGAGATCGAAGTGATTTGAGCTTGCAAAAGGGAAGACACGAATTCGTTGACTTGCGGGAGCACCCAGCCCCCGAGACTCTATCTATCCCAGGAGAAAAAGAATGGCGACCAAACGTCCTGATCTCGAAAACGCCGCCCCGGTGACGCGGGAAGATCTGGTTGATCTTCTCAACGAAGACCTCGCACGGGAATATCAGGCAATTATTTCTTACGTGGTCTATTCGCAGGTTATCAAGGGCGCTCAGTACATGAACATTGCCGCGGAGTTGGAAACCCACGCCGCGGAAGAACTTCAGCACGCCATGACTATCGCCAACCAAATTGACTATCTCGGTGGGATGCCGAAAGTCGTGCCCAAGCCCGTGAAGACATCCGCGAAGGCCGAAGACATGCTTCGGTTCGACCTGGAAAACGAGAATGAAACCATCCGCAACTATCGGCAGCGTGTGCGCCAATGCGAAGCTTTGGGCGAGTATGCGATGGCCGAACATATCCGCGATATTCTGGTCCAAGAGCAAGATCATCAAATCGCCTTGGCGACTGCGTTGGGAGTTGAGACTCCGAACGCCACCAAGTCGGACGAGCGGTAGCAAAGTGAATTCCAGCCAGCCTCCACGGTGGGGGTTGATCTCCAATAGTTTCGTAAAGGAGTCTCCGATGAATCAGATGAAAAGGATCGCCGTCGTGTTCGCAGCCGTCGTCGGGATTACGGCCCTGTACGAGATCCAGGCAAAGGCTCAGCAGCCCGATGCGCACCATGAGCACTTCGCCAAGTGTGCCAAAGCGTGTGCCGACTGCCAGGTGTCCTGCGATTCGTGCTTCCACCACTGTGCGGCTCTCGTTGCGAAAGGAAAGAAAGAGCATGTCAAGACGATGCTCTCGTGCGTAGATTGCGCCGATTACTGTGCGCTCGCTGGCAAGTTGTCCGCCCGCCACAGCGCGTATTCGGCCACGGCCTGTGATGGATGTGCGAAGGCTTGCGACGACTGTGCGAAGGAATGCGAGAAGTTCAAGGACGATAAGCACATGGCGGACTGCGCCAAGTCATGCCGGGACTGCGCCAAGGCCTGCCGTACCATGATCGGGCACCTGAAGCATTGAGGTTTGGCCGGTCTTGGCCGTTTAAGATCGTCAATGCAGAAGTCATCAAGAAGGAGAATACCATGATTCAAACAAGTGACACACAAACGCGCGCCGCGGCTTTCGATACGGTTGCCGAGGCGGATCAAGCAATCCGCCGGTTGCGAGCCGCCGGGTTCTCCGAGGACCAACTCGCGGTGATATGTCCCGCCAAGTTTAAGGATCACTTTCGTCCCGAAGCGCCACGCTCAGAAACCCCCGCTGCCGGCGCAGGAGAGGCCGTGGCAACGGGGGGCGCCATTGGGGCCACGCTCGGTGGGCTCGTTCTGGTAGCGACCGTCATCACTGGCGGCGTTGGCGGGCTTGCTGCCGCCGGCGTACTAATCGGCGGCGGGGCGATCGCAGGCGGGTTCAGCAATCTTATCGCGGCCAAAGGCTACGAACACGAGGCTGATGACTCCTACCAACGAGCCGTCGAACGGGGCCAGATTGTGGTGGGGGTCGAGGTCCGCAATGAAGATGGAGCCAACCAACTTGCTGAAGCTCAGCGCATCCTGGAAGCGGCGGGAGGGAGCGAAACGACTCCGTGAGCGTCCTGCCCAGCAATCATGCCTTGCCGCGACGTTCGTTCAGGTGCGGCTCACCGGCGACCTGCCTTCCTTTGGGAAGCTTGCTATCCGACAAGAACTACGCGTGCCGATTTTCGTGCGCCGGCGAAGATCGGCGGCGACGCCTGCCTTTGTACCGATGACACGACCAGTGGGAACGAGGGGGAGACTCCGATGGCAATTCTTCTTCGTACCGTTGCCGTGGCAGCCGCGATGGTGGCCGGAGGCACTATCGCGGGCGAGATCGCCTGGTTCTGGGGGGCGGAAGAGAACGTATGGGCTTCAGCCGTCCTCGTCGGGATCGCCGGCGGGCTAGTCTTGGCGGTCGCCCTACTGGTTTGTTACGCCCGCCTGCGAGAGCAAAGTGTCCAAGCATCGGTCCTGGCCGGGGCTGCGGGCGAGCTCACTCTGGGGGCGATTTTCCTGTTATTGTTCCTTGGCCGGTGACATTGCAATTGTGACCCCGATCATGAAAAAACGCACCGCGAAAAAGCCCGTCGTCGTGCTGACGATCGGGCATTCGACGTGCGAGCTTGATATCTTCCTTCATCTTTTGCAAGCTCATGGCGTGACGCGCGTCGTGGATGTGCGGACGATACCACGCTCGCGGCACAGCCCCCAATTCAACAAAGGCACCCTTCCGGCTGCTTTGCGCTCCGCTGGGCTGAGCTATCAGCACCTGGCAGGATTGGGGGGCTTGCGGCACGCGCGCCCCGATTCACCGAACAAGGCTTGGCGCAACTTGTCCTTCCGAGGGTACGCCGACTACATGCAGACACCGGAGTTCAAGGAGAATTTGCAAGAGCTGATTTGCCTGGCCCGGCACGAAGGTGTGGCCTTGATGTGCGCCGAGGCAGTGCCCTGGCGTTGCCATCGCTCACTGATTGCCGATGCGTTGGTGGCACGGGGCCTCGAAGTGGAGCACATCATGAGTGCAACCCGTCGTCAAAAGCATGCGCTCCGGCCCTGGGTTGTCGTGAACGGAAAACGCATTACCTATCCACCGGAAGCTGGTTCGGAACCCATTGCGTCCGTCAAGATTCAAGCAAAACCGCGGCCGGTAATTCGTAAAGGAGATTTACCGATGGTTTCGACTTTCAAAGTAGGAGATCATGTTTCGTGGAACTCCGAAGCCGGCCGCGTTCGAGGGACCATCAAGAAAAAGATCACCTCCGCAATCAAGTTCAAAGGGTACACGGTACGCGCCTCGAAGGAGGAGCCCCAATACCTGATCGACAGTGACAAAACCGACCACCTGGCCATGCACAAAGGTTCGGCCCTCAGAAAAATCAAAAAGAGCAAAGGCTGATCAGGGGCGTCTCATTATGCGCATAAGCCTCAAAACACTCCTGCTGTTAGTTTCGCCCCTGCTGCTCATGGTTGCGGCTGCCTACCTTCAGTGGGGCACTGTGGGTCTCCCGGTGCTAGCGGCCGCGTCCGCACTGTCCCCCGATACGGCAACGGAACCTTACGGGTTCCCAGCTTGGCTGCGCGTCACTCACTACGTCAACCTCCTGTTCCTGGTCCTGCTCATCCGTAGCGGCCTGCAAATCCTCGCGGACCACCCCCGGCTGTACTGGAACGTCCACTGCACCCCTGGCACCGAATGGCTGCGGCTCTCGCCAATCGAGCTGCCGAAGGATTGCTGGACATCAAAGGACGACTCCCGCCATCTTTCCCCATGGATCGGCCTGCCCGGCTATCGGCACACGGTCGGCATGGCCCGGCACTGGCATTTCCTCAGCGTCCTGTTCTGGGTGGGCAATGGCGTGGTCTTCGTGGTGCTGCTGTTCTGCACCTCGCGTTGGCGCCGTCTCGTGCCAACGTCCTGGCAGATCGTGCCCGATGCTTGGGCCGTTTTCGTCCACTACGCCACCTTCCATCTGCCGGCGGAGCCAAACGGTTTTTACCACTACAACGCGCTTCAGCAGTTGACGTATTTCGGGGTCGTCTTCGTCCTGGCGCCGCTGGCCATGGTAACCGGCCCGTCGATGTCGCCCGCCTTCACAGCCCGGTTCCCGTGGTATCCAAAGCTGCCCGGCAACCGGCAAGTCGGCCGGTCGATCCACTTCCTCATAATGTGCGCATTCGTCGTCTTCACCGTCGGACACGTGGCCATGGTCGTGGTCACCGGCTTGGTCCGAAACATGAACCACGTCGTGGTCGGCACGGACGATGCCAACAATCCGATTGGCTTGTACTTGGGTCTGACGGGCATTGGCGTGGTTGTCATGCTTAATGTGTTCGCCAACTGGGCGGCGTGGAAACACCCCCGGGCCGTACAAAACACTGCCAAGGCGATCGTCAGCCCTGTCATGGCGTTCCTCCTCGATCACCCCGCCCCGGTGGCCGAGTTCGGCCGTGAAGATATCTCCCCCTTCTTCTGGGTCAACGGCAAGTTGCCAAGCTCGGACGAGTGGAAGACGCTGGCCGTCGGCGATTTCAAGGACTATCGGCTCAAGGTGTACGGCCTCGTGGAAAACCCGGTCGAGCTATCGGTGGAGGATCTGCGGGCGCTGGGCCAGAAGACCCAGATCACGCTGCATCACTGCATCCAGGGCTGGTCAGGTATTGCCGAATGGGGCGGGCTGCCGCTGGCGGAATTGACAAAATTGGTTCGACCGGCAGCCAACGCAAAGGCAGTCGTCTTTTACTCGTTTGGCGACGGCGTCGAATTCAGCACGGGGCTGGCCGCCGGCCAATATTATGACAGCCTCTCGATCGAAAACGCTTTGAACCCACAAACATTGCTCGCTTACGAGATGAACTACCAGCCGCTCAATCATCTGCACGGGGCGCCGCTACGGCTGCGTGTCGAGAACCAGCTCGGCTTCAAGATGGTCAAGTGGATTCAGGCGATCGAGTTCGTTGAGGACGTTAAGTCGATCAACAAGGGCGAAGGCGGCTACGCCGAGGACAACGAATACTTCGGCGAACTGGCCAATATTTGAAAGAGGTGCTTGATGGCCGTCTCCCGTTCGGACGCGCTCGTTATCTTTGGCGCCAGCGGCGATCTGGCGTACAAGAAAATATTCCCCGCGCTGCAGGCGCTGGTCCGTCGTGGCAAGCTCGACATGCCGGTCGTCGGCGTCGCACGGTCGAAATGGAGTCTCGATCAGTTCAAAGCGCGTGCCAAGGACAGCCTCGAAGAGCACGGCGGCCTTGATCCGGCGACGTATGCGAAGCTGTGCTCCCTGTTGCGCTACATCGACGGTGAATATGGCGACGCAACAGCGGGTGCAAAGTTGCGCCAGGTTCTCGGCGGCGCCAAACGGCCG
Organism: Fimbriimonadales bacterium; assembly: GCA_038225245.1. Taxonomy (GTDB): domain Bacteria; phylum Armatimonadota; class Fimbriimonadia; order Fimbriimonadales; family Fimbriimonadaceae; genus JBBREX01. Next base: position 3,105 of record JBBREX010000106.1, on the reverse strand, counting down.
CTTTTCTATTTTGCGATTCCACCCAGCCTGTTCACGACCGTCGTGGAAGGGTTGGCGAAATCGGGCTGCGTCGAGGACTCTCGGGTGGTCGTGGAGAAACCCTTCGGCCGTGATCTCGCTTCGGCCCGGGAGTTAAACCGCACGCTGCACCGGTTCTTCCCCGAGCAGGCCATCTTCCGCATCGACCACTACCTCGGCAAAGAGCCGGTTCAGAACCTCGTCTACTTCCGTTTCGCCAACCCGCTCGTCGAAGCCGGCTGGGACAACCAACACATCGAGAGTGTGCAGATCACAATGGCCGAGAGCTTCGGCGTCGCCGGCCGTGGCAAATTCTACGAAGAGGCCGGCGCGATTCGCGACGTGGTGCAGAATCACATGCTTCAGGTGATCGCCTGCCTCGCGATGGAATGCCCGACCGCGAAGGATCATGAAGCTCAGCGCGACGAGCGCGGGCGTTTGCACAAGGCGGTCCGGTCGCTCGGCCCGTCCGATGTCGTGCGCGGCCAGTTCCGCGGCTACCGGCAAGAGCCCGGCGTGGCCCCCGCATCGCAAGTCGAGACGTTCGCGGCCGTCCGTTTTCACATCGACAACGAGTGCTGGAACGGGGTGCCGTTTTACGTGCGTGCGGGCAAGTGCCTCCCGGTCACCGCAACGGAAGTGCTGGTCCGGTTCAAACGTCCGCTGCGGCCCGTGCTGGACGAGACCGTTCTGACGATGCCTGCCTTCTACCGCTTTCGGCTCAGCCCCGAGACGGTGCTGGCGCAAGGTATCAAGGTCAAGAAGCCAGGGGAGGAAATGGTTGGGGAACGAATCGAGTTGGTTGCCTGCCACCAACCGCCCGACGAGATGGGGGCATACGAGCGTCTTCTGGACGATGCCGCCAACGGCGACGCAACGCTTTTCGCGCGTCAAGATTCAGTCGAAGAGTCATGGCGCATCGTGGACCCCGTACTCGGGAACGCGACGCCTTTCGTAGAGTACGAGCCCAACACGTGGGGGCCGCCGGAGGCTGATCGTGCCTTGGCCCCCGCAGGAGGCTGGCTCAACCCCGAGCCCCGGGAGGTGTGTAGATGACACAGAATCTGCGCGAAACGGCGTGACATGCCATGGATAATCCGAGAGGGCTTCGCAAGGTTATTCGATTACGTTGTTGAATCGAGAACCCGCAGGCCGAGCCTCGTAATCTTGCGATTCTGCTTTTTGCGTCGTGGTTTGTCTGGAATGGTAAGCGCGATCAGTCCAAGGTCGGTGAGCCGTTGCAACGCTTTCTTGACGTTGCCAACGAGCGTGCTGTAACCGAGACCTTTCAGGATCTCAGGATTGCATTGTGGTGAATCCTTGCAAATCATGAGGATCCTTCTTTCCGTCGCGTTCAGTTCGGGAAGGGTTTGATCATGGGCCTCATCATGGGCCTCATCATGGGCCTCGCTGATGAAGGCTGGGTGAATCTGGATCTCCGCAAGGAAATACGACCTTGCCTCATCCGTCTCGAACCGTGGCGGCGGCGACCCGTTTGCTTTCAACACCTCGTACATCTTGGGAATGCGAGTTCCCCTTCCCTCGGTCAGATCCAACTCTTTCAAAAACTCCCCGATGCGGCGGCTGCGGTAACGGCGACTGATGACCTTCTTGCTAGCCAGTGCTTTCAAGCTGATCGATGGGTCGGAGCCGGGATAGCTGAGGATCTCGATTCGATCGGGATTCACGCGCACTTCAATCGGCTCGCGCAGTTCGTAGCTGCGGTGATAGACCGCGTTGACGAGGGATTCCTTCAGGGCCTCATAGGGATAGTTGAAGATCCGCTCCGCTTCGGCTTTTCGCGGAATTTTCGTCACGTGCTCCTCAATGACGCTATTGCGAAGATAGGTCAAGGCGTCGCGGAGCTGCTGGTCCAGGGGACCACGGAAGATCTTTTCTTCCAGCTTGTTGCCGCCCACGCCTTCGGGAAAAGTCACGATGTCGATCTGCGTGCCGGGAAAGAACTTCTCCGGCATTTCGTTGAAGAACAACAGACCGATGTTTCGCGGCTTGATGTGCTCGTCGCTGCCTTCAACGATGTTGAGGCGGCGGCCAAGATCGGCCATCGGCATTTCCGCGGCGGTTGCGTGCAGGGAACTTCGGATTTCCTTGAGAAAGGAACGGACCAGCGGAAGGCGCAGATCGGCGAGTTCGGCGCGATGGTTTATGCGGTCGTCGAAGGGAACCGTGGCGGTGAGCGTGTACAACTCGCGGAGGTCGCCATTCTTTGCTTCGACAGTGTTGGCAAAACGGCGGATGTAGTAGCGATAGTCCTTCTCCTTGCCCGTGACGTTTTTCGGCACTCGGTAGGGCCGTGTCTGCCCTCCTGGCCCCCAGAGGACAACGAGCGTTTTACCCTGAAACTCTTCGACGCTGAAGATGGGGAAATAGGGCGGAACGATGGCATGGCAGTATTGCAGCAACTCCTTCTGAATCTTGTCGAGTTGCCCACGCGGAACGCCGATGGGTGGGAACACGGGCTGGCCGTCCTTGCAGTCCTGCCCGATCACGAGGTAGCCACCGCCAAGATTCTCGAAGTCGTTGGCAAATGCACAGAGCGTGCGGAGAATGGGATCGGATTCCAGCCAGCCTTGAATTCAATGCGTTCAATTTCGACGACGCGAGCATGAAGCAAGTCGTCGATGCGAATCGGCAAGCGGCTCTTGAGAATGGCAGGCGCGGCCTCGCCTTTCTTGGTAATGGGCATCGAAGAGTCGTCACGCTTCTTTTGCATAGGAGAAGGTTAGCCAAAAAGGAATGGGCCGGAAAGGCGAATGCCGCTGCGGAAGCGATCGGTAGCCTGAAGGCCGCAATTCAGGCCGATGCTTGTCCGCACTCACCTTGACATGCTGCTTGGCCGCTTCCTGACGAATCAATCTGGAGGAGCCACGGATCAACCAGCTCTGCGAGCCACACGTGGCGATTCGCCTGCCGGAAGACGATTCCTTCTAGTGCCCTGTCCAGACTAAATTTTCGGATAGAGCCGCTTCAATTTCACCCTTGCTTTCCCGATGGTGAATTGCCAATCGACGGCTCGTTGCTTCTTGTTGACACGGGCTGACCAGGCGGCAATTTCGGATCGCAGCG
>JBBREX010000105.1:0-10477 GCA_038225245.1 Fimbriimonadales bacterium | reverse complement strand
ACCGCCGTATCTTCCCAGCCTTCGTGGTTCTCCTTCTCGCCCGGCACATGGGCGGTGGCTCCCAGCCCGGCTTCTCGCAACTTCCACAGAGCCGCTTGTTCGTCCAGCTTTTCAAATCGGCGGGAAGACAAGTCGGGACGTTTGACCTTAAGTTCTGCTTCAAAGGTCTTCGCTTTCTCTTGAGCTTCTGGGGGGGTTTCTCCTCCGAATTCCACGATCAGCCAGGCACGTCCCGGAGGCATGAGATCGACATGCTCGGGATGCATTCCTTTGCGTTTCATGGCGTCGATAAACGCGTCGTCCATGCCTTCGATAGCAATAGCCCCTTTGCCTCGGCATTCCGGCACGTGATCGCCCGCCGAGCCTATGTCCGGGTAGCCGAGCACTACCAGAACGCGATGTTGAGGACTATCTACCAGGCGACATGTGGCTTCGAGTATGAGCGCGCACGTGCACTCGGATCCCACGAGAGATCGAGCGACGTGGAAGCCTTTTTCGGGTAACAGCTCGTCGAGGTTATAACCGGAGACTCGTCTGGGAATTTTCGGATACTTTTCACGAACTAGATCGGCGCATCGGTTGCGCAAGTCTCGCAGGCGCCGATAGATTTCTGCTTTTCGGCCCTGTCCCGACGCAATTTGATCGAGCTTGGCATCGTCCGTTGGGCCGACTTGGAGAACAGTGCCGTCATAAAGCAGGATTTCGAGCTCTTCGATGTTATCGGCCGTCCGCCCCGCCATCACCGAGTGCGGCCCGCATGAGTTATTGGCGATCATCCCTCCGAGCGTGCAGCGACTATGGGTGGCCGGGTCGGGGCCAAAGGTAAGCCGATGTTTTTCCGCCTCGTTGCGCAGATCGTCGAGCACACAGCCTGGCTGCACCGTCGCTAATTTCGCATCGGGATCGATGTTCAGAATCCGATGCATATACTTTGAAAAGTCGATCATCAGGGCGACATTCACGCCCTGGCCCGGAATCGCGGTGCCTCCTCCACGAGCGATAATGGGAGCCCCGAACTCTCGGGCGGCGGCGACAGCGGCGATGACATCACTTTTGTCGAGTGGGAGGACCACGCCGATCGGCACCATGCGGTAATTGGAAGCGTCGTGCGCATAAAGCCCGCGACTTCCAGGGTCGAAGCGCACTTCGCCGCGAACGGTGGCCATGAGGCGCGCCTTCAGACCGGCAGCATTGACCTGCAACTCAGCTGGGGTACCTAGCTGGTCTCCCGATTCGTGTCGAACCGGTATCGTCCGCAAAGATATCTTCATTGGCTTTTAAGCCGAATTTCCACCTGTTCGCCCTGCTCCCTCGTCTCAAAAACCGGTTGAGTGAAAACCGATGGGCCTTCTTGGACTGAGCCGTCTTCTAGCGAAAACCGGCTGCCGTGCCACGGGCATCGGATGCTACATCCTTCCAAGCGTCCCTCGTGCAAAGGTCCTCCAAGATGCGAACAGAGGTCGGCAATCGCGTAAATCTGACCGTGTTGTCGAACTACGCAGATGGGAACGCCGTGAACCATAACCTTGAGGGGCTTACCTTCTTTAAGTTTCTCAGCCTTAATGACCGGTGTCCATTCTTTGGGAAGATCGCCTTCGGACGGCGCATGGTCAACGCCGATATGCTCTTCGTAAACGAGCTTCCCGCCAAGAAATGCGGAGAGGCCGGTGATCCCGAAGCCCACTAAGGAGAGCCCGCGCCCGATATCTCGTCGATTTCGTCCACGCGCGATAAGTGAGGCGGCAAAAAATCCGGTGGCGGCAACATTTAGGAGAGCGTGCATGGCGCCGATTCTCTTGGGACGCGTCTCGTTCAAAACATGATAATCGGTTAGGCCCGAGGCAGCGGCGCCGACCGCGCCCACTAAGCCGATCGCGATAGCCGTATCCGCTCCGCGAGCCAGGCCATCGCCGCCCGACATTACATCGAGCGCATCCATCGCCACCGCCGCTGTCCAAGCCCCTAACGGCAGATCGGTGATGGCAGGATGAAGAGGATGGCCTTGCCATACTCCGTGCAGGAAGTTGCGCATGGGGATCGAAGCTTCGCCGGCCGCTTCGAATGTCCGCGAAACCGCATTTTGCAACTGCTCCGCAGGCTTGTCAAGCCACTCTTGGCTTACGATGTTCTCGGCAACGGATTTTCTTTCCATCATTTCTCCTCAAAACAGTTCGCTCAGCTTATCGCGAAAAAGCGTGAGCGCGATCTTACCGCCGTTGGGCTCGCCCTTAACAAGTGCCTTGGCGAAATGGGCTGCTTGCTCCAGGGAGACTTTGCTTGGCATGGGGGGTTCGAAAGGATCGACATCGACCTCGACCACGCAAGGCTTGCCCGAAGCCAAGGCCTTGACCAACGCGGGCCGGACTTGATCTGGTTCGTTGACGTTGATGCCCATGCCCCCGCAAGCTTCCGCGAACTTGACGAAGTCGATGGGTTGCAATTCACAGCCGTACTCGGGATTTCCCAGGAACACAACTTGCTCCCACTTGATTTGTCCGAGAGTATTGTTCTTTACGATCACCACCACTATGGGCAGCTCGTATTTGACGGCCGTGGCAAACTCTCCCATCAGCATCGTGAATCCGCCATCCCCCACAAACGCAATCGATTGGCGGCCTGGATAGGCCAGCGCGGCGGCTATTGAATAGGGAAGACCGGGAGCCATCGTCGCGAGATTGCCTGAGCAAGAAAACTTTTGCTGAGCACGCAACTTGAAATTTCGGGCGATCCAGGAAGTGATGGTTCCCGAGTCCGTGGAGATAATGGCATCGTCGCTGGCCAGCGAAGACAACTCATAAGCGATCTGCTGGGGCTTGATCGGTTTCTCTTGGCGGGCCCGGGTATCCATTAACTCCCACCATTGCTCGATATCCTTTTGAATGTCGGAAAGGAACGCTCGATCTTCTTTTCGATGAAGTAACGGAAGGAGCAGTTGAAGCGTGCCCCGCGCATCTCCCACCAGGCCCACTTCGACAGGGAACCGGAGGCCGATTCGGTCGGCTTTATCGTCGATCTGAATGCCGCGAGCTTGATCGTGCTTAGGCAGGTATTCCATGTAGGGGAAGGAAGTGCCAATCATGAGGAGCGTATCGCACTTCTCCATCGCTTCCTGAGATGGGGTAGTGCCAAGGAGGCCTATGCCGCCCGTGCAATGTGGATGGTCGTCGGGCACCACTCCCTTACCGAGTAACGCCTTCACGATCGGCGCTCCCAAAATCTCGGCGGCATCGATAACCTCCGAGCGGGCTTCCAGGGCGCCTTGTCCGACCAATAGAACGACCTTAAGACCTGAATTCAGAATTTCTGCCGCTTTTTTGATTTCTTCGAACGCGGGGATGGCGAGTTGGCGATTCCATTGGTTCGTCGTGTGACCCTTGACCTTGTGCATCGAACCGTTGGTCTTTGGAACTTGTTCCTGATAGTCGACCGGAATGCTCAAATGGCTCACCCCTCGGTGGTTCATAGCGTGCCGGCAGGCTTCATTAGCGAGCATCTCCATCTGGGACGGATTGATCAGCTCCTGGTTGTAAACGGCGACGTCCTCGAATAACGCCAGCGTATTCACTTCTTGCTGAAACTTGCTCCCCTGAAGATCGGAAAAGGTTTGGCCGGTAATTGCGACGACCGGTGCCTGATCCATCTTCGCATCGTATAGTCCATTAAGCAAATGGATTGCTCCGGGCCCTGAAGTAGCGAGGCAGCAAGCTAGACGGCCTGTATATTTAGCGTAGCCGCAAGCCATGAACGCGGCCCCTTCTTCATGACGGCTTTGGATGAAACGGATTTTGTCCTTACGCTCCCGCAGAGCTTCCATAATTCCGTTGATTCCGTCGCCCGGAATTCCAAAAACGGTATCGACCCCCCAACCCATGAGAGTTTCGATGAGAATGTCAGAGGCATTTTTCGCCATGTGCTATCGCTCCAAAAAAGTCAAAATAGATTGCCCGCCGCATCAAAACGAAGTAGCTCGAATGAGCCGTCGATCGTAAGACACGGATTTTCTTCCGTTTGGTCGATTAAAGCGGAAGAAATCCAAAATTCATCCAACATTCCCGTGCTCTTAATGCGGATTACCTTGGGGTCTCCGCTAGGCAATGCGCTATACATCGGGACCTCAATCGCTTCTCGGTCGTTCTCAAAGATCGGAGGAATTCCACCTTCAATGCTATTTGTCTCGCCGGGCTCCGTGGCGGTTAGAATATTTATCAAGGTGGCTTGTTGGTCGACCTGCTCGGCAAGGCGGCGAGTGGTGAAATCAGCTAAGCCAAGGCCGATTGCGTTGCCAAGAGATTCGGAAGTAAGCGACAAAGGAACGATGCGACGATAGTCCGGCTTTTTTTCGCCACCCGACATGCGCCATTTCCCGATGACGTTCAGGTCCATTCCCGTGCCCGAGATATTCTTGCCCATCTCGTCTACGATAAGGAGATCGAGAAAAGAATAGGGAAGTTTAGCGGCGTATTTTTTAGCTTCATCGAGCAACCTCTCGTCGGTTTCTCTAAAAGCTCGATAATCGCCGGGAACCACCTCAAGCATTGCCGCCTCACGCAAGGCATTCTCGACCACAGTAACACCAAAAATGATCTTCGATTTCGCGAGCGTTACTTCAGGAACCGCCCGCACGGATTCCCAGAGGCCATTGCGATGAGCTTCTTGGGCGCCGCGCTGCTTGCCGAGCCCCACGGTAGTCATCTTCAGAAGTCCCGAGGCGATTCCTTCCGTATTTTCAGGATGAGTGGTGGTTCGCCCGAGCACAATGATTCCATCCGCTTCATGGGCGAATTTATCCAAGTGAACGACCGCACCGGATGAGGCTTCCCCAAGCTCGATGGTATCCATGGTCGCCCTCACGCTTGCCGGTACAGAATCCTCATTTACCCCCAGGCGACGGAGAATCTCTTCCTGCCCCTCAGGAGTCGCGCCCCCATGGCTTCCCATCGAGGGCAGCAAGAAAGGCTCGCCGCCGGCAGTTCTGACTGCGTCGCAAATGCCCGCGAGCAAATCGATAAAGCCTCCGAAACCTCGGCTGCTGCAGGTTATCGCGATCCGGTCGCCCGGCTTGACCTTTCGGTGGATTTCCGCCCCGGCCAAGCGAACCCGCACTTCCTTGCGAACATCGCCGATTTTATCGGTCTTCAGTTTTTGGGTTACTCGAGCGAGCGGCGGAACCGCCATGCGATAGCGGTCATCGAGCTCGCTATATGTAGCGCCCTGTCGTCGATGCACGCGTTTAATGATACGCGACAACTTAAGTTTCGAGATATTCTTCCGTGAATATGGAAGTAGTGGCGGATTTTGCCTGCGAGACGGGTGAGTGCCCAACCTGGCATGAGGCCGAGCAAGCACTCTATTGGACCGATATCCCAGCCGGAAGGATGTTTCGCTTCGATCCCAAGAGCGGCCTTAGCGACCAGGTGGATCAAGGAGAGCCGATCGGCGCCCTCGTCGTCCAAGCCGATGGTTCGCTACTTCAATTTATGACGGAAGGAAAGGTTCAGCGGTGGGCTGATGGCAAAGTGGCAATCGTCTGTGACGGCTTGGAAGAAGAACGGGGCGGACGCTTCAACGATGCCATCGCCGATCCAAGCGGAAGAGTCTTCGCCGGAACTATGCCGGTCGGTGACCGGCCTTCAAAACTCTATCGGTTCGAAAGTGGCGCAGATCCCATGGTCGTGCTCGGTCACCTTGGACAGTCCAACGGAATGGCATTCGATCACGCGTACCGTTTTTTATATCACACCGATACGATCAAAAAAACGATTCAGAAATATACCTACGATCAGGTTACAGGCAATCTGGGCGAGTCCATTCTGATTGCTAAGATCAAGGACGATCGGTCTGTTCCCGACGGCCTCGCCATGGATGAGGAAGGAATTCTCTGGTCAGCCCAGTGGGGCGGCGCGCGCGTGGAAAGGTTTACTGGCTCGGGAGAAATGCTTCCGGCGACTCCTGTTCCAACCCCTCTCGTGGCAAGCGTAGCTTTCGGCGGCCCGGGATTGGCGGACGTGTATATATCAACCGCCGGAGGTAATGATAGACCTAGGAATGGCCCGCAAGCCGGCGCTTTGTTTCGCTTTCGATCGAGCGTACATGGAATGCCTCGCGCTCTAGGCCGAATTCTTGTTTGAGGGGAGTTCGTTTGCAATGTCGTGCCGATATTGCATTCCATCGAATCGGATATTTGGGATCGCTTCATACGCCGCGCGACGAGCGTCCGTGGTCGATGCTCTCACACCCGTAACCCCCAATACGCGTCCGCCGTTTGTGCATAGCTTGCCATTCACCATCGCAGTTCCCGCATGGAACACCACGACACCAGCGGGCAACGGATCAATTTCAATCGGCATTCCCTTCTGAATTTTGCCAGGATAACCCTTGCTGGCGAGGACCACCGTCACCGCCGCTTGGTCCAAGAATTCCACCTTCGGCAAGTCTTTCCCGCGGGAGGCGGCGAGCAGAAGTTCGGCAAAGCCAACACCCAACCGCCGAACGATGGTCTGCGTCTCCGGATCACCAAAACGAACATTGAATTCCAAGCATTGCGGACCTGAGTCGGTCAGCATCATTCCGCTGAAAAGTATTCCATTGAAATCGATGCCTTCATCCTTTAGCAGCTTCAACATCGGCTCCACCACGCACCGCTCGGTTTCCCGAACAAGCGCGTCTCCGACCCACTCGACAGGGCTGTAGGAACCCATTCCGCCCGTGTTAGGCCCCCGATCACGGTCAAGGGCTCGCTTGTAATCTTGCGCGGCTGGAAGGCTTCGATAGTGTTCGCCCGCACAGACTGTCAACAAACTGAATTCTCGCCCAAACAGCCGGTCTTCGATCACGATTTCTCGGCCAGCTTCTCCAAACGAGCCGTGGATCAGCAAGTCTTCGATCGCTTCTTCCGCATCTTCAAGCTTGTCGCAGACGAATACTCCCTTGCCCAGAGCGGGCCCACTGGCCTTGATCGCTACTTGGCGATCGGAGGCAAACTGCGCCGTCGCATAATCGAGCGCCGCTTCAGGATCGCGAAAGCTGGAATGGGGGGCGGTGGGAATGCCCGCGATTTCCATTTGGTCTTTCGCGAAAACCTTCGAGGCTTCCAATCGCGCACCCTCTCGTCCGGGTCCGAACACCGCAAGGCCATCTTTCCGTAAAATATTTGCGACTCCCGAAATCAAGGGATCTTCCGGCCCGATGAGTACGAGATTGGGTTCGATTCGCTTGGCTAGGGCAACCAAGCCAGCGGCGTCGCTTGCCGCAACGTCGAATGTTTGGCAATCGTTCGCAATGCCCGCGTTACCGGGAGCAGCAAAGACCTCGGCCTCTTGAGAAAGCTTCCAGATCAGCGCATGCTCTCGCCCGCCAGTTCCCACCACGAGAATTCGCATCACATTTCCCTGCGGTACTCGATGGCGCTGAGCAAGGTCGCGCTGTCGGCGTAGTCGAGTTCACCGCCGACCGGCATCCCATGGGCCAGGCGGGTGACCTTCACCCCTAAAGGCTTAATGAGCTTGGCTAGATATAGCGCAGTGGTATCTCCTTCGATCGTGGGGTTCGTGGCGACAATGACCTCATCTATTTCGTCCCGAAGGCGCTCGATGAGTTCTCGTACCTTGAGTTGCTCAGGCCCGATACCGTCCATTGGGCTCAGCAAACCATGAAGCACGTGATACAGGCCCCGATATTCGTTGACTCGCTCGACCGCTGCGATATCTCGCGCCTCCCCAACCACGCAAATCATCCGATGGTTTCGGCGAGGGTCGCGGCATATCTCACATTGTTGTCCCTCGCTAATGTTCTGGCACGTATCGCAAAGCCTCAACAGCTCTTTGGCGCGGCGCAAAGCATCGGCCAGGCGACGAACGTCGTCATCGAGCATACGAAGCACGTGATAAGCGAGACGTTGAGCAGATTTCGGCCCAACTCCGGGCAAGCGCTCTAGCTCGGCGATCAGGTCGGCGAGCGGCTTGGCAAAGAGCATGAATGAATTTCGGCTAAAGGCCGGGGATATTTGGCATGATGCTTTGAACGCGTTCGTTTCGCATCGTCGTCGCTCTCTCGGAACCGTCGCGCATCGTGCTGACGATCAAGTCCTCTAAAGCTTCCACGTCCTCGGGATCGAGGATATCTTTGTCGATTTTAATGCTAACGAGGACACCGGTGCCGTCGAAAATGGCCTTGACCGGCCCTTTGTCGATGGCAATGCGCTCGTTGGCAAGCTCGCCCTCCAGCTCTTGCGCCTTCTGCATAGCGTCCTGTGCTTGCTTGAGCATGCCGCCAAAACCTTGCCCGCCAAAATTTTTCGGTAATTTCATGGATTGATTATCATGGATATAAGAGTCGTCAACACCTTACCTTTCCGGGAAACCTCACGCGCCCTTGAACACTTCTTGGCCTATTTGAGCTAGCCGAGCGCCTTCCGCCGGCAGCTCGATCGATGGGTCGGCCAGGGTCTTGATCGAGGTTGCGAGTACAAATTCAAGCTCCCACATGGGATCGATCCCCGCCTTGCTCAGGTTGTCTCGTATGAATTTTTGTCTCCGGGGATCGTCTTGAATCCAGTCGAAATCAATACGACGGTCCACCTGAACGCGCACTCGCAGCCCATTTTTTTCCAATATCCGCGTTTTTGCAAGTTTCTTGTAAGCGGGAATTGCCCCCAACGAGGCCACGAGGTCGTGCCAAATGCGCTTCGCATCGCCCAGTTCTTGATCGTCTGAGCTCTCCGCCGCCTCTTGCTTGTCAGGCGGCAAGTGCGGTTTCGGAGCGGGGGTTGCCTGATGCTTCACGGTCGCCTGGGCTGCCGGCGAAACCGTCCTCGCCTTTTGATTTTCCTGGGGGACGGTTAGTTTCACGAGCTCCGCCTCGAGCCACAATTTGGGCAGAGTCACATCACGGATCACTTTATGCGCCTCGGAGATAGCGGCGCGAATTTGTAGAATTTCATCGCGCCCGAGCTTTGCCGCCAGAGCATGGGTCGAGGCTTCGGCCGTCGCGTCCGCGCTTCCTCCAAGCTCGATACCATAGCTTGCTCGAGTTAGGTCGGCCAACCGATGCAGCATCGACTCCAGAACCATTCGAGAATCGCGCCCCGCCCGGTACGTCTCTTCGAGAATGCTTAGCACCTCGCCCACCTTCCCCGATGCGATAGCTTGGAGTAACTCATCTGTAGTTTCTTCGGAGACCAGGCCGAGTTGCTCGTACACGTGTTGCAGGGTGATCTTTCCGTCCGCCGTAATCATCGCTTGCTCGAGGTTGGTCAGGGCGTCTCGGAAGCCGCCATCCGCCATTCGGGCGATGGCGTCGAGTGCGGCCGGCTCGATTTCAAGCTTTTCCTCTTTTGCCACCTCGGCAAGACAGGAGCACAAGTCCTGAATCGTGCCTCGCCTAAAGTCAAACTTCTGGCATCTCGATCGAATTGTGAGTGGCACTTTATTGAACTCTGTGGTGGCAAGAATAAAAACCACGTGCGCCGGTGGTTCTTCGATCGTTTTGAGGAGAGCGTCGAAGGCTTTGGCCGATAAATCATGCACTTCGTCGATGATAAAAACTTTATACTTGGACACCGCAGGCTGATATTCCGTAACTCGGACGATGGCGTCCCGGACATCGTCTACGCCCGACTCGCTAGCGGCGTCCATTTCATTCACGTCCATCGAGGAACCTGAGGTGATGGAGACGCAGTTGTCGCACTGGTTACAAGGTTCTGCGGTAGGACCTTTTTCACAATTCAGGGCCTTTGCCAGTAGGCGGGCGGTGGACGTTTTCCCGGTGCCGCGCGGCCCCGTGAAAAGGTACGCGTGACTTACTTTGCCTTGGGCAATGCTATTTTGCAGGGTACGGATGACGTGTTCTTGTCCGATCAAGTCGGAAAAGGTCTGGCTGCGATATTTACGGTAAAGAGCGAGATAGGCCAAAGATTGTTCAGACTCCGAAACGCCGGGAATAATGCATCGCACAGAGGTTCGACTTACCGTTGCTACCTTCCGGTCCTGGCGGAGTTCGCCGGCCTGCTGCCGCGCAGTTCCCGGCGGACTGCTTTCATTTTAGCACTCCGCCGGCCTCGCGCTCGGAGCCTGACACTCTTATTTTTCGGCCCGAATTCCGGGCACCTGGATAATATCCGCGTCGCTGCCTTTTGAACTCACCGACGACACATAATTCTTCGTTTGCAAGACCGGAGTCTTCCCGGTTACCATTGCCCATTCTCCTCGTCTGAGCAATTGATCTCTGGTGAGATCGAGAGTCGCATACATCACCCGACAACCCTTCCTAATCGACGTATTGAGAAAGTTGGAATCGGTAAAGCCTTCGCCGTTCCAGCTAAATTTGTCTTGTATGTGGGGGGGAGCGTTCTGGGGACTGTAAAAGAATTCGAGCAGATATTTTTCTCCGCGACAGGGATACATGGTGATGTCCTTGCTCATGTCGACCCTACGGTTGAATCGCCGATTGCGAACATACAGTTGATCCTGCATGTAGGTTT
>JBBREX010000104.1:0-10795 GCA_038225245.1 Fimbriimonadales bacterium | reverse complement strand
AGGCGCCAATTCAACTCTTGTTGACGGGAACGGCCCCCACCTATACGCCGAGCCAAATGACGTTCCGATTGGAAGCGAGCACCAGCATCGACAATCTCAATCAGCGAATCGAGCTCTTCAACTTCCAAACGAGCGCCTACGAAGAAATCGATCTCCGGTTGGCCACCACTACAGACTCTGTCACCAATGCCGTCGTCACATCAAACGCTTCGCGGTTTGTTAACCAAAGCAACCGAAGCGTGATGGGTCGTGTTAGCTACAAGGGTGCTGGCCCGCTCTCTACCAACACTTGGCGTGCAAATATCGACCAGGCTTGCTGGATCATCAATCCTTGATCAGTTGAGACAACAAAAGGGGGGCCGTCCATTTCTAAGGATGGCCCCCCTTTCGTTCTCAACGCTTAAAGTAAGCTCGAAAATGGTTGGCCGATGCCACGATCGAAACCGGCGTACAGACACACGCGTGACCTGGACCATTAGGACTTGTCCCATCGCAAACATTCGGTGATGACGTCAGCCCGTCTGCCGTCGCGTACGTAAAAATATCCCAAGTCACGGGCCGTCCGGCGACGATGGGGACCGAAGTGGAACTCGGGTTAGCAAGGATAAATGCGAATGGATCGGCGATGAAGCTTTTCAGCTCATCCATGGTCAAATCCACGTGAAGATGGGGGATCGTGTTGATCGTCAAGATTTCAAAAGTAGCCATGGGCTTGAATTTTCCTTGTTCAGTTTAGGATCGCTGTAAGCGGTCTTGATAGCCAAGGAACGCATGGCCATCAATTACCAGTCAGAACTCTAAGATTACACTCCGCTTACTCTATTTGTCAATCGTGACTTCACTGGCGACTGCTACTTTTCAGCGATATACAAAATCGTTTTTGGATTGCTGTTCGTCGAACCAGTCGTCGACTTTCGATCGAGCAGGAAGATACTTCAGATAAGGGTTGTTATAAATTTCCTCACCGGAGGCTTGATGATCGAGATGAAAGCGATAAAGCTGAAGTAGCGCATCCACCAAATTCTGCCTGAGACGATCTGACAAGCTTCCTCGTGTGATCCATTCCCGCTGTGATATGGTGATCAGAGTGGCGCAGCGCCCGACCTCCGGAAGGGAGCAATACAAATCCAGGCTCGTTTGGAACCCATGGGACGCAGAAAAATACGGCCAATCGCGTTTGGTCATCAAGAGAACGAGGCAGCTCTTCAGTCCAAGAGGGTAAGCCTTGCCGAGGAATCCGTTTGCCACAAGAGCCTGGCTCATAAGCCCTTGACAATTCGCCTTTGCATGAGCGTGCAGATGGCCATCATTTGCGTACTCTAAAGCTTTATTCGCGTAATAAAGCTCCCGTTCCCGATCCCCAAGTACTCGATACATTCGAGCGCGCTCCAAGGTCTCTTGGCAATGCAACCCAGGGCTTTCGCTTAGAATCTTGGATGAAAGTTGACCTAAGGTGTCATTAGCCTTTTCGAACATATGGTTTTCAGTGTAGGTGGAAGCTAAACTGAGAGCCGCGTAGATCGGCTCCAAGTCGTCTGCACGATTGTTCAGGTGTGCCGCCGCTTCTTCGGCGAGAGCGGCTGCTTGTCGTCTTCGGCCGGCTCGGCGCAAGGCAACCGACGTAATACGTTGCCATGCCGCTACGGTCGTCCTATTTTCTGCGGAAGGGGACAGAATAGGAATCGCTAGGCGGCTCAGATCGCTCAGGAGCTTGGGCGACACATATTCGGAGACCTGAAGCAAATGGTCGAGTCCGATCTCCTTTAAAGCGACGGTATCTTCCAGCGAAATGGCCCAAAAACCTGCCTTTAAGAGATTTCGCGCAGACTTGCGAGGGCAAATGGGCGACGGGAGCCCTGCGTCTACATGACGCCAAGCAACTTTAGCGTCTGCGAAAGCAATGCGCTTTAGATTTTCATACGCTTTCAAGGAAGCGCTATCTTTGGAGACCCTCACCATAAGATATCCAACAACCTAAGCGGTTGGTCGCGAAGGCTTCGCAACCAACGCTCAGCCGTATGGTGATATCGTACGACATCTAGCCCAGATTGCGTACCAGCTTTTGCAATTCTTCCAAGGCTTTTGGCAATTCAGTCTGAATACCCTCTTCTGGAACTTCTAAATAGGAATGTCGCGTTAGAGTGATTCTTTGAACTCGGGAGCCTAGCACGAGTTGCTTTTCTTTATTTCCGTAACCAGACTTGGACTCCCGAACCTCGAGCGGTCCGAGCAGAACGCTGGGCCGGGGCTGCGCGATCCAAGCTTCCACTCGTTCCTCCATCCGCTCGAATTGCCCCTTTTGAATTTCGGCCACTTCTTTGATAATTCGGTCTAGCTTCGTGCCTTGGTCTTGCAACATGCGAGTAGCCACGAGCCCAAGCATGTGCTCATAACCGTAGCGGGCGTACTTGGGCGAGCCCATGGGAGGCGGGACGATTTCCCGAGCTATGTAGAACCGCAAGGTGCGCTTAGTAAAAGGGGGTATTCCCTTTCCACGGAGCAGGCTGTTTACGGCGTCGACGAGCTCATCGATATTGAACGGACCAAGTTTCTTGTAGGAGGCGAGTACTGACATGCTTCCTAGCATACACAACACTTATCCGACATATGCACGATTTCAAATGAAAACCCGGACAAAATCCATTAACCTAGTAATTATGCTAGTATGTATAGGTTCAAAACTACTTTTTGGAGAGAAAAGTCTTTAGCTCTTCCTCTGTCGCAGGCACTTTTATTTTTCCTGCTGCGATGTCGTCGGATATCGCTTTGACTTTCGCCAAGCGATCAGCCCCAACCTTGTCCTTCGTATACTTCATGGGCGATAATCCTACGCCGCCCACCTTCAAGTCGTAGATAGAACTTCCCGCCGAGAATTTGCCGTCTCGAAGGTCCTTGATCGTGCTGTAGACGGCTTCGTCCACGCGCTTCATCATGCTCGTCAATACAGTTCCCGGCTCCAAGTAATCTTGATCGCTGTCCACTCCAATCGCGTATTTGCCCTCTTCCTTTGCCGCTTTGATCGAACCCAAGCCAGCCCTCCCCGCCGCCGAGTAAACGATGTCGGCCCCTCGCCCGAACAAGATCTTCGCTGATTGTTTAGCGGTGTCTTGGTCGTCCCAGTTGCCCGTATAAATCGCCCCGATCATCTCCACTTTAGGATTGGCCGCTTTTGCCCCGGCCGTATAACCCACTTCGAACTTCTTAATCAGCGCGATTGCCTTGCCCCCCACAAACCCAATCTTGCCCGTCTTCGAAACTAAGCCCGCCAAATATCCCGCGAGAAAACTTCCTTCTTCTTCCTTGAAGAGTAGCGCGCGAACGTTCTTTAGTCCTAATTTCTCGTCCGGGGCGGCATCGATAATGGCGTACTTAACGTTGGGATTCGCTTGCGCGACCTTTTCAAGAGGCGTCTTCGTCATGATTCCCACCGAAATAACAAGGTCCATTCCTTTTTCCGTCAATGCGGTCAAATTGGTTTCATAATCCTTCGCATCTTTCGTTTCCACGAAGCTCTCATCGATTCCGAAATCCTTCTTCGCTCGAACGATCCCCTCCCAGGCGCTATCGTTAAAGGACTTGTCCCCGCGCCCTCCGCTATCGAACACGATCCCGACTTTAAGTTTTTTGCCTGACGCAGGTTGGTCAGGAGGCGTCGATGCGCTCGATTCGGTCTTGTTGGAGCAGCTCGCCGCAAAGAGCGCGGCAGCGAGACAGAGAGCAGGAGGAATCAATCCGAACTTCAAACCATCACCTCGGGGTAAAATACCGCTTATTATGGCTTAGGCAACCGCCCCTGGGCCAGAGGTCTTTCTCCTTTGATCACTTGTAACCTTACCAAGCCTGAATCAACGCTCGACAACGTCAAAAAGAGCTATCCGAAACTCAAGCCGACGGATGCCGCTCTGATCGCTACCGCTCTTGTTCTGAGCGGGCGCTATGCGCTGGCCCAATACGATGAGAACCAATTTCGATGGCCGGAAGACTATCAGAAGCTAACTTCTGCCCTTATGACGGAGTTGAATCAAATCCAAACTGCTGATCCGCCCGTAAAGAAAACCGCCAAGGCTTTGGCAGAGGAAGAAGCGGTTGAAGTTAAAGTTGGTCTAGTCCCCAATTTCGCCGCCGGTGAAAAAGTGCTTGGCGATCGCGAGGATCTCAAGACACTTCTCAGCGATGTGCTGGCAAAGGGCGTCGAATACGTATACGCTCCGACCGATATAGGTTGGCAGTGGTCCTTGGATCGAGCCAATTGGTCCACCCTCAGCAAAGGTGATCTGACCAGACGAGTCAAGCTCAAAGCGACTTTCCAGGGCGAAGCGGTAGGAGTTGAAATGGGCACGGCGGCTCCCAGAAAACGCGCGAGTAAGAAGGTGGCGCCAGTCGAGGCCGAGCCCCTCGCTGACGAAGAATAGGGCATTTACCCGAGACCGCCCACGAGCATTCGGCATCGTGAGCGGTCGAAGGAATGAGGAACCTAACGACGTCGTCGAAGGACGAAAGCCAGCGGGATCGCAAGCACGAGCAGGGTGGCCGACTCTGGCACCGTGTTGACGATGACATCGTCCATCACGAGCTCCGTTCGGAGGTTACCCCCGGAATCTGTGTAATGTCCCCAGTTCGTGAAAGTCAGTGTCACGCTCGACGTGTTCGGCTGGAAGACGATGTAGTAGCGTTGCGAGGCCCCGAGGTTCGACGAACCGTTCGGGCAAGCGAAGTACATCTGGTTTTCGCCGGTGATGTCCAGGCCGAAGAGGCCGTCTCCCGAGAAACCGCCGAAATGGGCGAGCTCTCCGGAAGCCCAAAAGTCCAACAGATAAGCTTGCGACGTATTGAGCCCCGTTAATGTCTGGCTGAGCGTAACCGGCCCCAAGTTTGGCGTCGGGAAAAAGGTCGGGGTAGAAGGAAATGTCACCGTTCCATCGGTATGGAAGATGGGAGCGACGCTCGTCGTCATGCCGCCCGCGCCAAAGTAAACCGCATCCATTCCATGAGGGATGAAATCGCTGCCCCTCAGCCAGTTATTGGCGCCGTCGTGACCCCAAGAAGCATAGCTATTCATTTGACCGACCGCCGTCCAGCCGGTGAGCAAGACTTGGGGCGTCAAGATGGTGCCGGTGGCCCAGAATGACCCATTCATTGCCGTGCCATCGTCGGCTTCAAAACTCCCGTTCGTCACGAGATTCGAGCTCCGGTTGCCAAGAAGCACATCGCCGCTGTTTATGGAAATTATCGTCGCCTGCGAAACGGCGGCCGCTAGGGCGAGGATGGCGAGCGCCGTTCCTTTCAAATATTTTCTCTCCTGAAATCCAGTCATTATCGTTCTCCTTTAGCTGCGCAAAAGCAAGCAGTGCTTTCAGTATAACTTCGGCTTGTATTTGAGATGCTGTAGTTAATGCCAGGACTTCTGCCTTTACGGTTGCTATCCCTCAGAAAAATTGAAAACTTCCCCCGGGGCAGTTGATTTCCTAAAGATCGCGCTAGCATACTGATGTCTGCTACTTTGGAGGAACAAAAATGAAATTGCAGGAATACATGATCGACGTGACTCGGGAGGCCGCAAAGGCAGTTTTCCGCTGTGCAAAGGCAGTGCCCGAAGATAAAGTGGAGTGGAAGCCATTGGACCTCGGCCGATCGGTCCTCGAACAGTGCCGGGAGCTGGCCATGTGCCCGATCTGGGCGGTCGATATCATCGATGGCAAGCAGCAGCCCGAATGGAACGAGGAATCCATGGCCGCGATCAAAAAAGAGCAAGAGCAGTGGAAATCGGTTGCGGACTGCGAAGCCGAATGCAACCGCCGGCTCGAGAAACTCTTCGACCTTTTCCGCAACATGCCAGACTCCCGCCTCGAGGAAACCAAATGGCTGCCTTTTGACGGCGGCCGAGATTTCACGATGGCGGAGATGATGGATTATCCCCGGTGGAATTTCAACTACCACCTCGGGCAGATTTCTTACATCCAAATCCTTTACGGGGATAAAGAGATGCACTAGGGCGAGAATTCCTCATGTCTATTCCTAAACCTGTGTCGGGTTGAGGATATCTTTTTGCGATGCCTCAAGCCTCGTTTACAGCCAAAAAGAGGCTCAACCATGCAGGCTTTAGGCATCCATATCGCACCAAACATGGGCTAGGAAGCTAGTGGGCTTGAGAGGTATCTTATGAATCAGATGGAGCGTTAGAAGGAGCGGAGCACGACCTCCCCGAGCAACCTTATGAAACTAAAATTATTGATAACGGCCGTGGCGCTTGGAGCCTTGAGCGTCTCCACTTTCGCACGCGATGAGTCGCGCAACCTCAAGGCGGCGATTCAAAGCGAGATGGACCAATACTGCGCGGCTACGAAGAAGAAAGACTTCGACACCATGGAAAAGATCGTCCATGCCAACTTTGCCAAGGACTACAAGACGACCGATATTAACGGGCAGACCTTGACCCGCGACGAGTGGATGAGCCGCATACGCCAGCAGATGCACAGCATCAAAGACATCAAGCAATGCGACCTTAGATGCGAATCGATTCAGGTGAAGGGCGACCAGGCGATTGCCAGCGAATCGATCGACATCTCGATGACGATACCCGGCAAGAGCCCTAAGAAGTTTTCGGAGTTTCGGAAGCATTCCACCATGACCGTCGTGTTCGCCAAGGCGAACGGAAAATGGCTCGCCAAGAGCTCCAAGACGAAGACCGACTCGATCACCATCGATGGAAAGAAGATCGCTCCCAGGGCGGCGTCTCGTCGCGCAAAATAGCCACTGTGGCACGAGCTTCCAGCTCGCGTGTCTCATTGGCATCCTGGCAATGGAGCACTGAAACAAAAGGCAGCCGGATTGCATGAGCAACGCACATGCCACTCTTTTATGCGACGTTTCACCGCAAAGCCGCGCAATCAGGAGACTGCCATCGACTGATGAATCACTTCATCTTTATATTCTTTTGTATTTGCGCGTCCGCCGAGGTCGATCGTTAGGCATTTTCCATCGGAGCACACCCGCAATACCGAATTGGAAATCCGATCCGCCTGCTCGTATTCGCCAAGATGACGCAGCATCATCACTGCGCTGAGAAGGAGAGCGGTCGGATTTGCAACGCCCTTCCCTGCGATATCGGGAGCAGACCCGTGGACCGCTTCAAACACTGCGCAATGTTCACCGATGTTGGCGCCCGGCGCAAGGCCAAGACCGCCCACGAGCCCGGCGCATAAATCGCTGACGATGTCGCCATACAAATTTTCCGTCACCAGCACATCGAACCGTTCCGGGTGGGTAACGAGCTGCATGCAGCAGTTATCCACGATGATGTCGTCGATCTTGAGCTCGGGAAAATCCCTTGCCGCCGAATAGAACTCTTCCAGAAACATGCCGTCGGTCAGCTTCATGATATTGGCCTTATGGACGGCGGTGACGCGCTTTCGCCCTTGGCGGCGGGCCATCTCCAGGCCGTACTTCACGAGCCGCCGGGAACCTGGCCGGGTAATCACCTTAACCGCTTGGGCCATATCGGGATGAGGCTGAAATTCAATACCCGCGTAGAGGTCTTCCGTGTTCTCGCGCACGATGATCATGTCCAGATTCATATTTGCGAAAGGGCCGTGCAAGCCAGGCAAGGTCTTCGCGGGGCGCACGTTGGCGAATAGGTCGAGCGCTTTCCTGAGAGCCACGTTTGCGCTCGTGTGGCCGGTGCCGCTCGGGGTCGTGGTCGGGCTCTTCAGGGCCACTCCAATCTCCCGGATAGCCTCGATCGTTTCGTGTGGCATCGCCTCCTTTCCCTTTTCAATTGCTGATAGACCCGCGTCCAGGTCGACCCACTCCGCCTCGAAACCGGTCGCCTCCAGTATTTCAAGGGTCACCGCCATAATCTCCGGTCCGATGCCGTCCCCCCGAATAATTGCCACGCGTCGCTTTGCCATATATCGTTCATTGTTGGCGAGATGGCGCTCATATTGCAACGGCACAGTCCTTTACCGGCGACGCCTTGTAGGTTCGAACCCAAAGTCGGGAAACTAAAACCCTCTGAAAACGTTATTTAAGGTAGGACATCCTCACGATTTCCATGATAAAATTAAGATCAGGGAATCTGGGACGGCCTCTACAAATAGGAAAATGAAAATGGGTTGGAAATTAATTATCGTAAGCGTGATGGCGGGCTCGCTCATCACTTCCGCAGCGCCTCAAGGCGGAATCCTTAATAAAGGAAGCCGGGGAAGCGGAAGCTCCTCCAGTGGAAATTCGGGCAATCGCGGAAGCGGCAGCGAAGGTTCCGGCAAAAGCCGAGATCATAGCTCCAGCGGCAGTTATGGATCAAGGAGCGGATCACCAGCAAGCGGCCAGGCATCCACTCCCTCAGAGCGCACTCCGCAAGCCACGAACCATCAAGAGCGAAACCGGGACCGTGAGCAAGCGCCTATTTCGCACCGCGATGATGGAGTGCTCTCCCGAAGATCGTCCGGAGCGCCGCAGGCCACCAATCGCCAAGACGGAAACCGCGACCGCGTGCAGGCGCCCGTTTCGCGCAGCGATGACGGATTGCTCTCCCGAAGATCGAGCGGAACGCCCCAAGTCACCAACCGTAAAGATCGCGAACGAGGCTACCAACCCGATCCATCAGTGAGCCGCAGTGACGATGGATTGCTGGCGCGACGAGCCAAAGGCGATTCTCGAAGCGGGCAGCCGCAGTATCGAGGCAGCAATAACTTGATGTCGCGAGACCACTCCTCTACACCCGTGCGTATCCAGGCCGCTCCAGTTGATATCGTTCGTGGATCGCTGGGCCATCAGGTTCTGCGAGAAGAACGGGCCCACGCCAATGTCAACAGAAGCTTCCGAAACGGCTATTGGGGATATAACCAGTACTGGAATGACAACTCGTTCTACTATCCGTACTACAACTTCAATTACGTCTACGACCAGTGCGCATTTTCGCCCTGGTATTACTATCCCCATCTTCCCCCGTACATCGTCATCAATCGGATCGTCTTTGGCGAGTCTGGCTTCAATATCCGATGCGACGATCGATATGATTACGGACGCTCTCGCTACAACCGCTCGAACCGCGAACTCGATGACGCGATCGACGACATCGTCCGCGCTTTCGAAAAGTCGGACAGAAGGTCCCTCGAGCGGCTCATGCCAAGCCGTGGCGATGTGTGGGTGAGCCTCGATCGTGGTTACGGTTATCGCCTGAATTCGACCGACTTCTACGATCTGATGCTCGACAACATCGAATCGACGCACACGGTCCGTTACTCGATCCGCGACGTGCGGACGGGCAACGGAGGGGCGAAAGTTTACGCCGAGCACGAGTTCGAGGATCCCTGGGGCCGAACTGAGCGCGTAAACCACACCTACAGCTTGGAGCGCGAACGCGGAGCGTACGTCATCGCTGAATTCAGCACCTCCCGCGATTCTGACCGCTTCTAAGCGTCTCCGTTTCTCTGATCGAAAGAGCGTGAAAACTACTTCACGCTCTTTTCTTTCATGCCTGCTTCGCGCGCTGCGCTAAAATGTGTTTATGATCTCATCCTTGCTTGTCGCGGCCCTTGGCAAAGGTCAAGCCGAAGAAGCTCTCGCTAAGGTGCGTGAGGCATATGCTAGCGTTCACTCCGCCGTTTTGTTCGAAACATTCGAGATTACCGCTCCGTCAGGTTACGTCGCGAGAGGCGAAGCAAGGTACGAGTTCCTCGCTCCGAGCCGTCTTCGCGCCGCGTTCAAAGGACTCCCGCGTGGCTCCGTACTCCTCATCTGCGATGGCCATCGCATCGCCATGTATGGATCGAAGAGCGGCCGGCAGGAGCTTCGCTACTCGCCCGAGACCCTTGGCCGAAACATCCCCACCAACGTTGAGACGCTTGCCTTTTTCGACGCCGCCCATGAGCTCTCAAAGGAAAAGGGCGGAGGCATGGCAGGAAGCAAGCTGGATTTGCTCAAAGATCAAGAATGGAACGGCAAGCGATGGAGCGTCCTTCGCGAGACCAACCAAAACGACGGCGTCAGCGTCGACTACTACATCGACCCCAAGACCTTCCTCATTTGGCGCGCCTGGGGGCAAGACACGAAGTCCAAAAAAACCTACCTCGACTGCCAGGTTCTGCAGCTTGAAGTTAACCCAAAAATCAGCACCGAGCGATTCCGCATTCCCATTCCACCCGATCGACGGCCCCAACCGCGCAAGCCTTAGGCGATAATAACCGCGATATGACCTTGAAAAATACTTTGCCGCGATGCGGTTTGGGAATCGTTGTGCTGGTGGCGGGCTTATCCCTCGTCGGAAAGGCGGAGGCCCACCACCGCGACTTCACGTTCTTGCGCGATTGGTATCTTCCCTACGTCGGGGAAAAGGAGATCGAATCGCGAACGACTTATATCGGAAAGGATAAGATTCTCGATCAAGAGTTCGAATTCGAGCTCGGGATCACAAAGAACTTCGCCATCGAGCCGGGAATCGCCTTCCATCAGGAGCCAGGCGACAAGACCCACATCGACGCCTGGGACGTCGAGTTACGCTTCAACTTCCTCGATTTCGCCTATAACAAGGTGCTCCCCGCCATCAATGTCGAGTACGAACACCCCTTTCGTGACGATCCTCAGCACGGCGAGTTGAAATTCATCCTCTCCATGTACACCCCTAAGGGCGAAAACTTCACGCTGAACTTCAACGTGGGATCAAACCTCACCGGCGACGACAAGGCGACCGAAGGGGAGCTGCTGCTTGGGTACGTCAGGCCCTTAGGACCATCGGCCGGGGAGAAGGGTGGTTACAATCTTGGCTTGCGTGGAGGCTTTGAGGCCCAAACGGACT
>JBBREX010000103.1:0-10826 GCA_038225245.1 Fimbriimonadales bacterium | reverse complement strand
GGTCGGATTCGCGATCGGGCTCGTGGCTGCCGTAGTGGGCCTCAGGAAACTTGCCGAGAAGTTCCACGGCAGCCCCAGGGCAAAGACCATCCGTGCGTTCGCAATCGTGGGGGCCGGAATTGTCGTTTTCATCGCCATGTCGGCGTTGCTGAGATCGGTACCTGCTCTTACTTCTACCGTCGAAGGCTCCAAGCTGCGACTAGTCGTTTTCGCGGTAACTCTGATCGTCCTCATGCTGCTTAGACCACAAGGGATATTCGCCCACCACGAATTCAGCTGGTCCTGGGTTGCCAAGCTCTTTGGTCGAAAAAGCCCTGCCGTGGAGGTAGCCGCGTGAGCGCGGTCCTGGAAGTACAAGAAGCCACCATTCGCTTCGGCGGCCTGATAGCAGTGAACAACGTCACCTTCCAGCTTCAGAAAGGCGATTTGTTTGGGCTGATCGGACCTAACGGAGCGGGCAAGACGACTTGCTTCAACTTGATAACCGGAGTCTACGAGCCTACCGCGGGCGATATACGTTTCCAGGGGCAAGGAATTTGCGGTTTGCCACCCAATAAGATAGCCGAACTTGGAATCTGCAGGACATTCCAAAATATCCGGCTGTTTCCCGCCCTCTCAGTGCTTGAAAACGTCGTTGTCGGCGGGTTCTTGAGGCACCGAACCAGCTTGTTCAGCGCTCTTGCCTACTTGCCCACATCTATCCGCGAAACTGGCTTTCTAAGACAGGAAGCCCTCCAGCTTCTCAAGGTGCTCGACCTCGACGATGTTGCCAACGTTCGCAGTCGGGACCTTCCATACGGGAAACAGCGCCGCCTGGAGATTGCCCGGGCCATGGCAACAGGTCCATCTCTTCTGCTTCTCGACGAACCCGCGGCGGGAATGAATCCGTTTGAGAAAGAGGACCTCATGAATACCGTCCGCAAGCTTCGAGACGAGTTCGGCAAGACCGTCCTGGTTATCGAGCACGACATGAAATTCGTCATGAACCTGTGCGAACGAATCGTGGTGCTCGACCATGGCGAGGAAATTGCCCACGGCCCCCCCGCGGAAATTCGTAACGACCCTAAGGTTATCGAGGCATACCTCGGCGAGGCGGTCTAACTCTCATGAGCCCCGACAAGGCCGAGTTCTTGCGAGGGGCGAGCGAAGGCAGGACAGCGCCCGTGTACCGGGACATCTTAGCGGACCTCGAAACTCCCCTGAGCGCCTATTGGAAGCTCGCTCAGGACGAACCCTATAGCTTCCTTCTCGAATCGGTCACCGGCGGAGAGCAGCTCGCGCGTTATAGCATGATTGGCGTTCGACCCCGTCTGGTGCTTCGTTCGAAGGGCAGAACTCTGCGCACGATCACCCAAGCGAGTGAGAGCCGAACAGAAATCTCAGATGGCCAGGACCCGCTCGATGTCTTGCGGAAGGAGCTTCCGAATAGCGCGGTAACTATCGAAGGCATGCCTAAGTTCTGTGGAGGCGCCGTGGGAATGCTAAGTTACGATCTCGTTCGCTTCTTCGAGGAAATTCCTGAAACCACGCAAGATGACCTCGGCGTCGACGATATGACGATGATGCTTACCGACACTGTCGTCGTCTTCGACCATGCTCGTAACCTGATTCGCATCATCGTCCAGGCAAAAGGCACCGCTGAGGGATACGATTTGGCTTGTGCTGAAATCGAACGTGTAACTTCCCGATTGAAGAGGCCCTTGCCCGACCTGCCCGCCCAACGACTTCCTACCACTGCGGTCACCAGCAATATGGAGCCCGATTTGTTTGAAAATGCGGTCAAGCGAACGATCGAGTACATCACCGCCGGCGACGGAGTGCAAGTTGTCTTATCGCAGCGATTTTCAACCCAGGTTCAAGCTCATCCTCTGACGATATACCGTGCGCTTCGCTCCCTCAACCCATCGCCCTACATGTTTCTGCTTCGATTCGGGGACTTCGACGTGATCGGCGCCTCTCCTGAGCTCTTGGTATCGCTGGACAAACGGGTCGCGCGAGTCAGGCCGATTGCCGGCACTCGAGAGCGGGGCAAAACCGAAAAACAAGATCGCGAGCTGGAAGAAGAGCTCCTGGCCGATCAGAAGGAGCGAGCCGAACACGTGATGCTCGTCGATCTGGGCCGAAATGACCTGGGAAGAGTTTGCGAATATGGAAGCATCAGGGTCAACGACTTAATGGTCATCGAGCGGTACAGCCATGTCATGCATATCGTAAGCGATGTCACCGGTCTTCTCAAGCAGGGTCTGGACGCATTCGACCTTCTCCGGGCGATCTTTCCGGCGGGAACGGTGAGCGGCGCTCCTAAAATCCGCGCTATGGAGATCATCGAGGAGCTGGAGCCGACCCGCCGTGGCTGCTATGCAGGAGCGATTGGCTATATTGGTTCAAACGGCGATATGGACACGGCAATCGCCATCCGCACGATCGTTTTGAAAGACGGAACAGCTCATGTCCAAGCGGGTGCAGGAATTGTGTACGACTCGGTTCCAAGCAAGGAATTCGAAGAGTCAGGAAGCAAAGCTAGGGCTGCTTTGAAAGCGATCGAAATGGCGCAGCAAGGCTTGGAGTAACAAATTGAAGTCTCACACCGAATACGTGACCTTTCAAACCGAGAAACCTCAGGAGTTCGTTCGGATTACCGACGAAATCGCCGCCATCGTTCGCGCTTCCGGGATTGATGAAGGCTTTTGCTTGGTGAGCGCGATGCACATAACGGCCGCCGTCTATGTCAACGATTGGGAAGATGGACTGATC
The DNA here is from genome assembly GCA_038225245.1 of Fimbriimonadales bacterium. Taxonomy (GTDB): domain Bacteria; phylum Armatimonadota; class Fimbriimonadia; order Fimbriimonadales; family Fimbriimonadaceae; genus JBBREX01. The sequence continues at coordinate 8,072 of JBBREX010000103.1, read as the reverse complement.
GAGGACATTCAAGAATGGCTAGACCACCTCGCGCCGAAGAAGAATTACCGCCATCACCAAACCGGCGAGGACAACGGCGAGGCCCATCTGAAAAATCTCATCCTCCATCACCAAGTCATCCTTCCCATCACCAACGCGCGGCTAGATCTTGGACCTTGGCAACAGGTGTTCTATGCGGAGTTCGACGGGCGTCGGAAGAAGCGGGTCGTCGTGAAGGCGATCGGAGAGTAGCTTGGCCAATGAGCGGTTCGATGTTGTAGTCGCGGGCGGGGGAGTGATCGGCTGGAGTATCGCGTGGCATCTCCTAAGGCGTAACCAAACCTTGTCCGTCTGTGTATTCGATCCCACCCCTCACTTTCGCTCATCAGACCGGGGGGCAGGCGGGGTTCGCTCATTCTTTTCTTCTCCAATCAATGTTCGCCTGTCTTTGCTTTCGATTCAGAAGTATTTGCGATTTCGCGCCGAAGTCGGCTGGGAGATAGACTTTAACCCTCGCGGTTACCTTGTCTATTCAAGGCACGCTCAAGGCGAGAAGCAACTTCGTCAGGTTGCCGAGAATTGCGCGCTTGAAGGAGCCTCAACTCAAATGCTTTCCATTGCCGAAACCTCGGCGATGGTTCCGTTTTTGAACCTCGGAAATGTCATGTCAGCCTGTCTAACGGCAAGCGACGGCACCTTGAACGGCCCGTCAGTGGTAAAGGGATACGAGAACGCGGCGAGGTCGCTTGGTGCCCACTATTATCCAGAGCGAGTAGTGAGGCTCGATTCCAAGAGCCTTTCCACAACCCAGCGCGAGGTAGCGGCCGAAAATGTCATTTTGGCCACCGGACATTGGTCAAGGCTCTTCGGTTTGCCAGTTCGCGCAGAAAAACACCACTTAGCGCGGATCCAGGCAGAGATACCCGCCCAAACTCCCATGATCGTCGATGCCGACACCGGCTTTCATTTTCGTCCGGACGGTGCACACGTGATCATAGGAGGCGGCTCGAGGCGACCGGAAGACTCAGAAGACTTCAGCAAAATCCCCGAAGTGAGCCCGCGTTGGTGGCCCTCAGTTCAGCCTTCGCTGCAAGAAGTTTGGCCGGAATCGGTCAACTTCGCTCCACCCGACATTTGGTCCGGTTACTATGCAGTGACCCCCGACGGGCACCCTCTGGTGGGCTTTCGAGACGGCGTTTTTGTGGCCACTGGATTTGGAGGGCATGGGGTGATGCATGCTCCAGCCATCGGCCAGATTGTTGCGGAATGCATTCTCGATGGTAACTCCCAGTCCATCGATCTATCTGCGCTTGATCCGAACCGAGCCCAAAACGAGAGTGATCTCGGCGAAACGATGGTGCTGTAAACAAAAAAGTCCCGAGCAGGAAGGAGAGGACAGAACCTGCTCGGGCATTCGTTTTGCTTTGTCGATGTTTCCCGCAGCTCTAGTCCGCGTGAGAAACCTCGTAGAGCTCTTGATTCGCTTCCTCGTTTTCACGAAAAGCAGAAGGAGGAGCTCGCTAACCTAATCTTCGGTTTTCGATTGGTTTTCTCTAGGAGCGACCCCTATTTTCTGGCATTTTATGCGGCGAGTCGGCGGCCCGCCACCTCTTGGGAGCCCGAAAACATACCGAAAAAGAACCTATGAGTGTTGCTCCGAGCGTTGCGTCCAACGAAAAGCCTTCCAGCTACTACCAGATGATCAATCACACGCTGGCCGGTCTGGTGCCAGAAGAGGCCGTGAACATCCTGGACATCGGATGCGGCGGCGGGCTCTTGGGAGGTCATCTCAAGACCGGACGAGAGGACCGACGGATTTGGGGAATCGAGGTCATCGAGGAAGCGGCCCACGAAGCAACCCAGATTCTGGATCACGTCATCACCGGCAGCGTGGAAAGCTGCTTCCCCTTGGAATGCGCTCCAGAAACATTCGACTGCATCATATTCGGCGACGTGCTCGAGCATCTAGTCGAGCCTAAAAAAACGTTGCAAGCCATCCGTCCGTATTTGACCGAAAATGGCTGCGTCGTGGTTTGTGTGCCGAACATCAGCCACTGGTCGGTCATCGTGCAGTTGTTGCAGGGGCAGTTCACTTATGAGACCGCAGGCTTGCTCGACGCGACCCATCTTCGATTTTTCACCCCTTCGAGTTTCCGCCAAATTCTCCTTGAACTAGGCTTTGGCATAGAAACGGAGCTGAGCCACCTATTGCCGCAGGGGCACATCGTGGAGATTCTCGCCCATGCGACGGAAGCCATTGGCGGCGATCCCGAAATTACTCGCCAGTCGGCGCAAATTTACCAGCGGCTTTATCGAGCTAGGAAGCATCCAAGCGAGGTCACCGCGATCCATCATTCGGACTCGCTCATCGAGCTCCAGTTCGGCGGCTCGCAAGATAAGAACAGGCTCTTTGGCAATCCAGCGGGTGTCAGCAGCCGTTAGCGAAAGATTTTTCACACCTTGCTGAGTCTTTTCCTATGGTTCATCGTGTCCGCGGACTCGATTTCAGGTTCCTTTGCCGAACTTCCTAATTTTCCTACTCCTATAGGGCCAAAACTTTTGTCACCGTTTCGCGCGCCCCTAACCCTAAGCTGCGCTTCAAAGGAAAAAGTCAACCAGTTTTGAGAATTTGGAACCAAGTCAATCATCACGTAGCATAGCGTCCCGACCATGAACTCGGGCTCGAAGGATAAAGCTCAAGAAAAGAAGATGACCTGGATCGGCTGGTGGCCACGTAAGGGCGCGCCACAATCGCTCGGCGCTTCGCGGACCGAGTGGCGTCTTCCCCGGCATTCAGTTCAAGATGGTCACCACGTATAATGAATATGGTTAAGTTTAACGTTATGCGCTCAGGGGAAGACGCCACGAAAAGATTGAACTGTGAGGAAGCTTAGATAGGCGTGCTTCCCCTGCCACCCACCTCACCCAAGCTACCCGCCGTCGGAAAGGAGGTTTATGAGGTAATTATTACCGCAACAAATTTTTCTAATTTGAGGGACGGAATCGAAGACACATGATTCAGCAATCGGGGCAAGCAGTACTGGCGTTCTGTCTGCTTCTGGTAATTAGTGCTTTATATTTTGGTGCGCGCGGAGTTACCTGTCTTGCTACTGGAGAATGGGCCGGTGGTTCCGGAGTTCTGTTGCACTTTGAACATGTAACGGGACCCCAAGCGATTAAGAACGGTTGGATTGCAGTCATTGGAAGTGTTCTTCTCGTCATAGCTGCGATCGGACTATACCGTTGGTATTTTGATTCGGAATAGCATTGTCTAGCTACCTTCGGGTTGGATTGCAGTAATTTGCGAGAAGCATCTCTGTATCGATATCGATCAAGGTAAACTTCAGATGCCTCAGGAGGGGCTTAAGCATTGCTCCCGTATTTTTCCAACCAAGTCCTGAGGCTCTATAAGCGAAGGCCTTCCTCCTCTGACCAATCACCAGCCGCGAAAGTACCGGCGCTCAACCGGGGAATCTTTGCTTTATTGTGATCGACGGGAAAAGCCTCAGGACTTGGCAGCGATAGAGTTATGGCCTGGCGGACGGGTGGCCGGTGGATGACGCCCTGGAGACTTGGCCGGACCGAAGATCGGGTGGCGGCTTCCCCGGATTCCTCAAGATCGTGACACAATGCGACCTCGGCATAGGGGAAACGGGATGGGTCCGTTTGAGACTGTGACCCTGTACAATGAATATGGCTAATTTAGGGCTTCTAAGGGCCAGGGGAAGACGCCCCGGAAAGGTTTGAACCATGCGAAAATGGATAGGCGTGCTTCCCCTGGCACCCGCCGCCAACCGAGCCTCCACAGCAAGCAGTGGAGGCATAAAGGTTTGCTCATGGCACTCACGAGCTGGAATCATGTGCCACGCTAATTCACATGAATTCCGCATAAACTAGGGTGGTGGGGGCTTCGATCGCTGATTGAAATCTTGATAGTCGCCCGGTTTTGCATTCTTGTACATCTCTTTCGCCCTATCCATCGCTTTCTTGATTCGATCTTGGATATCTTGAGGCAACTGATTGAGCGGGACGCCGACGCCTTCCGTTTTCATCTTCGAGTCCTTGAGGTTTTCACTCATGAGCATGGTCGAGCTCAAATAAATCGTCATGTCGATATCTTTCTGATCTCCAACCCGAAACCGATCCAAAGCGGGTTGATTTCGCACCCAAGGGAAGATATCCGGATGCTCTTGCTGGTAAAGGTTCATGCCAAACTGATCGATCTCTTGCGGCCAGGAATTCTGTTGGTCGGCGCTGGACGCAAAAATCACCACCGATTCCTTTCGCGCCAAGGTGAGATAGCCGTCGCGAGGGACCCCGAAGGGAAACGCTTCCGTAGGTTCGGTGCGCAAAGTGGAACCCCGATATGAATAGTTCATTTGCGACTTCGATCGCTCGTACTCCTGAATCCGGCTCTCCCAAGCAGAGCGAGCATAGGCTCCATAGAGAAGGCGAGTAACTTGGGATAGCTGGTAGGGAGTCATCGATCCGAGAAGGAGCTTTCCGCCGTTCTGGAGCAATTCTTTTTGAGAAGCGCTCAAAGAACCGTAGAGGCGAAGAGCATGAGCATGGTATTGCTGCCCGTATTCGGTTAGGCCTAGAAGCATAAGGTGTAGCTGGCTGATCGAGGGGTGATTCTGGGGAACCAAGTTGGTGATCGAATATTCCGCCGCATTGTCGAGGCTCAAGCGATTCTCGGCTACCGCCCGCCGAAGAAATTTTCCCAAAGCGGTTCGATCCTCGCGCAATTCTCTCGCTCTTGCCGGCATGCCTGGACGGGCCATGAGCCAGCCATTGGACTCCTCGATTCTCATTTCGCCTGCCGTTCTCAAAGCAGAGAGATACATATCCACGGATCGATCGGGCGCCATCGCCAGAAAAGCAATCATCCAATGGGCAAAATCTGGAATGGACGCGACGATGTTTGTCTTTCGCTCCGCGGCAACGGCCCGAAAAGGATCGGTCGTGCTCAGCCCTAACGGCTCATTCTTGTCCGGCGAGGAGAGAATGTTGCGAAGATTTTCCGGAAGTGCCAGCTTAGGGTTCCCTCGGCCAAAGGCGCCCTTGATTCCATCGAGGAGCAAGTGAAAATCAGGGCTAAGGTCGATGGGGTGGGGACTGGCGGGAGCCGGAGCTTTCATCAGATCATTCATGGCCTTTTCATCGAGCACGGCGATTTGTTCTCGCGACGAATACAAAACGTTGTCCTTTTCACCAGCCAGAATGAGCAAGGCTGAGAGCGGCCCGCCGAAATTATTCTCGTCTTGTTCGAAGATCAGAAGAGTCTTGGCAATGGGCTCTTTTTGAGGCGACAAGTACGCCTCGCCATCCTCCTGTCCAATCCGATAAATACGCTCGCTGTCTTCTATTTTAGGCAAGTTTTGGCCTGCTTCCGCCCACATCACCTGCTCTGTTTTGAACGAAGCGAGAGCAGCCTCCGCTTTGGGCGGCAACCTCTTCTGCATAGCGGTTGGAGAAGTTGAAAACACAATCCTGTCGCCCGAATTAAGCGTTGTGAGGACACGAGGATCGATCACCGACAACATACGGAGCAAGGTCCTACGAGCCGGCGTAAGCGACTGAAGGTTCGTTAAACGCTGCCATCGTGAATTGTCAAACCCTTGATTGTCCATGGGACGCCTTTCGAGTTCACGGCGTTCCTTGGTCGCCGCTTCAATTCGCTTCGCGTCGATTTTCTCGGCCAACGCTTCGCAGGCCTTGGCGAGGCCCTTTTCGATCCCCTTTAGGCGAAATTCAATCGCGTCCTTTTCTTCTTGGCGGAGCTTGGCCGCCGACCTGGTGAGCCAAAGCTTGTGATCTTTCTCCTTCCATTCGCAAGCGGTTACGTCGGCGATGCGGTCCAGAACTTCTTTAAGCGGAGCATCCTTCACGCTCACGAAGACGAACTCATTTCCCAGAGCCGGGGGCACGGCGAGAGGGCTGCCCGTCTTCTCGGCTAGCGCCCTCACGACCTCCTGAACCGATGCAGTTCCGTGTTCGAATGTAACTTTTTGATCGATCGTTTGTGCTTGAGCAAGAACCAGGGTACAGATCGCTATTGAAATCATAAGTTGAAGAAATCCTAGTGAGGTAATTCACTATACAACGAAAGCCGACGAGCCTCAATCGAACTCTCCGATTTGAACCGTAGGTAACGCGCGGCGATAGAATTCCTCGGGAAGCTTTCCGATGACGTACAGGTTCGCTGCTAGAAGCGCCGCAGCGAGAGGTAACCAGGCCCATCGGCGAAGGTTTCCGGCGAAGAAGCAAGCGCCGAATCCCGAGAAAATTCCAAGCGCTCCGATGGCAGGAAACAGATAGCGCGCTTGAGCCTGGAAATAAGTCGTGTTGAATTGAATGAAGAGCAAAGCAACGATTCCGACGAACGCCCAAAGAACAATTTCGAACCGAGGATTTCGAGCCTGCGAGGAACGACTGAGGGACAAGAACCAACCCAGGAGCAGCAAGAAAAATAAAGCCGCGAAGATTCGGTAAACCTTATCGTCCAAGAATATGTCCATGTACCCGAACACTCCAAAGAAACTGCGTAACGTCCACCAGCCAACCCAGTTGACCCAATAGTCGGCAAAACCGAAACCGTGCATAAACAACGATGCCTTCGGAGAGCCCGCAAAGGCGCTATTGAAGGCCTTCATTGCCAAAGGATCACCGTAAAGCGATTGATTTCGGATCCACCACGGTAGGGCAATCAAAATTGGCGTGGCGAGACTTGCAAACCAATGCAATGGCTTAGAAGACTTGCGGGACAGCCACAGGGCAATGACGAGGGTGGGCAAAAGGGCTATCGCCGTCGTCTTCGTCAGCAGCGCCAAGCCGACGAGCACTCCGATCGCGAATGCTCTCCCGAGGGTCCAGCCACTGGCCATGGATAAGCCGATGACGGCAAGCACCCAAGTACAAAGCGCGTAGAGCAGGGGGTCGTTTCCGGCTGCCGAATGAAGAGCAAGGAACATCGGAAGGAACCCCACGAAGGCCACGGCCGCCAATCCGACTTCAGGCCTTGTGAATCCCCACTTGGCTACGAAGTAACTTCCAATTAGGGTGAGGGCCCCGAATATGGTGCTTAAGGCTCTGAGTTCGGCAGCGCCACGCATTTTGTCCGGATCGCCCCCCAGAGCTCTGAGCTCGGCCGTCGCGATCAGGTAATAGAGGGGCGGCTGATGGCTTTGGTAGGTCTCGTAGAGGTCGGCCGAGCCGGGCACGAGAACCGGGAAGCCCTTACCCGCCAGCAGATGCTTCATGTAGTTGACATGCTGGCGCTCGTCCGGCGCTCCGACATCGCCAATGCGGCGAGGTTGTCCTGTCGCCGGGTCTCGCTGATGAAGGAGCATGCCAGGCTCTCGGTAAGGCGTTACCCGAAAGTATTGGGTGGCCAAAAGCCCATAGACCGCCAGCAGCAAAACCAGCACGATCCGCTCGAACATGGTCTCAGTTTACGTGTCTGGACACTACTGGATCATAAGTTGCGATACAATAAAGAAGATAACGCCAATTCGGAGGTCGTTTCGTTGAAAAAAATACTATTCGTCGGAGGAGCGCTTATCGCGCTCGCTTCTGCCGGTAGCGCCCAAAATGGGCCCGATCTTATTCGGGCTTTCGCTACCGCTCTCAATAAAGCTGAGTCCCTGAAGGTGACCTACAGCGTGCAAGCGCTCGGGGGAACTTCGGAAACGTACACACTCAATCTTTCCAAGCCCAACCTGGCAAGGATCGAGCGGCCCGATATGTCTATCGTGGCCGATGGTACGAACGTAACCTTCTTCGATAAGAAGGATCGAACTTACTACAAGCATGCCCAGACGGACGCGGAGCTGAAGGGTTTGTTCCAGCCTCAAGAATTGCAACTCTGGGGCGCATTCTTCGATGCCGACTTTTACAAGGCCGCTGCAAACGCAAAGGCTCAAGGCACGAAGAACCGTAAAGGCATCGACTTCAAGGTGGTCGAAGCAACCGTCAACCCTCAGAGCGGACAAGCGACGGTTTTCTACCTGCATCCGGACGACATGATCGTACGGCAAGCAGAATTGAAGCCCTCGACTACGGAAGCAGGTGCACCCATCCGACTCGTCGAT
>JBBREX010000102.1:0-11006 GCA_038225245.1 Fimbriimonadales bacterium | reverse complement strand
TTCCCCCCTGGGTCTTGACAAGTGGCTCATCGCTATGTGGCTCATCGTCAACTGCAAGAACGGTATCTCGAGTTACGAACTGGCCCGAGGCATCGGTGTTTGCCAAAAAACCGCGTGGCACATGAACCACCGGATTCGGATGGCGATGCAGAACGGTAGCCTTGAAAAACTGTCGGGTACCGTCGAGGCTGACGAGACATATATCGGCGGTAAGGCAAAGAACATGCACCTTGGCAAACGGACGGCCACGGGGCGAGGAGGCGTCGGAAAGGCAGTCGTCATGGGACTCCTCGAGCGGCACGGTTCCGTTCGGACGTTTGTTATCAAGGATGGCAAGGCCAAGAGGCTTCATCAGATCGTCAGAGCGCACGTCGTGCCCGGCTCAAGGCTATACACTGACCATCTGATGTCCTACCGTGGGCTCAAATACGAGTACGACCATGACTTCGTCAGCCACATCGAAGAATACGTCCGGGACGAAGTCCACACGAACGGACTCGAGAACTTCTGGAGCCTACTGAAGCGAAGCATCAAGGGAACTTACGTCAGCGTTGAGCCGTTCCACCTGTTCCGTTATTGCGATGAACAGGCGTTCAGGTTCAATGAGCGCAAGGAAACTGACTCGAGTCGGTTCAGCCTTGCAGTGTCTCAGGTTGGCGGAAAGCGCCTCACTTATGCCAATCTCACTGGCAAGGAGTGCTGGTTGTGACACTGAACGGGCGTGGATCGATAGGCCCAAACGTGGCCGCAAGCCCTCCTGACATCCGTATCGATGCCCTATCGATACGGATGTATCGATAGGATTGCCATGAACGATTCCTACTCAGAAATGGAGGCCCAGCAAAGCCTCTTTGACTTCGCGGACAGTGTCAAACAACAACTCCTGTCAGCGGATGAGATGTTCGCGGCCCTTCAACAAGGCACTATTCGGAAATGGGTGGAGAACAACCGAATTGAGAACAAGTCGGCCATGATTCAGGCCCAACACTTGGCCCAATACTTCTCCATGTTTGCCAACACTTCTCCAGATGGCGGGATCGTTGTTATTGGAGTAACCAAGGACGTTGTGTTCGAAGGTTGCCTGAAGCTTGGGATTCCAAAGGCCAACGAACTAGAGAAGAGTGGTTACAATTTCTGTCCTGACGCTTCGTACCACTACAAGCAAGTGCCCATAAGCCGGGACAAGGACAACGCTGCCGACTTTGTCATGGCATTCCGCGTCAAATACCACCCGACAAAAGTGGTTTGTCACATAGACGGTCATGCTTACCACCGCGTTGGCGACTCACTGATCTCGATGACTCCTGAGCAGGTCAGGAACCTGAAGGATGAAAAGGGCGAAATATCACTTGAAAAAGAGCCCTGCCGCCTCAATTACCCTGCCGACTTCCGCAAGGAGGCGATCGCGAAGTTTGCGATAGCGGTTAAAGCGTCAAAGCGTTGGCACGACGGGCATACTGATGAGGAAGTCTTGAAGCTTGAGAAATTAGGCAAGTTCGAAAACGGTGTTTTCATTCCATTTGTGTCCTGCGCCCTACTCTTTGCAAACGACACCCGGGAGGTGTCTCCGGGGTGTCGTGTCAATTTTTTGCGCTTTGAAGGCCTCCTGGAAACGTCGGGCGGAACTTGGGCTCCGGTAAAGAACGAGTGGCTGGACGGAACAGTCCCGGAGTTAATTGTTAAGACGTCTGAAATGCTCAAATCCCAGCTGAGGACATTCTCCCGTAGAGACCCCGCTGGCAAGTTTGTCACGTCACCAGAGTATCCCGAGGACGCATGGCACGAGGCCGTAGTCAATGCACTGGTGCATCGATCCTACGGTAACGGCCTAAAGAACGCTCACGTTGTAGTCAAGATGTTCGAGGACAGGCTTGTCATCGAAAGTCCAGGCCCCTTCATGCCGGGAGTATCACCTCAGAACATTTACGATGTCCAACTTTCACGAAACCCCTTTCTAATGGCCGCGATGCATCATATGGACTACGTCCGTGCGGCAAACGAGGGCACGAAACGAATGAAGAGGCTCATGCACGACATGGATCTACCTGACCCAGAGTTTGTACAAGAGCCAGTTTCCTTTATAAAGGTACGTGTAACGCTGAGAAACAAGGTCAACCAGAGAAAACAGTGGGTTGACGCGGACATCGCCGAATGGCTGGGAGCCAGGATCGCGTCCACGCTGAACGAGGATGAAAACCGTTGTCTGAACTTCATCGCCGTCAACGGACGGATGAACATCACGGACGCCATGAAGGTCACAAACAGAAACTGGAATACCGCGAAAAAAGTTCTCATGCGCCTAGTAAGGCGGGATATCCTCGAGCATGTCCATCGATTCGGGGCAGCGTTCGACAGGCGGGACCGACAAGCCTATTTCAAGTTAAGAACGAAGGACGAAGAGCCCGATGCCTGACACCGATAGACCCATTGATATCCCAGACGATATAGCCGAGAAGTGCAACGAGCCCGACCAGTTTGAGCGGTTCGACAAGGTCTTTAGCGAAATGGCTGAAAACATGAACCCGCCACTCGCTAATCCGATCCCACCCAAGAAACGAGGACGGCGACCAAAGCCAAAGAAATGAACCTACTATCGCGCAATTGCCTATCAACCTGTGTTTATTTATGATTTGTCAAGTCGATTATTACCGTAACTTTTGTCATTTTCTCGCCTTACTGATATAACGCGCCTATAGTGCTGACGAATTCCCAAAAAAGCAGGGGCGAATTTCAATGGTATAATTTTTATAGGGTTTCTACCATGGGACTAAATATCAAGAATCAAGAGGTCGAGCGGCTTGCGACCGAGGTCGCGAGGATGACGAACGAAAGTAAGACCGAAGCAATTCGTAAGGCGCTTTCGGAGCGAAAGGAGAGGCTACAATCGGAGCAGGGGCCCAGTCGCAAGGCAAGGCTGGACCAAGCCCTCGAGAAAGTCTGGGCTCAAGTGCCTCCCGATCTGCTTGGGAAAGGCATTACCAAAGAAGAGCGAGAGGAGATTCTTGGCATCGGACCGAACGGCTGTTGCGACTAATGGTCCTCGATAGTTCCGCTCTTGTATCATTGGTCTTACGGGAGGCTGGCCACGAAAGGCTGAGCGCCGCTCTCGAAAGCGCAGATCGAGTGCTGATCGCGGCGCCGATCCTGTTCGAGACCCTTATGGTGCTATCGAGCAGAATTGGAAACCATGCGGCGAAATCGGTCGACGAAATCTTGCGAGCCTCCGACGCCCAAATCGTTCCCTTCGCCCCGGATCACGTCCCGCTGGCCCTGGCCGCTTTTCTTTCCTACGGCAAGGGCCGCCACCCAGCTCGACTGAACTTCGGCGACTGTATGGCTTACGCGGTTGCCAAGCTTTCCGCCCAGCCACTGTTGTTTAGCGGGGAGGACTTCTCCCAGACTGACATCGAACCCGCATAACGCTATGCCATTGGATAAAGACCCATAGCCCGGGGAGCTTGAAGCCGTTCGACTCCTTGCGCAGAAAGGAAGGCATCGAAAGCCAAATAAAAGTGGAGCAAGCATCTTGATGCCACACAAAGATGCGTCCGTGGACGTGCGGTTTTAACTTAGCGACAACGCTCGGGCCACGCCAATATCAAGAGCTGGGCGCTGGCCAAGCCCAAGGCCACGAGGCTGATGGGCTGCAAGAAGGTGGCACGATAAGTAAGGGATTGCTGGAAAACGAATCCCCACACTGCCACTTTCATTGCCGCTTCAAAGAGGCGTCCCGACTTTGCTACGTTGTTCAATTTCATAGTGAGTAAATCGGGGCCGGAGTACGAATTGGCACTCCGGCCAAGGCTAGCTAACCGATCTTTTTCTTCTTGAACATTTCCAGTCGATCGCGCATTTCCTTGAGGGTCGCGGCGTCGACTTGGTTGGCCGGCTTTTCGGCAAGCCCGATCGCCTTCTCTTGAAGGGCAATCGCTTTGTCGACGTTTCCGCTCTTGAACTGAGCGAGGGCGTACGTGTCCAGGATAAACGGATTCTCGTCCTTTGTGAGCTCGGATGCCCGTTGAGCAACCAGCACGGCGAGAGCGTAATCGGGGGTCTTTAGGCCGGTCTTGTCGTCGACGATGGTCCAGGCAATGGAATTAAGCCCGGTCGGCTCGTCCTTATAAAGTCCCTCCGAGAGCTTCTTTCCGTACGCATAGCCTGCCGCTTCGTCCGTTTTTAGAAGCAGGGTGAACTTGGTGCTCGCATATTGGGCTTCCAGGTCGGGGTGAGTGGCGATCAGCTTATCGAGCTCGTCCACGGCCTGCTTGTAGTCCTTGGCCTTCATGGCGGCGCGGAAGGCCTTGGTGCTCTCCATGGATTTGGACATTTCGGCGCGTTCTTTGGCTGCCCGCTCGGCTTCCGCTTTGGTGTCGAATTTGCCGTCGATCACTTGGCCGACGACTTCGTCGAGATTGGCCATGGGGTGTCCGATCCAAGCGATCTTGCCTTTTTGGTCGATGACGAATGCGGTGGGAATGCCGTTCTGCCCGGCCGCGGTCATCCAGGTGCTGGCCATCGTGGCTTCCTCGCCATCCCAAGCGACGTTGTACTCCATCTTCTTGTCCCATTCTTTTACGAATGCGGCGACCTTGTCTCCGTAGTTCGAATAATCGCCCTTGGGGGCGTTCTTCTCCCAGACGCTGACGCCGGTGAAGGTGGCCTTGCCTTGATACTTCTTGGCGAGCTCGGAGAGGTGAGGAATGCTCTGCTTGCATGGACCGCACCAGGTGGCCCAAAATTCGACCACGTTCACTTTGCCATTACCCAGCTTGGTGGGTTTGCCCTTTACCCACTTAGCGACCTTGACGGGGGGAGCGTTATCTCCCACTTTCAACGTCGGAGCATCCGATTGACTGTAGCCGTACGCGGCAAGCGCGAGCAGCGAAAAACCAGCAAAACGTTTAACCATGAAAATTGCCTCCTAGCATGTCGTTCCGAAACCAGCCTATAGTTTACTTCTCAATACGTCGGTGGCTTGGCTGAAGATGCAAAAAGGTAAACTGATGCGACCCGTTTTCCCGAGAAACTCCATGCAAACAGTCCAAGCCAAAAACCTTATCAATGGCGAGTGGTCGTCCACTCCGCAGACTTTCGAGAGTCTTAATCCCGCCAATTCGAAACAGACGATCGGAGTGGTTCCTCTAAGCGGGACCGACCAGGTCAACGCCGCCGTTTCCGCCGCCAAAGAAGCCTATGAAAAGTGGAGCGAATGGAGCTGGGTGCGCCGAGCGGAGATCGTGGACAACTTCGCCCAGCTCATGAAACGGGATACGGAAGAGCTGACCAGACTCGTGACTCGCGAGTGCGGCAAGCCCCTGAACGAGGGTCGCGCCGACGTCATCGAGGCGATCCATATGGCCCAGTATGTGGCCGGGCTCGGGCGCATGCCGACCGGGTTCACGATCAGCAGCGAAGTGGCGGCCAAAGACGCGTTTATACTCCGAAAAAGCAAAGGCGTCATCGTTTGTATCACGCCGTGGAACTTTCCGGTCGCGATACCTCTCTGGGTGGTGCTCCCAAGCCTGGTAGCGGGGAACACGGTCGTCTTCAAGCCGAGCGAGGAAACGCCGATCTGCGGACACAAGCTCGCCGAGCTGTTCGTGGAGGCGGGCTTCCCGAAAGGCGTGATCAACGTTCTCCATGGAACCGGCGAGGAAGTAGGCGACCCCCTCGTCAAGCACAAAGACGTGGCGGCGATTCTCTTTACCGGCTCGCGTAACGTCGGCAAGCACATCCAGAAAGTGGCGGCGAACGACCTTTTCAAGTTCGCAGCAACCGAGATGGGAGGCAAAAACGCCTGCATCATCCTCGAAGATGCGGACCTGGAGCTTGCCGTTAACGCGGCCGTGCTGAGCGCATTCAAGACCAGCGGGCAGCGATGTGTGTCTTCCGGACGGATCATCGTGGATAAGAAGATCGAGCCCAAATTCACGGAGAGGTTCCTGGAGAAGGTGAAACGAATCAAGGTCGGCGACGGATTGCAAGAAGACGTCTTTATGGGCCCTCTGATCAACGAGGAAGGGGTGGCGAAGTGGAAGCACCACAACGCGAAAGCGATCGAAGAAGGCGGCGAGGTGCTGATCGAAGGGAAGGAACTAACAGAGGGCGACATGGCCTGCGGAAACTTCGTCTCGCCCTTCGTGTACCGCTTCAAGAGCTACAAACCGAACACGTTCTGCCTTCGCGAGGAAGCCTTCAGCCCCCACGTGGCGATCATCGGAGTCGATGGCATGGAGGAGGCGGTGCGGGTGTATAACGACACCGACTACGGCCTCGCGATGGCGGTGATTACCGAGGACTATCGCAAGTGGCGCTGGGTACGCGATCACTCGGATTTCGGCCTGGGTTATGTGAACCTTCCTTCGATTGGGGCGGAAGTTCATCTGCCTTTTGGAGGGGTGAAATCATCCGGCAACGGCCACCCCGGCGCGGAAGGGATCATCGAATCGGTTACGCACCGTATCGCTTTCACGGTCAACCACGCGCACGAGATCGTCATGGCGCAGGGCTTGGGCACGAAGATCGGTTAGGCAAAATTAATGACAATGGAAGCCATTCGGCTTGAAACCATGGTCGTCAAGGATGGAATGCTGGAGATTCCGGAGCTTAATCGCCTGAACCTCGGCTAGCTCTGTTCTCTGCGAAAGTGGAATCTGAGCCATAAATCGTCCGCTTCGGTAGGTTTCCAGTTCTTCAACCTAAAGATCAGCTTGCGGCCGGCAACCCTGGCTTTGTTGAGGCCCGAATACACGACGAACCCGCGAGGCAAACCCTTGCGGGGATCTCGCGGGCAGACCACGGCCTGGAGGTGCGCACCAATATTTTGGCGGAAGCCCTTCAGGGAGCCCAAGGGCATTCTGGAAAAATCCACGATGAAATCGGCGCGAAGAAGCTTGCCGTACCAACTGCCTCCCGTGCTAACGGCGTAGGCGGCGAGATCGCAGTAGCCATCCCAAGCCCGCAAGTCGTACTCGTCAGGAGGAGGTCTCAGCCACCAGCCCAAGCCTTCTAAGCCGAGGTACTGAGAATAACGCACTCGGACATGGGCTCTCCGATGGCCACGGAAGGTGACCCGCTTCACATGCCAATAGTCACCTTCGGCTTCGACAATATGGGTCTTGTATGGCTTGCCCTCAACCCAGGTGCGAAAGCTTGCGAAACTCCCCGATCTTTTGAACTCCTTGCCGTCTTCCTCCTGCACATCTCCCTTATCCGGGAAGCCGACATCCACGGTCGTAGCCTTGCCATGATTGAAAAACTCGAACCGGCAATCGACATCCATTCGTTTGGGTCCGATCGTCATGATCACCTTTTCGCTCACCATCTGGATCGACGGGTGGTCTCGCATGACGCGCAAACTCCCACCAAGGCGAACATAGCCGTCATCGGCGACCGCCAACGAGGGTACTGCGGCCACGAGCCAAATGCCAATGGGAATCAATTGCTTCACGACAGGTGAATTCTATCACTGACAAGTGGTCGATGAGGGAGTTTGCCTTCGGAGCAGGAGGCTAAAAGTGAAGAGCATGCGCATGTAAGGTTGCCGCCATTGGGGGAAGGCGTATTGGTGAGGAAATCACAGGTGGGTACAGGGTACGTCCTCTTATGCCTCCACCGCTTACCGTGCAGCCAGGCAGAGCAGAGCGCTAGCCGTTTACGTGAATGCCACTGCTCCTCAAGAATTCGGCGTAGCGCTTCGTATCGTCACCCTCGCGATCGAGGTAGATTTCTACGCCCCGCCCTTGGTATTTGACATCCAGCCGATTCTCTTGCAGCGTAGCAAACTCGATCTTGCCTGCCAGCGCATCTTCTCGCAGCTTGGCCTCACGCTTCTGAACGCGTTCGTGCTCAGCCCACCGCCTTTTCTCCACAAGCTGCGAATCGCTTTTCCAACCCTGGTCGGTTGGCCACTCCTTGGTTCCGGTGAACCGGTTGACACGATAAATGTCATAAGAAGTCTGGCCATAGACCCATAGGCCCGGCCAAGCATAGCTATAGAGCAGCGGCAGACCGATGATTCCGGCGATCAGGAACAATACTAACCTCCGATCTTTCACAACCAGGATTATACGACAGCCGTTGCAATTCATCCATTCGCTAATGAGATCCACGCCTGATTGCCTGAACGCCCGGCCCTTGCCTCGAACCAGAAGAAGTGTTTTGCCCTTGGCATACCCCTTGCCGCTGATTCTCTCACCAATAAATCGTACCCATATGAGCCGAAGGCACCGTATTGCGCATATAGCGGTTGGCGGTTGACGGTTGGCAGTTGACCGAAGGTCCTAGTTCCTGTGTTCACGTTTTCAAGATATTTCCGTCCATAGGCAGCAAGCCCCCGTCGAAGTGTCCTTATTAGTGAGAGTGACAATTATGAAAAGTTTCGAAACTAAGAAGCACAGGACGCATCGAGCCACCTGTCCAAGTCCTCCGGGTTGGCAGTTGGCGGTTAACGGAGTCTGTAGAGCTCGAGCGAGCCAATCGTTCGTCCTCGGACATAGTTTAGGTTGAACCACGGGCCTAGCTCGGGCCAAGCCTGCAAGATATCGAGATCGTCGCGAGGGCCGTGGGGCGTGTAGCTTGCGCGGCAGACCATGATGAACTTGGGGCGACCGGCCATCACGTCGTGGGCGAACTCGGTCTGCCATTGTGGCGGCGTAAGGCCCGGCGCCTGCAGCGGCCACACATAGAAAAAACGGGTGGGTGAGCGGCGGCTCGAATAGATGTTTAGGCCCGGGTCCGTATTGAAGGCGAAAACGGTGTCTCGATCGGCGGTTTGCCGCTTGATGTTCTTGGCGAGTCTTGGCACCACGTCAGCCCCAAGCATGCGGTCTTCGCCTGGATAGGTCGAAGGAACGGTTGCCCAAAACGCCTCGATGGTGGGGGCCCCTCGGTAGCGTTTCCAGAGGTCCCAGCGCGGCTGTGCTGAGCTCAAGAATAGAAGCGCGAGCACAAGCGGGATGGCGAGCGCGGTTCTTCGGAGGCTACTTCCCCGAAGCCATGTTGCCACCCCATCTGCGCCAAGAGCTGCGAACAAGGACATGGGCGCCAGCGCGCATATCCAGTGATAGGTGAAGTAACGGCCCTGCACGGGAATGAGAATAACGGCTAGAGCGGCATAGGATAGGAGAATTCTCTCCGAGCGTACGGGCAGCTTCTTGAACAAGGCTACTCCCGCCAAGGCGAAAAGGAACGGCATGAAGAGGTATTGGAGCAGAAGCGACACCCCAGTCGCGAAGGCGTCGAGTTGAGCAGCGAATGACCCATGCGCCATTTGACCGAGACGGAGCGGTAGGACAAGAGCGCTTTCAATCAAATCTTTGGTCGCGCCGAGGCTCGCAAAATAACCCCAGAGCAACATGCTCAATCCAACAATGGGAACCAGAGCAAGAGCGGGCTTCGCGAGCAGGCCATGTCGAGCTGCGTCTCCCGGAGATCTGCGGCGACCGCGGGCCATCAGCAGCAATCCAAAGAGGATAAATGGTGGCTTGAACACTGCCAGCAAGGCAAGAATCAAGCCGGCACCGAACGCCTCTCCACGACTAAACGGGCCTTCATTCAGCGCTAGGTACATTATCAGCGCGCTAAGGGCTACGGCGGCGACTTCGGGTTGTCCCAAAAAACCAAGCGCGGCGTAGCGCTGATAGCAAATCAGCCAAATCGCGGCCGCCCAGAAGCCGATCCAAGGCCCGCGACAGCGAAGTCCAACCAGCCATAGCGCCCACGCGCTTACAACGGCCATGAGCCAGTCCATGCAATACGCAGCGAAGCCGTTTACGCCTCCCACCCACATGGGCGGCTGCATACTGGAAGAAGATTCCCGGCGTCTTTACGTCCTACGCGTCGCGATATGGCGCATGGCCGTGCAGCATCGTCTTGGCGACGTAGCCATAAATCGCGAGATCGCCTTGCAAAGGGTAATAGAAAATGGGCCAGAAAAGAAGGGCGGAAACTGCCGCCGGGATGATCCAGCCCAAATGATCTTTTCTCAAAACGCTTGCGATGAGTGTTCCCGTTGAGTCGGGCGAGCATACCCAGAAGTCTTGGATAGGCGTGAACAAAGGGGAAGCTGATCCGTCCTGCGGAGCGCAGCAGCATGCACATCCGGCAAGAAAGTTAAGCCACTAAGGCAAGGGCGTACGAAAAGCTCTTTGTGTGCGGGGATGGTGGAAGCGCGCCAGTATATTTGCTAGCTTTATTTCGGTTCAGCAGGAATCAATTGCGAGGGCGTCCAAGTGATCAATACCTTTTTACAATGGGTTAATTGGAGGGAATATGAGGAAATCTTTTATTGCTACGTGCAGCTTTATGATCGCCCTGGGTCTCTTGGTGGGATGCGGCGGAGGCGGCAGCACCGATAATTCTTTCGGCGGCACCACGTCCAACTCGACGGGTGGAACAAGCGGAGGAGTAACCGGTGGATCGAGTGGAGGGTTCGACCGGCGGCGGCTCGACGGGCGGAGGATCGACTGGTGGCAGCGGGCTTAACGATCCTGAACCTTTGTCGCTGCCAGCAAATTTTAGTACAACCACTCTTCAGAATCAGGGGGCTTGGGCTTCTGTTCAGTTAACGCTAAACCGAACAACGTATGTGTTCCTCGATGTGGCGACGCAATATGCGGCGAGCGCGGCGCTGGTTACGCCAGACACGTTCGAGTCTTTCAAAGCAGGGGGAGCCTACCAAGGATTTCTCATCTTTTCGCGAACTTTCGGATACAAGACGGCTAACGTACCTGCAGGAACTTACTACCTTGCTATTCGAAATGAGACAAATGCGGTTAACAGCTTCTATATCGAATTCAGCTATCTAGATACCAATGTATCTACCTTTAACGTGCAGAATGCCCAAGTCACCAACCTTACGCCAGGCGGTCGAGCCTGGATGAACGTTCGGCTTGGCGCCGGCTATAAGACCTTTATAAACGGAGCCAATTCCGGCGTTAACACTTGGATCATTCCCGCGTCGGAGTTAAATAATTTCCGATCTGGCAGCACATTCCAGCAATACA
>JBBREX010000101.1:0-11026 GCA_038225245.1 Fimbriimonadales bacterium | reverse complement strand
TGCGGCTCAACAACTCTTTAGCGCCCGCTTTCAAAGTGACCCGATAATCACCCTCTACGACGCCTCGCCCACGGGCATTCCAGGTTACCGAGTTTAGGCCGGCCTTGTTGGAACCCTTCAGTTCCGCAATTTTGCCCCCTACGACGTCGCTTACGGTCACCGTCACGTCACCCGGAAGGTCCTTTTTCAAGAAGTAATAGATGGTCGAAGAAGGCTGAGTGTTTCGGGACAGGAAAACCCGGTCACCATCCCAACCGCCCCCCGACATGCGCCCCATTAGATACACTGTCTGAGGTTTGCAAAGGAAAGCGTCTTCTTTCATCGCTTCGGCGGTGAGCTGCTCCAATGGCGAGATGGGCAGAGTCCAAATACTGCGCCCGTGGGTCCCGATGATTAGATCGAGCTCCCTTGGATGGACGGCCACATCGTCCACACGGACGGTGGGAAAGCCGTTATTCATATATTTCATCCAGGTGGTGCCTCGATTCAAGCTGATATACATGCCCATCTCAGTGCCCAGGAACAGAAGGTCCGGATTCTTTTCGCCTTCTTTGATGACATAACAAACGTGATTCTCTGGCAAGCCCGCGTTGAGTTTGGACCAGGTTTTGCCAAAGTCCTCTGTAACGTAGAGATAGGGCTTGTAATCGTTGCTCCGATGCCCGTCGAATGCGGCGTAAGCTCGGCCCTCCACGAACTTGCTCGCCGTCACCCGGCTACACCAGGTGAATGAAGGCAAATCGGGAATGCTATTCGTCACATTGGTCCAGTTCACGCCGTCGTCCTGGGTCATTTGCAGGTATCCGTCGTCCGTCCCGGCCCAGATGAGTCCTTGTTTTTTAGGAGATTCGCTAATCGTAACAACGGTGCAGTGTCTTTCCGCGCCTGTATCTTCAGGACTCACGCCACCACCCGCCTTCAGCTTACGCAAGTTATTTGTGCTCAGATCGCGGCTGATCGGACGCCATGAATCGCCTCTATTCACGCTCTTAAAGAGGCGGTTGCCTCCGAAATAAAGCGTTTGCGGATTGTGAGGACTGATCAGCATTGGCGAAGACCAGTTGAATCGGTAAGTTTCCCCTTGTACCGCGCGGGGTCGAATGAACTTGAACTCCCCAGATTGCTGATTGATTCGGGTGATCGCCCCGCCCTGGCTTTCACTATACACATAGCGCCAATCCGTCGGATCGACCTGGACATGGAATCCGTCTCCGCCACCCACTCCGTACCAATCGAAGAATGCGACACCGCCATGGTTCGTCTGAGTAGGGCCGCCCCAAGACCCGTTGTCTTGAAGGCCGCCATAAACGTAATATGGTTTTCGGTTGTCGAAGGCGACCGCATAGAATTGGCCGATCGCCATATAGTTTAGGTGTTCGCACGTCTTGCCTCGGTCTCGAGTTTGAGAGACTCCCCCGTCGTTTCCAATCAGGAAATGGTTGGAATCATGCGGGTCGATCCACATGGCATGGTTATCGGGATGAATGCTGACGGGCATCGTCCGAAATGTCTTGCCCGCGTCGTCGCTCATGTGCAAAGACACTCCACAGACGTAGATTCGATTCTCGTCGAGTGGGTCTTGGCGTGGTTCGCTAAAATAAAACGGCCTTGGATTGAGGGTGTTGACCTTGGTCCAATTTTCTCCACCATCCGTGCTTCGAAAAATGCCTCCATTTTTGTTCTCGACGGTGGCAATCCAAATCTTGGGGTTCTTCTGAAAGACGGAAAGACCGATCCTGCCGATTGGACCATCGGGCATGCCGTTCTTTATCTGGTGCCAATTCTTGCCGCCGTCGATAGTCTTGTAGAGCCCGCTACCGGCTCCTCCGCTGGCAAAGGTATAGGCATGACGCAGGCGTTCCCAGGTGGCCACCAATAGCGTTTCCGGATCGCGAGGATCCATGACCATTTCGACCACACCGGTGAATTCGTTTACGGGCATGATGCTCTTCCAAGTCTTGCCGCCATCCTCGGTTTTATAGAGACCTCGATCTTTGTTAGTGCCCCAAAGGTGCCCAAGTGCGGCGACATAGACGATGTTCGGATTTTTGGGATGTATGAGAATACGCGGAATATGCTTCGTATCGGATAAGCCCATGTGCGCCCAAGTCTTGCCCCCGTCGGTAGATTTGTAGACGCCATCACCCCATGACGTGGAATTACGGCTGCCTCCTTCACCGGTGCCCACCCAGACCAAATTTGGGTCGCTTTGACATACGGCGACGGAGCCCAGCGCAACTGAATTTTCCCGGTCGAACACTGGAGCCAGCGTGATGCCCCCGTTTTCTGTCTTCCACAGCCCACCGGAGGCCGTGGCCACATAGAATATGCGAGGCTCCTTGTTGTAGACGCCGAGGTCCATGATTCGTCCCCCCATGGTTGTCGGCCCAAGAGAGCGTGGCTTCAATGCGTCGAAAAAGCTAGCGGTTACGGCAAATGGAGGATCGGCTTTTACGGGCGTAACGGCTTTCCCTTGATCACTTATAACTTGGCCAAAAGAGAGGCAGGGCAACAAGAGAGCAGGCAGAAAAAGGAATCTCATCCCACTAAGGTTACTCGCTCGGCGGGGCGCGCAGTGTCTTTGGAACCGGCGAATATGCGCAAAGTTGAGCAATCTGATTGAATGCAACTGGAATTGCAGGACGGAGACCTGTTTCCGTCGAAACCAGTTCCCCATGGACGATAAGATTTCTCGCCGTGAATTCTCGAAAAAGGCGGCCCTCGCCGGCTTAGGTCTTGCCGTACCAAGCGCAGCGATCTCAGCCGATCCGGTTCAGACTGATGTCGAGAAGCTGGACAGGCAACTAGCAAAGCCTCTGGGCAGCGACGCAAAAAAAATTGCCAAGGACGCCCTTGCCGCTGTTCAGAGGAATACCAAGACGCGTCTTAGAACGAAGCTTCCCGAAAACAGCGAACCTTGCACGATCTATGTGCCGGCGAGAAGGGCATGAGCCATATCGACCCTTTTTCTTCTCTAACTACGCTTGGGCGTGCATTACGCGAAAAAAAGATTTCCTCGATGGAACTGACCCAGATTTACCTTCAGCGACTGAAGACACTGGGAACCGAGCACCGAGCGGTCGCTGAGCTGACGGAGTCACTCGCTCTGAAACAAGCAGCGATGGCGGACCGGAGAATTGCTTCCGGTCGAACCAAGAGCCAGCTTGACGGAATTCCTTTTGGGGTCAAGGATTTGCTTGCCACTAAGGGAATTCCCACTCGCTGGGGGTCTCCAGGCCACCATGACCAGGTGTTTAACTACGACGCAACGGCGGTGTCGCGGCTGCAGGACGCGGGAGGTGTGCTCGTCGCCAAGCTGAGCATGATCGAACTCGCAGGCGGTGGTAACTATAACGTGGCCGGGGCCAGCGCGACGGGAGCCTGTCTGAGCGCATTTGACAAGAATCGCTGGGCGGGAGGGTCGAGCAGCGGTTCAGGAGCGGCCACTATGTTGGGCTGCGTAGGATATTCGCTGGGGAGTGAGACGAGCGGCTCGATCATTTGCCCGTCTGCCTTCAACGGAGCCACTGGCTTCAGGCCGACGTATGGCAGAGTTAGTCGGTATGGCGCGATGGCACTCTGCTGGACTCTCGACAAGATCGGCCCAATTTGCCGTTCGGCTGAGGATTGCGGCCTTGTCTTGAATGCTATCGCCGGTCCCGATCCGAAAGACTTTAGCACCATCTCGGACAAGCTTCAGCTTCATCGAAAAAATGGAAAACTGCGAATCGGCCTGGTAAAAGAGTCGTTCAAACAGAATAAAGCGGTGGAGTGTGAGAAGGCATATCAATCGGCGATCAGCGTTTATAAGAAGCTTGGCCACGAGGTTGTCGACGTTTCCATTCCGCGAATGCCTTACGGATTGGCGGTCGAGATCATTGTCAATGCGGAGGGGGCAAGCGCTCATGAGCACTTTATTCGCGGAGAGCGCCTGCAAATGCTTGCCGACGTGAACCAGGTTGGAGGACTCGCAGCGGCTTTGGAGACCCCCGCCACCGACTACCTTTGGGCTATGCGGCTGAGAACGGAGGCTTTGAAGGCGGACTCCGTTTGGGATAAATGCGACGGCATATTTACTCCGGTTTTTTACCACGCGGCTGTCCCTGCCGATCTGCCATTCGACAAAAGTTTCGGAGATATGGGGGGCAGCGAGGGGCCTGAAAACTTGCTTGGATGGCCGGCATTGGCTTTTCCGATCGGCTTTGAAGCGGGCGCTCCGCTGGGCGGACAAATCATCGGCCCCGCATATCGAGAAGACGTGTGCTACCAACTTGCCAGGGAATTTCAGCAAGAAACCAAGTGGCATCGTGCGAAGCCTGCCCATGCCTGATCTGGACAAGCAATATATTTCCTCGAACGCCGGTTGGGAGGAGCTCGTCGGCTATTCCCGAGCAGTAAGAGCAGGTCCGTTCGTTTTCGTATCCGGTACGACCTCAACTGACGGGCGAGGTGAGATTTCGGGAAAGGGCGAGCCGTATAGGCAGGCCGTTCAGGTGTTGGAAAATATTCGGGAAGCCCTTGACAAAGCAGGACTCCGAATGGCCGATGTGGTCCGAACCCGTATTTACGTTGTTGACATCGAACATTGGCGAGAAGTAGGCCGCGCCCATGCAGAGGCTTTCGCCCCCGTCAAGCCTGCTACTTCCATGGTTCAGGTTAGCAAACTGATTCATCCGGATATGCTTGTGGAAATCGAAGCTGACGCAATCCAAGCAATCTAAGTTAAGCTATGCCCAACTTTTCGAGGGAAGGCGCGGAATCGAGTAATGCCTGGGTATATGAGTGCTTCGGAGCCGTGAAAACCTGCTCGGTTTCCCCGTCTTCGACGATCTTCCCGGCATACATGACCAGAACTCGATCCGCCAAAAAGCGTACGGTCACCAAGTCATGCGAGATATAGAGATAGGACAGTCCGAGGTTCCCTTGGAGGTCTTTCAAGAGATTTAGGATCTGAGCTTGAATACTGAGGTCGAGCGCGGCGGTCGGCTCGTCGCAAATGACCAGTTTCGGTCTCAAAGCCAATGCACGCCCGATAGCCACTCGTTGGCGCTGACCTCCGCTAAGCTGATGCGGATATCTCGACACCAGCAAGGGATCGAGGCCCACCTCGGCTAGCTGCCTGGCTGGTTCGCCTCGTTGCCCTGCCAAGGTAAGCGGTTCGGCAATCGAGCGGCCGACCGTCCATCGAGGATCTAAGCTAGCATATGGGTCTTGCCAAACCATTCCCAACCGAGAAGCCTGTCGGCGAGAGGCGGATATTACCGGTTTGCCTTGAACTTCGATGGATCCCGACACAAGAGGCTGGAGCCCCAAAATTGCCCGCGCCAATGTCGTCTTTCCACAGCCAGATTCCCCCACCACTGCCACCGTTTCTCCGGATGTAACGCTCAGAGATACATCATCGAGAGCCCGAAGCATGCCGTGAGGTATGGGGAACTCAACCACCGCATTGCGTAACCTTAAGAGCAATTCATTCATGATCATCGTCTTGGCCGGCTAGGCTTCTACCCCAAAGGAGCCGTTCGGAGAGTTTGACCAAGAAGTCTTCGCGATCTACGCTGATCAACTTAGTAACCCTCGGGGAGCGAGTCATCCGAACCGAATCGCCGCTCAATAGATGCAATCGAGATTGCCCGTCGCAAGAAAGTACTGCGTCTCCGCGGGTCTCCATGTCCAAATCAATAACGGAAGAAGGATTCAGAACGAGCGGCCGGGAGCTTAGCGTATGCGGCGTGATCGCCGTTAGAATGAGCGCTTGTACCTTGGGGTCGACGATAGGGCCCCCAGCAGAAAGGTTGTACGCGGTTGAGCCAGTGGGCGTCGCAACAATCACTCCATCCGCCGGATAACGAGTCAGGACGTGCCCGTCCACGCACACTTCAAACGTGAGCATACGCGTGGTTGCCGCCCGTTGAAGCGCCGCTTCGTTAAGTGAGTGGAGCGTTGCCACCGATCGACCCGACCGCATCAAGTCCGTTTGGATCATCATCCGGTCCTCGACGACCGCTTTGCCGTCGAAAAATTGGCTGAGCGCCGCCCCGATCTCGTTCGGCGTGCATTGGGTCACGAAGCCGAATCGCCCATAATACACACCCAAAATTGGAGTGCCGTAGAGCGAGCAGACGTGGGAGGCGCGGATCAAGGTCCCATCGCCGCCGAAAGTGATCATGAGGTCGGCATCGCCAAGCTTTTCGGAGGCGACGCATGGGGCGTCAATGAGGGGCGCAACGTCCCTTTCGACCCCGATTTCAACGCCGCGCCGTTTCAGCCAAAGCACCGTCCTTCCCGCTGCTTCGAGGGCATCTGGGCGGTGCGTATTGGCGAGAATGTGGATACGCAAGGCTATGGAGCCGTCTTCATTCTTTTCAGATTATTTTGAGCGTCCTCGTAACTGGGATCGATCTTCAGGGCCTTTTTCAAGGTGGCTATCGCTTCCTGCTTTCGGTTAAGCCTTTCGAGGGCGATCGCCAGGTTGTTGTATGCCGGGAGGTAGTTCTTCTGAGAAGCAATCGCCGCTCGGAAGTTCTTTTCCGCTTCCTTAACCTTGTTTTCCCGAAGATTCCAAAGCCCGATGCCATTGAGAGCGCCGGGGTTCGTCCGGTCGTTCTTTAATATCTCGCTGTAGTGGTGATGGGCTCCATTTTTATCCCCTTTTGCCCATAGCGCGTTTGCCAAATCCAGCCGAACATCCACCTTTTCCGGTTGTTCGCGCAGCGTTTCCTTCCACAATTCGATTGCCTGGTCCATTTTTCCGGAACGGGCTAACGTCGAGGCCCAATTCATCTTCGCGTTATGACCTTTGGGGTCGATTCCGTAAAGCTTTTCGAACACTGTCCCAGCCTCCTCAAACTTATGTCTTTTCAGGAGCAGTAGGCCAAGATTGTTCAGGGCGTCGATGTCATTAGGTTCGATGTCCAGGGATTTTCGATAAGCGTCCTCGGCACCTTGGCTATTGCCCGACTGAGCACGGAGCACACCTAGATTGAACCAATAGTCCGCTTTATCGGCAAGCTTCGTGGAAAGACCTTCCAGTACCCTCAAAG
The DNA here is from genome assembly GCA_038225245.1 of Fimbriimonadales bacterium. Taxonomy (GTDB): domain Bacteria; phylum Armatimonadota; class Fimbriimonadia; order Fimbriimonadales; family Fimbriimonadaceae; genus JBBREX01. The sequence goes on along the minus strand of JBBREX010000101.1, from coordinate 3,983 downwards.
CATCTTTGCGGTGGTTTACCTTGCCATATGCGTCGGCTAAGGCAATCGCGGATTCCGAGTTTCCGTCGTCTCCGCTTGACGCGCGTTCGAGCAAGGGTATCGCTTCTGCATATTTGTGCAGCTTAAAGTAACCAAATCCTGCATTGCGAGCAAAGGTTCGATTTTCGGGCTTGAGAGAGGCGGCGCGAGCATAAGCGGCAGCGGCTTGTTCACTTTGTTTGGCACCTTCATGGGCGATCCCTAGATTGTTATAAACGAAGGCGTCGTCAGGCTTGAGTTCAAGTGCCTTCTGGTATGACTCTATCGCCGCCGGGAATTCCTGTTTCTTGATGTAAATATTGCCCATATTGTAATAGGGCTCGAACATCTTGGGATTCAGGTCGAGGATCTTCTTGTACTGGGTAAGAGCCTTGTCTTGCTCCTTAAGGCCCATGTAAGCGCTTCCCAAATTGATCGCTACCTCGAGGTCTTTGGGCTTCTTATCGGCCGCCTTTTCCAGGAATTGAACGGCTTTTGCAGGATCGTCCTTACGCAAATAGAGAAAGCCAAGCCAAGCTAGGACATCCGGATTGTCCGGCGTTTTCCCCTGAATCGCTTCAAATGCTTGGATCGAGTCGTCGAGCTTGCCTGCTTTGTACATTCCGGCCGCTTCCACGATTTGAAGCTGAACGTTCCTATCCTGGAAGGATAGAGCCGGGGAGCAGAGCGCGGCCAGAGCTATGAGAGCGAAACAGAGTTTTTTGATCATGGTCTTACCTATATTTTCGGTTGAATGAGTTGAAACTTTGGAACCAGAAGGCGAAAATTCCTTCCGGTTACTTATATTGTTTCCAAATTATGATTAATCTCCATAGCTCAGAGCAGTTTCGTATGCATTTGTTAATTGTTCAAGCGACAAACTGATGCACATCCGATCTCCGACTGAAATCCTTAACAAATTTGAGTCGTTCGAGTCTCCAATCGGCTGAAATATCAATCCGTTTTGGATTGCCAACTGCTCGATGTCGACCGCCTGACTCTCGGGAAAGCCCACATAGACGCGGCCCGGCGTCTCACCGAAGAGAGCTGAGTCAATTCTTTCTCCGCCTCTGATACCCGCTGAAATACCTGCTCCGCCCACAATTGCCATTTCGGCAAGAGCAACCGCGGCTCCTCCTTCACTGCAGTCGTGAGCGCATGTAATGAGCCCTTCTTCCGCCAACTCGGCGAGTAATTCGCAAAGCGCTCGTTCTTTGGATAAATCGGGCCGAATCGGCGATCCGTCTTCCACCCGATGAATCTCCGCCAGATATTCGCTTGCTCCCAGCCCTTGTTGTCCATCGGGCGGAGTCTCGTAGGATATTAAACCAATTTTGTGGCCGGACGAGATGCCCATTCCAATGCGACGGTCTGCATGTTCGAGGATCCCAAGCATGCCTATAAGCGGCGTCGGCAATACTTCGCCAAGATCGCTTTCATTGTAGAAACTTACATTGCCACTAATCACCGGAGTTTCCATTGCTTCAGCCGCGTCCGCGATTCCTCGCACGGCCTGCGCGAATTGCCAATAAACCTGAGGCAGTCGAGGGTTGCCAAAGTTTAGCCCGTCGGTAACCGCTCTCGGCACCGCGCCAACACAAGCGACGTTCCTTGCCGCTTCTGCTACCGCCAGCATGCCGCCCACGTAAGGGTCGAGATAGACTTGGCGGCTATTTCCGTCGATGTTGAAGGCAATGCCCTTGGATGTACCGCGTGGGGCCAATACGGCAGCATCCCCTTCCCCGCTGCTGAGCGTGGTTTGAGTCTGCACATGCTGGTCGTATTGTTCGTAAACCCACCGCTTCGAGCCAATATTGGGCGAGTTGAGGAGTTGAAGGAGAGCCTCTTCGGGTTCTACTTCCTTCAGAGCTGATACGTCGAATTGTTTGGCTCGACGATAATATTCGGGTTCAACTGCCTCAGTCCTGTAGGTCGGGCACTCGTCGGTAAGCCAGGTGGGGTTTAGACTAGCCTCGATTTGCCCACCTCGTCGAATCGTGACCATCGAATCTTCGGTTACTTTGCCGATCACGACCGCGTGCACCCCCCATCGCTCAAAAATTTCGATTACCTCGCCGGCTCTCCTCTCTTCTACCACCGCTAACATTCGCTCCTGGCTCTCGCTCAGCATCATCTCGTAAGCGCTCATGCCTTGCTCGCGGGTTGGTACGAGATCGAGATCGATGTCCATTCCGACCCCTCCCTTCGAGCACATTTCCACCGTGCTGCAGGTGAGGCCGGCCGCCCCCATGTCCTGAATTCCCACGACGGCACCGGTCTTGACCGCTTCCAGTGTCGATTCGATGAGAAGTTTTTCCGCGAAAGGATCGCCGATCTGCACGTTGGGTCGTTTGGCATTGCTGTCTTCCCCGAGGGCATCGCTGGCGAATGTGGCGCCATGAATGCCATCCTTGCCCGTCGCGGAACCCAAATAGACAACGGGATTGCCATTTCCACCGGCCGCAGCGGTGGCGATTGCATCCGATTCGACAATTCCCACCGCCATCGCGTTGACCAGCGGATTTGCCGAATATCTCCGGTGAAATCCTATCTGGCAGCCGACAGTGGGCACACCCACGCAGTTGCCATATCCGGCGATTCCAGCAACTACGTGCTCGAAAAGATATCGATTACGCTGGATAACCGACGAATCTGCCTCGCCTTCCCTAATTGGTCCGAACCAAAGAGAGTTCAGAGAAGCGATTGGCCTCGCTCCCATCGTGAAAATGTCGCGGATGATGCCTCCAACACCGGTTGCCGCCCCTTGATAGGGTTCAACCGCGCTGGGATGGTTGTGGGACTCGATTTTCATGGTAGCGGCAAGGCCGTCGCCGATATCTACCCATCCCGCATTCTCAAATCCCGCGCCCTCTAGCGACTCTTTATATCGTTTGAAATGGGCGAGCACCGGCCTCGAGTACTTATAGCCGCAGTGTTCGCTCCACATCACGGCGAACATTCCTAGCTCGGTTAGCGTAGGTTGGCGTTGGAGCAGCCCGCAAATGCGCGAAAACTCTTCGTCGTTTAGACCCATCGAGCGGTACGCGTCAGGCGCGGTGGCTTGCATTCTCCTCATTATAGTCGCCATCCTGGCCGGCTCCGGATGTACCGCCACCATAAATTGGACGGGCCGGTGGGAAGGAAATCGGCACCTCAAGACGCCTTCCGGGGGTAATCCCTCGATCGCTTATACTCTCGGCAGCGTGCAGCTCGATATCGACGCCAATGGTCACTTCACCATGCAGGAAGCAGGAATTCCTAAGACCGGCGATATACGGATCGACCAGAAGCGCGCGTATTTGCACGTGAAGACGTTTATGGGCAAGCCCATCAGCGCTCTTGGGCCCAATGCCCAGCAAATGAACCCCGAAATCGAACTTATCAGGGAAAAGGACGGGAGCATTCTACTCACCGACCCCGCGGGCTTCGATCAATCTCCCATTAGACTTGTCAAAACCGCGAAACCCGATGAAGATTTATCGCGTAAGCGATAGAAACAGCTAATCGAGGGAAATTCATCAAATGGCCGCTATGTGGATTCTAATAGGAGTCATCGCTCTAATCGTCATCGCCAGTATTACGATCTTCAACCGCCTTGTTTCATTGCGGCAGGGGACCATGAACGCTTGGGGTCAAATCGATGTTCAACTTAAGCGTCGTTATGACCTAATTCCCAATTTGGTCGAGACCGTTAAGGGCTACATGAAATACGAGCAGGAAACGCTCGATAAGGTAATTCAGGCTCGCAATCGAGCAGTAGCGGCGACCAGCGTGAAGGAGAAAGCGGAAGCAGATAACCAAGTTACGGCCGCCTTGGGGGGCATTTTTGCCCTTTCGGAGGCTTATCCAGACCTAAAAGCCAATCAAAACATGCTGTCTCTGCAAGAAGAACTAAAAAGTACTGAAAACAAGATATCGTTCGCCAGGCAGTACTACAACGATATTGTAACTGCCTATAACACGAG
>JBBREX010000100.1:0-11066 GCA_038225245.1 Fimbriimonadales bacterium | reverse complement strand
AAGCTGGCGGTGTATCGCCGGTTCTACAACGAGCAGCGGCCCCATTCGTCACTTGGTTACCGCCCTCCGGCAGTGGCCGCTATGTCAACATCAGGAGGAAGTCTGCAGTTTTGAATGGACTACTCGATGGGGGCAGACCACTTCGCAAAGCTCAGGATGACGAGCCTGCCCTCACTCAGCGCCCTCCGGTCGTTCAGAGCCCTGCGCGGGAATTACGGTTCCAATCATCCAGCTTCGACTGGAGTCAAGCTATTCAAAAACCAGCCGGGGAGGAGCGATAAGACCGGCCAAGAACGTTGTTTTTTAGGGTGTGCGAAGAGCCTGCAACAACTTCTCGGCATAGCGTCGGCTCGCTCCTCGATTTTTCTGGATAAATTCCAGAGCCGCCTCGCTCATGTCCTGCCGCTTAGCATTGTCGTCGAGCAGGAGTCGGAGCGAGGAGGCCAACTCGTCGGAGGTCGAGCATTCGATGGCGCAACCCACCTTCCTTGCCGCCTCCGCGATATCCGCGAAGTTTTGCATGTGAGGTCCATGGATCACCGGTTTTCCGTGGGCGAGAGGCTGCAAGAGATTCTGCCCTCCATGATTTGAGAACCCTCCGCCGATGATCACCACCGAGGCGACGGAATACGCGCTGCTCAATTCGCCATAGGTGTCCAAAATCACATAATCGCCTCTCTCTTGCTTCGACCGAAAGGCAACCGATCCGAATCGCTTGGCGACTTTTTCACCAAGCTCCGCCACACGCTCCAAATGCCTAGGCGCGTGAAGAACGGCGATTCGACCGAGACCAATCTGGGCAATGGCGTCCAACACGAAATCTTCCTCGTTTCCATCTCTCGACGAGCCCACCACGACGATCGGCTTTTCTGGCAAACCGAGCTTCAGTCGCCACTCTTCCGGATCGGTAGATGCATCTTCAACCGCTTGGTCAAACTTGCAGTTACCCAAGACTTCGACCGTGCGCGCACCGAGAGCGACAATCCGCTTCGCATCCACAGCCGTCTGCATTAGTGCCAGATCGAGCTTGGCAAGTAAAGCCTTATAAAAAGCTTTAGCTCTTATTGATCGAGGAAAGCTGCGATCGCTGATTCGCCCGTTGATGAGAAAGGTATCCGCTCCTATCGCTTTAGCCGACCAAAGAAAGTTCATCCAAAGCTCGGTTTCCATAAGGGCGACGACATTGGGCTTTACGCGAGCCATTGCACTCACCTGAAACCTCACCACGTCGATTGGGAAGTAAACCACATGGTTAACAAGATTTCCGGTCAAGTCCTCTGCGGTCTGATGGCCGCTGCTGGTGGTCGTGCTCAAGACAATGTCGATATCGGGAGTTAGCTGGCGAAGCTCCTTGAGAATCGGCAGGGCGGCGACTACCTCACCGACCGAAACCGCATGAAGCCATAGCCTCGGATGGGTGGCTTTCGGCACGATGATATTCCCAAATCGCTCGCTCCAATTGGGTTGCTCGCCCCGCTTTCTAGTCCGATAGTACATCCACGGCACCCAAAAAGGAGACAACAGTGTGAGCAACAAATTATAGAGGAGGAACATGCAACTTCAAATAGTAAGCTCTTTTTCAGTTATCCTTCGAAAAGCTTCAAGGTATTTCTTGCGGGTTCGCTGAATGATTTCTTCCGGTAATTCGGGCCCAGGAGGTAGCTTGTTCCAGGCGATCTGTTCCAAGTAATCGCGTACGAACTGCTTGTCATAACTGGGTTGCGTTTGGCCAGGTATCCATTTGGATACATCCCAATATCGTGAGCTATCCGGAGTTAAAGCTTCGTCGATCCAGATGATTCCATCGTCCGAGGTCCCAAATTCAAACTTGGTGTCGGCAAGAATTAACCCTTTGGTGAGGGCGAAGTCGGCGGCCATGCAGTAGAGCTGAAGGGTCCATTTTCGGACAAGCTCCGCAACTTCCTTTCCCACCAAGTCGGTGGCCTGCTCGAAGGAGATGTTCTGATCATGGCCGGATTGTGCTTTGGTCGCAGGGGTAAAGATCGCTTCGTCCAGCTTCGAACCTTCGACTAGCCCCTCCGGCAGTGGCAGGCCATGGATTCGGCTTCCATTTGCCTGATACTCCTTGAATAAGGATCCCGACAAGTAGCCCCTGGCCACGCATTCGATCGGCAGCGGATTAGCCTTTTTGGCCAGCATCGTTCTTCCGGCAAGCCATGAATCCGATATTCCGGAACGGTTTGCGATCTCTTCCCCATTTGCGCTGATAAGATGATGCGGGCAGATCGTTTTCAACTTTTCAAACCAAAATGCGCTCATTTGGTTAAGCACTTTGCCTTTGTCGGGCACTCCGTTGGCCATCACGACGTCAAAAGCACTGATTCGATCGGTTGAAACGATGAGAACCGCCGCACCAAGATCATACAGCTCTCTGACTTTCCCGCGACGGGTAGGCGGAAGCCCTTTTAGGGAAGTTTCCAGGAGGGCGGGCATGTGCCGATTATGACAAAGAAGCAAAAGCTGAATTGGAAAAAAAGAGGCTGCCTCTTTTTGGCGGGAACCATAGCCAGCATGTGGGCATTTTACGTGTATCAGCCCTGGGAGTTCGATTTCATTCCCAGAGTTCTTCCCACGAAGAACGATTCGATCGAGCCGGACGCCGCAAAATTATTCCATGGAAATCCCCGAGTTCTCATCGTGACAGCCCATCCAGATGACGCGGAGTTCTACCTTGGCGGAATCCTTACTCAGCTCGCCCGCACCGGTGCTGAGCTTCATCTTGTGGTGTGTACCGATGGCGACAAGGGCTACTATCCGTGGGAGGATGCTTCTAGAAATCGTCGGATTCGCAGGTCAGAGCAGATTCAAGCAGCCAGGCAATGGAACGCTCGAGATATTATCTTTCTTGGCCTGCCCGATGGCCGACTGCGGGCGCGAGCTCGCGTTGTAACACTAGTTCGGGAGAAGATCGACGCTCTTAAGCCGGATTATGTGTTCGCCTTTGATTCTGAATATCCGCCTCGCTTGAGTCACCAAGATCATCGCCGCGCGGGCGACATCGTCAAGCTGGCAATTCGGAGTGCCAACTTCCACGGGTGGCTGATGCTTTTTTCGACGCTTGCTCCGAACTACGCGCGAGATATTTCGGATGAATGGTCAAGTCAGCTAAGACTTCTGGAACTCCACGCGAGCCAATTCCGAGGCCCACGCCTAGAGCGAATTACAAGAATGGTCTACCAAAACGCGCGAGCGGATGGTTCGAAGATCGGAGCATCTTTGGGCGAAGGATTTCGGTGCGCGAAGATTCCCTAAGTGAGTAGATCTTGAAGGTCTCGGCAGCAAGCCTGCCCTTGCGGAACGCGATTACTGACCCCGTTCAAAACCAACAGCGTGTCGCATCCGGCAGCAATGCCACAGGCAATGTCGGTTTCCATTCGATCGCCTATGATCAGGGTATCTGGAGCAGAAACCCCCGCCTCCGCCATCGCCATTTGCACCATCAATGGCTCAGGTTTGCCGGCGACCTGAGGCTTTACTCCCGAGCAAACTTCGATTGCTGCGACAATTGCCCCCGCCCCCGGTTCCAGCAGTCCGTTCTCCACAGGATAGGTAGCGTCCGTATTGGTGGCGATAAATCTAGCTCCTTCCCGAATTCTGCGCATCGCTTGGCTTAGCAACGAGTAGCTGAACGACCGGCAGATACCGGCAATAACCGCGTCGACATTCGCGCTTTCTTGGCGCACCGAGACCCCAGCCTGAGTAAGGGTCTCGTAAAGGCCGTTCTCTCCTATCACGAAAGCCGATTGCACGTTTTGCTGCAAGCAAAGATGAGCGGCCGTGTCCGCGCTTCCGAACACCTCCGCTGGTTGCGCATCAAACCCAAACCCGCGCAACCTCTCGGCGAAGCCTGAGCGCGTTAGAGACGAATTGTTCGTCAAAAAGGCGATATCGGCGCCTCGTTTTCGCAGAGCGGCGAGCGTCTCGATCGCGTGGGGCATGACCTCGACCCCTCGATATAGAGTGCCGTCCAGATCGAACGCGTAAAGGCGATACGGCTTCACATGGCCCGATTAATGACGAAATCCGACACCGCCATCAAAAACCGACTCTGGCCGCTAGAGGGCAAAACCGCGAGCGCAAGATTGGCCGCGTCCGAATGGCTACAGGCAACCTTCTCTGCCTTCGCAAAGACTCCACGCACATCCATCCAGGTAACGATCATTTTAATGTCGCTGTGGGAAGCATGAGTACCGAACAGTTTCCTCATTAGTTGAGTCTCTTCGTCGTTAAGTAATGGCCGCAAGTACATGAGGGGAAGGGTGGCACAACCTTCGTTAAAATCTGTTGCCCGAGGCTTGCCCGTTGCCTCTTCGTTTCCTCGATAGTCAAGCACGTCATCGACGATTTGAAATGCCATACCGATATGATGGCCGTAGCGAGCCAACCCCGCCACAATCTCGTCCGACGCATTGGCGAGCAAAGCGCCTACCCGGCAACAGCACTCGACGAACGCAGCCGTTTTCATTCTAAGAACAGCGAGGTGCTCGCTTTCGGGCAAATCATAATTGCCCCGATTTGAAAGTTCTTTCGCCTCGCCTTCGGCCATTTCGACCACTGCCTTGCTCACCGCACGAATGATTCGCAAGTCGCCGTCGTCAGCCAAGATGGCCATGGCCTTGGCGAGGAGGACATCTCCCGTTAAAATACTGGCGGCGTTTCCGAATATCGACGCTGCCGTCGAACGTCCCCTACGCGTGACGGCGTGATCGATCACGTCGTCGTGGATCAGGGTCGCCATGTGGATCATCTCCAGACAAGCGCCCAACCGGTCGGCTCGATCGGAATCGAAATCGGTCCCGACGCTTTGCGCGGCAAGACGCATGAACGCGGGGCGAAGTCGTTTTCCGCCGGCCGCAAGCGTATGGGAGCCTACTTTTTGTACGACCTCCACGTCGGAGCATATGGCTTGCTTCAACTGCCTTTCGACCGCTTCGATCCCAGATTGAATGATGTTGAGAGTGCCGATTTCGGCTTCGGTCTTAGCAAAGAGCGCGCTCATCGCTTAGTTCCCCAATGCATGCAGAGGTTGCCCAGCATCAAATCTTGGAAACCCGTGTCCTTAAACCCGACCTGGATCATCGACTGCTGCAGCTGCTCGCGAGATAGGAACCGGCCCACGCTTTTCGGAAGGTAGGTGTATGCTTCTGATTGGCCGAAGAGACGTCCAAGTATTGGAGTCAAAACCCCTAGAATTTGCTTAGATACATGACCAAAAAACTTGCCTTCCGGAACCGCCATATCGAGTGAAACGAATCGCCCCCCCGGCTTGAGCACGCGGAACGCTTCTCGATGCGCCTCGTCGATGTCGGGCACGTTGCGAATTCCCCAGCCGACACTCACGGCATGAAAACTTTCCGACCGAAAGGCGAGAGAGCACGCATCGGCCAAAGCAAGATGGACTTCCCCGCCAAGTTTTTTTTCAGCTAATTGAAGCATTGGCAAACAAAAATCGATTCCGACCGCATGGCCGGTTTTGCCTACTTCCTTCATCAGAAGTTTGAGGAAGTCCCCGGTGCCGCAACATAGATCGAGCGCCTGATCGCCTTCCTGCAAATCTAATCGAGCAACCGCTTTGGCCCGCCAGCGATGGTGGAGGCGAAAGCTCATCAGGGAGTTAAGCACGTCGTAAGAGGGAGCGATCTCGGCGAACATCTTTTTCAAACGTTCTCGCTTCTCGTCCCCGCGCGCTTCCCACAAGGCGTTCTTCATTGCCGAAGACTCCATGAACCTAACTCAATGATACCGCACAATTAATCGAACTTTCAGAACTTATTGAAAGATGACCGGTCGAGATAGAACCATTCCGACTTAGTTACTTGTCTTCAATGCTCGGCACGGTGCTGGACTTTTATCTTCTGGGCCGCTTGACGCTCCACGGGCAGATTGAAAGCGTGCTGGTCGGAACCGCGTTGTTCCTCTTGACCGCGGGCTTTTGGTTTGCCCTGCCCAGGTGGCACCGCTCGAAACAGGCCCAAAGCCGAAGATAATTGGACGGATGAATTCGCCTCGTGCCGCCTGCGGTAAGGTTTCCCGGTGCCGAAACTCTCAGCCGAAATTCTTCTGTTTTTCCTTGCCGCCGGCTTCGCAATAAGCCCGTGGTGTTCGCCGCCGATCGCCTTGCTTCTAGGAGCCGCTATCGCATTGACGCTCGGAAACCCCTATGCCGAGCCCTCTAAAGCCTGGAGCCGCGTGCTTCTGCAAGTCTCAGTCGTGCTTCTCGGTTTCGCGATGGATTTGCATGTGGTGATCGAGGCAGGCCGAAATGGACTTGTGTTCGCACTCATCTCCATAGGTTGCGTATTCGCTTTGGGCTTCTTGCTGCAGCGCTTGCTTAACGTGAGACCCCTTACCTCGATCCTAGTTTCGACGGGCACCGCGATTTGCGGCGGATCGGCAATCGCCGCCATGAGCACGGTGCTGGATGCTCCCCAAGAAGACGTTTCCGTTTCCGTCGGAACCGTTTTCCTGCTAAACGCGGTCGGCCTTTGCGTATTTCCTCTGATCGGACACGCGATGGGCCTGACGGCGGCCCAATTTGGAGTTTGGTCGGGGATCGCAATTCACGATGTTTCATCGGTAGTGGGGGCGGCGACGGTGTTCGCCTCAGGTTCTGTCGCAATCGCCACTGCGGTCAAGCTTTCGCGAGTCCTATATCTGGTTCCCATCATCCTGATCGCCACATTCCACCATAAACGGAACCAGGACTTTACCGGCAGTGAAGCGCGTCCGAGCCAAATTCCTTGGTTCATCGGCCTCTTTCTCCTCGCGTCGCTGAGCCGCACCTATTGGCCCCAGATCGAAGCTCACGAAATCCACATCAAGACGATTGCCACGACTGGGTTTTCCCTTTCCCTTTTTCTGATCGGAGCAGGATTGACCAGACAGACTCTAAGGCAAGTTGGATTTAGGCCTTTGCTTCAAGGCATTTTGCTCTGGGCTTTTATCAGCGTTGCTTCCCTTATGGCCGTCCGGTTAGGCTAGAAGTTAAAGGCTTGCCATCCCCGATCAACTGAAAGGCCGCCCAATAGTACGCGTTACTTCGTTTGAGCGGTTTTCCTTCACTGGAAACTGATCCGGATCGCGTCTTAGCGCCCTTCTGGGTCGGATAATCCATTTCTTCAAGCATGGCGTGACGCAACGCATCATCCTTACGCTTGCCTGCTTTCAAATCTTTGTAGAAGGCGACCATGATTCGCGCCGTGGCTTCATCGTCCACCTCCCATTTCGAAGCGACGATCGCCGGTACGCCAGCGGCCCGAAACGCCCAAGCGAGTCCAATCAAGCCTTCTCCCCCTTGCACCGCTCCTCTTCCGCTGTCGCAAGCGGAAAGCACAGCGAGCTGAGCGCTAAGCTGCAATCCCAAGATTTCACGTGCCTCCAACTGACCATCTTCCGTGCTTTGATCCTCGATATCGCCAACGTCCGCCAGAACAAGTCCCGAGCGCAAAGGGTTAACGGGATTGATGTAGCCATGACAAGCGAAGTGGAGGATGTCGTAGCCGCCCGCAATCCGTTTTACTTCTTCCTCTCGCGCGCTGCTGCCTACCAAAGGAAACGAATCTGGGAAAACCGCCGCCACTTGGGTTCCCTCGATGCGGGCGGCGGGCAAGGGACCGAATCCAGCGCGCGAACCGCTCGATTGCTTTTCCGTCCCCTTGCCATTCGGATCAACCACCGCCAGAAGGCTCTTAGTGGACTTCCTGGACGCCTGAGCCCAACTCAAGCTGCTAATGGAAATGGCGTTGGAGATCGCATAGCTCTCGATAAGCCGCTTGCCTTTTTTATCGATGAGGGCAGCGAAAGGCAAATCAAGCATAGGCCCGTCGCCAACGATCACTATCCGTTTAATATTGGGGTCTAGCTTCGGCTCAAGTCCGCCTAGAAGATCATCGTAGAGCTGCCGCGCTAGCTTTTGCTCATCTTGATCCGAAGATTCTATGGCGAGCGAGTAGTTCTGCACCGCCGTCTTGAAATCCGATTGCTTAATGGGCAGCCGATCTGCTTTGATTCCCATGGTGGGATGCATGGTGAATCGAAGTATTTCGTCTTTGAGAGGGCCATATTCGATATATAATGTATCCAATCTGGATTTGCCGATCTGATCCAGTTCTTCTGCCGATTTATACGCGGGCTCCAATAGGGCCTTGAAGTCCTTATTTGTTAGGTAGAGACTTTCTCGGAGGGCAGTTAGTTTTGCCTCCGCCTCCCGCTCTCTAGACCGTGCATCTTTTAGAAGGACGTCGACCTGCCGACTTGAACCCTTTTCAGAGCGCTCAAGTTCGAGCAACCGAACTCTCTTATTGCTACCATTGGCTTCCGCCAATGCGGCTTCAAGGGTTCGAAATTCATCTGGTGTCAGAATCGATTTGAGGCTCCTGTTGGTCACTGCGATCTGACTCGACAAACCCCTGGCTCGGCCTCGCTCGAGCCGCTCTAATCCCTGGTCGGGATGGCCGGCTCGATCGAGCAGACGAGCGTAACGAGCATAAATGTCCTTTTGGTATTTTTGTTGGAAAGCCGCTAACTCCGTCGGATCTACGAGTAAGCTTCTAGCCGCTCCCTCGTATGCCAGCATTGCGTTTAACACTAATTTCTCGGCATCAGCGTATTCGGCAACGGCTTCGTAAACTTCGGCAATATTATCTTGTAAGCTTGCGGCCTCCAATGAAGGAGAATCTGGGAGCAAATCTAAAGCCTTTTTATAAGTAGCCAAACTCTCCTTATAGCTATGCTTGGAGTATAGGTCTGCCCCTACATTGTTGAGGCATTTCGAAATCTCTTCGTTGATTTTCAATCCTTCAACAATTGTTAATGCTTTTGCATGAAACTCCAATGCTTTAGAAAAATCGCCCTTGGACCAATAGTCTGCACCCAGACTATTCAGGCAATTTGCATACTCGGAGGATGTTTCGTTGGATTTTAGGATTTCTAAAGCTTGTTGGTGGGCCGCGACGGCTTCATCTAGCTTATCTTGGGAAAGATAACAGTTGCCTAGATTAGTGTAAATCGAAGCAAGTGTGCCGCGAGCAGCGGGTTGATCTTTGTATGAACTGATGTTTTCTAGAGCCTGCTTTTCGAGGTCGAGAGCCTCATTGAATTGGCCTAAAGTCCAATAAACTGCTCCCAGGTCAGAAAAGCCCTTGGCCACTGGCAGACCACCCGTGGGAAAAAGTTGCCTCCGCAAGCTTAACGATTTCTTGAAGTCCTCGCGCGCTTCGTCGAGCTTTCCTTCCTTTAGCCGAGCGTCACCCCTTCCCGTCAAGAGTTGATAAAGCAGATCTCGACGCTTGTCGCGTTCTTCTTCTGCCGAGTTCTTAATCAGATCAATGCCTTGACCAAATGCCTTGTCCGCTCTTGCAGCGTCTCCGTTTTCCAACAGTGCGCTGCCGAGGATTGCCAGCGCCCGAGTCTCCTGCAATGCTCCTAGCTCGTGGCCAAGCGTTTGGGCGCGCTTCGCATAATTAAGTTGCTGTTCGAAATCTCGAAGTTGTCGGGACGCTTGTGAGAGCACCCGCAAACAATTAAACTGCAGTGCCTTGTTGGAGGACTTCTCGGCCAGTGCCAGGCATGCTTTCAGTTTGCCGATCGATTCGTCGAATTTTTGCTTCTGATAGGCCTCTAACCCTTCTTTAAACAGTTGATCTTCCTGGATCGAGTTCTGCCGGTTCACAATTATGGTGGGCTCCGGCCATGCTTCTGGGGCACTCAAGCCTAGAAGCGCTATTCCTAAGGCCAGATGGAGCGCGGCAATCGGCCCAAACCAGGATCTCAAATCTGCCATGTCCTCGAATTGTACAACGCAGATTTTCACAAATTTCTGCTTTGCGTCGAACTTTTTGCGAAAAACGTCGAATAAGTCTTGCCCCGAGAGGTCAAGTGGTGTTACCATTCTAAGACGGTTTCAGAGGGGTATGTGCGTGTTTCATAGAAGCTTTTGCGCTGTTTGCGCGGTTGCTGGGTTGTCTACGTTAGGCTGGGGAAGGGGGCAGATTCGCGGAGCGACATGGCGTGCCGGAGTTCTCCGGAGCCACGAGGATATAGAGATATGAGAGCAGTAGTCTTAATCAGTTCACTGGGTTTACCCATGCTGGCGATGGCGATTCGTCCGAACGATCCGTCGTTCCCGCACCAATGGCACCACACGGTTATGCAGACCGAGCGGTCTTGGGATATTCAGGGCGAAACGGTCGGTTCTGGAACCGTCACCATCGCCATCGTCGATAGCGGCATCGAGAGGACTCACCCGGACCTAAGCGGCCTACTCGTGCCCGGCTATAACGCCATTACCGGCCAAGCCGATACCTTCCCCGGCCAATACACCAACGATCTCGAAGGCCACGGTACGTTCGTCGCCGGTTGCGCGGGAGCGGCCGGAAACAACGGCCTCGGGGTGTGCGGCATGAACTGGGGGTTCAAGCTCATGCCCATCAAAGTGACCAACGACCAAGGGGTGGGCAACATCGTCTACACCCTCGCGGGAATCGACTGGGCACTCTCTCACGGGGCGAAAGTTATCTGCGTTCCGAGAACGGGAATCGGCGACTCGCGGGTCAATCAAAAGGGCGCTGACGTAAGGGCGGCGGGGGCGGTTCTCGTGTGGGCGGCCGGCAACAACAATCTCGATCTTGGCGCAGACCAGTGGCCCAATGTTCTCGTGGTCGGAGCCACCAGTCAAAACGATCAGAAGGAGATCACTTCCAATTACGGAGCGGGAGTCGATGTTTATGCCCCGGGCTCTAGCATCCTGAGCACCTGGACGGGAGGAGGGCTACGAGTGGATACGGGCACGAGCGCCTCGGCGGGTCTCGTCGCCGGCATCTGCGGCTCGATGCTCGCCATCCGATCCGATCAGAACTTCCACGTCGCCGATCTCGAGGAAGGATTGTACAAAGGTTGCAAACCCCTCGGCCTAAGCAGAGGACGCGATCCCGTCTGGGGTTGGGGCAGGGTCAACGCCTATGAAAGCTGCAAACGAGTGGTGCCCTATGTCATCCACAACCTCGATATGGCGGGGTTTTCAACTACGGGTGTAAGCGGCATTAATA
>JBBREX010000099.1:0-11068 GCA_038225245.1 Fimbriimonadales bacterium | reverse complement strand
TTGGTAAACCAGACGATTACCTTTGATTACAACGGAACCCCGATCGATGTGAAGATCAAGCGCGTTATCGGCCAAATGACAGCATCAGCCTCAAACAGGGACGCGTTCTTCGATCCTGTTACCGGGCAGGGCTACAACGTGAGGCTCGACGATTTTGGAGGCGACCCACAAAACTACATCGACATCGAGGCGTATGCTTTCGGGATCGAGCTTCCCAGCTTTCGCATCGACCTGCACTCTCGATCGATGGATTACCTAGCCTATGGGGGAGTGCCCCGAGGCGATGTATTTCCGACCGCTTATACAGTTTTTCGTGGAAATCTCATATCTGGCGGGCTGCCTCAGCTGTTCCTCAGCGACGACCAGAAACTTGTGGTGGGAAATGGCCTCACGTTGAATCGTCAAGAAGCTCCCATTCAGGTCTTGGTCAGTTCGGCTAGCCCTAGCTTAACTCCGAGCATCCTTGGCTTCAAGTTAGAGGCGAGCGCGAGCATCACCGGCCTTAATCAAACAATTGCGGCATACGATTTCGCGGCAGGCGCCTGGGAAGTGCAAGATATTCGGGCCGCCACTACAAGCGATCAAACCGTGTCGGTAAATCTGGCCAATCCGGCACGCTTCATCGATGGAACTACGCGGGAGATTCGTTCGCGGGCTGCTTTCAAACCCGCAGGGCCGATTTTCACGAACTCGTACTCGGCGGGGTTGGATCAGGCTATTTGGACGATTCAATAGCTGTCCGGTAATGAGCCAGGTTCTTCCGCGGAACCTCCACAATTGAACCTGGCCCTCCAACGATTCACCGTTCCTGCCGACGATATTGCCAGGAATGCAATTACCCATAGCAGTCGAGGACCTTCACGTCCAATATCGTCAAAAGAACGGAAAGATCGTGGACGCAGTGCAAGGTCTGTCTTTCGCCGTGCAGCCAGGCGAGGTTGTCGGTTTTCTGGGACCGAATGGAGCTGGAAAGAGCTCGACGCTCAAGGCAATGATGGGCTTCTTGGAGCCCAGGCAAGGCAAGTGTGATATATTTGGCTTGCCAAGCGGCTCGGTGGAAGCGAAGAGAAGAATTGGCTACCTACCCGAAGTTGCTCTTTACTATCCGTTCCTGACTCCGCTCGAAACCCTGCACTTTTACGGCGAGCTTCAAGGCATGAGCGGTCGAACCCTGCGAGACGAAACACGATCCATGCTTGCCCAGGTGGGATTGGAGGAGTCGTCAGGCAAACTGAACCGTAATCTAAGCAAAGGTCTGCTCCAGCGACTGGGCATCGCCCAAGCCCTGCTCGGATCGCCCGAGCTTCTGATTCTCGATGAGGTAACGAGCGGGCTCGATCCACTGGGCAGGAGGGAGCTTCGTGCCCTTTTGAACGAGCGCAAGTCGAGGGGATGCACCCTCTTTTTTTCCAGTCACGAACTCGCCGAAGTCGAAATGCTTTGCGATCGAATTCTCGTTATCCACAACGGCAAATTTGTCGAAGAAAGGAATCTCGGGGCGCTTCGGGAACAAATCGGGCGGTACGCCTTGACATTCATCAGTAGAGACTTTCCTAAAAATACGGCCCAACCACCAACCGATCTTGGCAACGGGCAATTCTTGGCCCGATTTGCGAATAAGAAGCATCTGCTCGAGGCAATTTCCTCGGTTCATGGTTCTGGAGGGCAAGTGCTCGACGTCATTGCAGAAGAAGGTTCGATCGAAGACTATTTCATCGATACCATCGAGAGGGCCGCTTGAAGTGTCGAGTCTGGAGAGCCGTCGCCCGGGTGGTGGTTCTTGAATCGATCCGTCGGAAAGACCTCTGGGTAGTCGCGATTTTGGGATTCCTGGTTATTGCCAGCGCGGGAATGTTAGGCATCTTTGGTTTTCAAGGTCTCGAACTCTTTGCCAAGGACCTTGGATTTTCAGTTCTCAGTATGTTTTCAACTGTCGTCGCGGTGCTGACTTCAACAAGAGTCATGCCTGAAGAGCTGAAACAACGCACCTTGTACCCTCTTCTCGCCCGGCCGATATCCAGATTCGACCTGTTAGTCGGAAAGCTCCTAGGCTCGATACTTGTGAGCTGGATTGGTTTTTTGCTTCTTGCCGCCATGACTGGAATCGCCTTGCTATGGTTCGGGGTTAAGTTCGATCTCCTTACCGTTCAGTATCTGGTTGCCAAGATGCTGGGGCTCGTGATCGTGTGCTCGGTCGGCCTCACCCTAAGTCTCTGCATGACGCACGCCGCCGGTTGCACGGTGAGCGTCCGAGTGGCCTTCGCGTCGGGCTTGATATCGCGCGCCCTGATCCTTGCCTGCGCAAGCTCGTCAGACGGATTCCGCTTGCTATTCAAGGTGTTAAATGGCGTGCTACCTGCTTATGGCCTTTTCGACCTGGGGGGCCGCGCCGCCTACCTTCACTGGAGCCCGGTTGCTCCTTGGGTCATATTGGCTCTGGCCGCCTATATGCTGATCTACAGCTCTTCGATGCTGGCTCTGGCGTGGATCCGATTCCGACGTTTGGCCATTTAATATGAAATCATCCATTATCGCTATGGCCGCAATTGCCTGCCTCTCCCTCTCCGGATCTTCGATTTCCAGCATCGTCGACAAGGTTGAATCCCCCATCTCGACCGCCGATCTCGACGTCCACGAGAGCAATGGATCGGTCTCTTTGCTCGGCCAATTTAGGACGAGCGTGACTTCTTGGCTCTGGCTTCGCACAGATCTCTATTTGCACAACGGTGTTGAAATGCGTCCCTTAACCGATGGCGAGGTGAGAAATGGTAGGACCGGCGTAGGTTCAGCGGATCACCAAGAACTAGCTGCCATCGATGCCGATAAGTTGGTGACGGTGATTCCGGCAAAAAGTGAAGATTTTCGGGGAATTCTCGGAGATTTGGAGCGTGCGACGCGCGCCTACAAAGATATGGCCATGCACACCCACAACGACCCGGAGACCGCGTTTCCATTATTCCGTTTGATGACCTGGATCGATCCCAATTTTGTCCCTGGATGGACGAGCGGGGCCTCTCTTATCGCCAGAAAAAGTACTCGTCGAGCAATCGTCCAGAGCCTCGAATTCCTCCAAGTAGGCCTCCAGTACAACCCCGCCAGCATTCCCATTCTTGTTCAGCTGGGCAGCCTAAACGCAGGTCGGCTCCGCCGATTTGATGTTGCCTTGCGATATTTGCAGAAAGCCACGGAAGTTGGCCAGAAGCCACGTTTAACCGAAGACGATAATGAATCTTTGGTGGACGGCTATCGATGGCTCGCTCTCATCTATCGGGAGCAGCATGAACCGGAACTGTTGGCGCACGTTCTCCGGGAGGGTTTGAAACGATTTCCGGACGACCGCGTCTTGATGCGTTTATCCGCTAGGAAAGCCGAGATCCGCAAGTCGCCATCCTGAGCTTCATTGTGTTCGGATGACCGGGTCCGCCGTCATTCAGAGACGACAGCGGATGCTACGAGGATTTCAGCCGCGGCTTTCCTTTTGAGGTTCAGCGATTTCAGCTTCAGCATAGGCGACTCGATGAAATACCAGCTACATGCGGCAAAAGGCAAGACGGCGAGCATCGAAATGGCCGCTAAAGGAATGAGACCGTAGCGATTTAGGCCGAGCGTTAATAAAAGCTGCTGCACTGGCCATCCATAGATGTACACGCCATACGAGAAGTCCACTTTGTCGTTGAACCAACGGGCGTGTCCGGCAAAGGCTATCCAAAGGAAAAAGTAGCACAGGGCGGGGGGCACGATTGCTTCGGCAAAGTGGAATGGCATAGCCACCAATGTCAGAGCGAGGGCGCCGAAGGCGGCCTTTGCGTTTAGCCGAATCGCATCCCGATAAATGTAGCAGGTCGATCCAATGAAGAAATAGGTCAGCATCCTAAGGAGTCCGGGCTGCTCAAACGTCTTCGCTAATATCGGACTCACAAGCGGAATATGGGGAGCCACGCCGGGAAGGGCATTCATCAAATAAAGGGCAGCCGCCAAGGAAGGCAGCACGAACCGTACGATCCCGAGACGTTTCGCCCCCTGAAGTCCGAGCAATCCTACCGCCGCCACTACCAAGTAGCATTTGAATTCCGGAACTAGCGTCCAAATGGATCCATTAATCTTATACGGAACAGGCGTCGAGGTGAAAGCACCGGAGATACCCAGTTGGCGCAGGCCCAGCGTAAAGTTATGCAGAACGTAAGCGAAGGGACCATCTGGTCCCCCATTAAAATATCCGGCAAGGCTTCCTCGTTCGATGAGCACCGCCGCGGGCGCGATCAAAAACCCGACCACCACGAGACAGACCCAATACGCAGGGTAGATCCTCAGTACTCGGTTCCATAGATAACGGCCAACTGAGGGGGACCGAAGGCAGCTCTTAGTAATCAGCAAACCGCTGAGAACGAAGAACGCATGCACGGCAATTTCTCCTAGGTTCGTTCGGCCACGGCTGAACTGCTCGGCTATATCCGGTCCGAACGCGCCCAGATACCAAGCATGGTGGACGATGACCGAAAGAGCTAATATCAGGCGGATTACGCCGATATTATTGAACTTTGAATCAAGCGGGGAGGCATTTTCGCGGGTAGATGTGAGCATGCGTGGCCAGATAGATAGTTTAACAAAGATACGAACAGAAATCGTGCCGCTACGCAGGTACCTGGGAAAATGCAGAAGTGCTGGACTTCTGTCGTTCGATGGGGGCTTGACAAGGTTTCGCTTCAACCTGCATAATAGGGATCTGGCGCAGCTTGGGCAGTGCCAAGTGTTGCGGTTACCGCGGTGGAGGCGAGTTCGGAAGCACGGAAAAGAGAATTAGTCCGACTGAAAGATCCGGCTCCCCCTGCGCGAAATCGCGAGGGGTTTTTTGTTTAAGTCGAGCCCTCGAACATCGATTTGGGCAAGAGATAAGCATCGGGAACGAATAAGTATGCCGACAGTCAATCAGCTCGTAAGACGGGGTCGAAAGATTCCGAAGATGAAATCGAAATCTCCTGCCCTTAAACAAAATCCGTTTAAGCGCGGGGTATGTACGGTTGTACGTACGGTAACGCCAAAGAAGCCGAATTCGGCGCTACGGAAGGTCGCCCGCGTACGGCTCACCAACGGCATCGAAGTGACCGCCTATATTCCCGGCGTAGGCCATAACCTCCAGGAGCACTCAGTGGTCCTTGTTCGAGGTGGCAGGGTCAAGGATCTCCCGGGCGTTCGCTACCACATTGTTCGTGGAACGCAGCAAACGGCGGGAACGGCCAATCGGATGCAGGGGCGAAGCAAATACGGCACGAAAAAGCCTAAGGCTGCTAAGAAGTAAGGAGCGATCGAATTGCCACGTAAAGGACCTGCAGGAAAAAGACATGTCACGCCCGATCCCGTCTATGGGAGCGAGATCGCTCAGCGCTTCATTAACCGGATGATGCTGGACGGCAAGAAGACGGTCGCCGAGAAGATTTTCTACACCGCTCTCGACAATATCGCTGAGAAAGCGGGAGCATCGCCGATCGAAGTCTTTGAAAAAGCGGTGGCAAATGTCATGCCCGCCGTCGAAGTTCGTCCTCGCCGGGTCGGTGGCCAGACGTACCAAGTGCCGATGGAAGTCAGACCCGTCCGCCGTCGCACCCTCGCCTTTCGATGGCTGATCGAAAACGCTCGCAAGAGGAGCGGAAAATCGATGATCGAGAAACTTGGATCGGAATTGCTCGATGCGTTCAACGGTACCGGCCCATCGATTAAAAAGCGAGAAGACACCCATCGCATGGCCGATGCCAACAAGGCGTTTGCCCATTACAGGTTCTAGGTTAGCTGTTGGCGGTTGGCGGTTATCGAACCGCGAAGCGCACATTGCAACACCTAAAATCAACCGCAATGAACGAATTATTCAGATACGAAAAGCTTGAGATTTGGCAAATCGGAATGTCCGTCGTGGAATCCGTTTATCGCGTCACAGCAAGCTTTCCTCCAGGCGAAATATACGGCTTGACCAGCCAAATGCGTCGTGCCGCTGTTTCGATACCTGCAAACATTGCCGAAGGTTATGGGCGAACAACTCGTGGCGCCTTTGCCGCTAGCGTACGAGTCGCCCGCGGATCTCTATATGAGTTAAGAACTCTCGTTGAAGTGGCGGGACGGATCAATATCCTGGAGGATGGAGAAGCATCGTCGATCCACTCGACGATGATAGTACTAAGCAAGAAATTAGATGCTTTCCTGAAGAGCCTTGATAATGTAGTCGTAAAGGAGGAGGAAGCGGCGTACGGTTAGATGGTTGCAGGTTGGCGGTCAGGGGTCAGCGGAGGAATTACAAGAGTGGCCAACCGCCAACCGCCAACAGCCATCAGATAACGATTCAAAGCCAACGCCAACCGCCAACAATCCATGCCCAGAAGTCACGCCCTCGAACTCGTTCGCAACATCGGCATCGCTGCCCACATCGATGCCGGTAAGACCACTACGACCGAGCGCATCCTTTACTACACGGGAAAGTCGCACAAGATGGGCGAGGTGCATGAAGGCGCCGCAACCATGGACTGGATGGAGCAGGAGCAAGAACGCGGGATCACCATAACCTCGGCCGCCACTTCTTGTTTCTGGAGCGGATCGAACAACGATCATCCAGAGCATAAAATCAATATTATTGACACTCCGGGCCACGTCGACTTTACAGTAGAGGTCGAACGCTCGCTGAGAGTATTGGATGGCTGCGTCGCCGTATTTTGTGCGGTTGGAGGTGTCCAGCCTCAATCGGAAACCGTTTGGCGACAAGCGAACAAGTATGGCGTCCCAAGAATCATTTATGTGAATAAAATGGACCGGCTCGGAGCGGACTTTTTCACCGTTCTCGACCGAATCAAGGAGCGGTTGGGGGCGAATGCCACTCCCATCCAGATTCCCATCGGAGCGGAAAGCAAATATCGCGGCTACGTCGACCTCATCTCCATGAAGGCCACCGTTTACACCTCGGATGATGGAAAGCAGTTCGAAGAAATCGACATCCCCGAAGACCTGCGAGCTCAGGCCGCCGAATTTCGAGAGAAAATGATCGAATCCATAGCCGATTTCGACGACTCCATCATGGAGCGGTTCCTCGAGGGCCAAGAAATCACCGAAGCGGAGATCAACCAGGCGCTTCGCGTCGGCACGATCGGTAACAAAGTGGTGCCGATCATCAGCGGATCGTCCTTTAAGAATAAGGGCGTTCAAGCCATGCTCGATGCGGTGGTCAAATTCTTACCGTCACCTCTCGACGTGGGATCGGTAAAAGGCGTGCATCCCAGATCTGAAGAGGAGGAGATCCGTCCTCCTGACGACAAGGCTCCTTTCTGCGCGCTCGCGTTCAAAATCATGAGCGACAAATATGTCGGGCGTCTCACTTACATCAGGCTGTACAGCGGAACCCTTAGGAAGGGAAGTTCGGTCATGGTCTGTTATCGCGATCCGCAAACCAACGACTTTCGAATGCGCAGCGAGAGAATTGGCCGAATCCTCGAGATGCATGCTAATAGCAGAAACGATATCGACGAAGTCTATGCCGGGGAGATCGTTGGCGTAATTGGCCTCAGCGACGTCAGTACCGGCCACTCGGTTTGTGACGAAAGCCACCCCATCGCTCTCGAGAGCATTAAGTTTCCGGAGCCGGTTATCCAAATCGCCATCGAGCCCAAAAGCAGGGCGGATCAGGAAAAGCTCGGCTCGTCTCTCCAACGTCTGGCCCAGGAAGATCCGACGTTCCGCGTATTCTCCGATGCCGAAAGCGGCCAAACGATTATCTCCGGAATGGGCGAGCTTCACCTGGAAATCATCGTCGACCGCCTTAACCGAGAGTTTGGCGTCCAGGCAAACCAGGGCAAACCACAGGTCGCCTACCGTGAGACGGTGCGAACGAAAGTAAAGGCGGAAGGTCGATTTATCCGGCAAACCGGCGGTTCCGGCCAATATGGGCACTGCTGGATCGAAATGGAGCCGTTGCCGGCCGGTTCAGGCTTCGTCTTCGAGAATAAGGTGGTCGGGGGGTCGGTGCCTCGCGAATACATTCCCGCCATCGAAAAAGGTCTTCGCGAAGGTCTATTGAGCGGTGTGGTGGCGGGCTATCCGGTGGTGGATGTGAAGGTCGCCGTCGTCGACGGCAGCTATCATGAGGTCGACTCGAACGAAAACGCATTTAAGCAGGCGGGCGTGATCGCTTTTCGCGAGGCCATGAAGAAAGCTAACCCCGTCCTGAAGGAGCCCATTATGCACGTCGAGGTAACGACTCCCGAGCATAACGTAGGCGACGTGGTCGGCGATATCAACGGGCGCAGGGGCAGGATCGAAAGCATGGAGCCGGCAGCGGGGGGAATCACCATCGTGAACGCCCATGTGCCTCTCTCCGAGATGTTCGGCTACGTAACCACCCTACGCTCGCTCACCCAAGGCCGAGCCTCCCCGAACGTCACCCCTTCCCACTACGAAGAGGTTCCCAATAACATCGCCACCGAAATCATTGCGAAGGCGCAAAGCGGACGCTAGCGCGTGCCTGTAGCCCCATCATCCCTTGTTTGTGTGGCCATTGCCTTTTTGAAGCACAAATAGCAGCCGACAAGAGGCAGAATTGTCAATCCGATACCCCAAATGCTAAATCCGATGCCGATTAGTCCGAACAATTGGAGAAGCTGAGCGAGCCCGAACACGCCTAGCAGAACTCCGGCGATCACATAGCCATAACGCACGGACAAGTTTGGCATAGCTTTGCCGCCGATGGCGTATCATGATAACGTCTGCACTTATACTGAAACAAATCGGAGATTTCCATGCACTTGCTCCAAACCGCAAATCGACTGCGCGTATTGCTCGCATGTCTGGCCACCTTAGCTCCGCCATGCTCTCAATGCCAAGGGCGCATTCGCTGGATGGCGGGCGGACATTATTACGGGCCCACTGGGCTAGCTTATTCGCAGGACGGCAGGCTCATCGCCACCGCGCAGAGCATCGAATATGACGACACGGTTAAAATCTGGTTCGCCAAGAGTCGAGCGCTAATCCGCACGTTCTCCGTGCCAGGTCTCGGTGCCAGCGCTCTTTCTCCTAATGGAGAATACTTGGCGACCTCCGAGACCAACCGGCCTGCGGGCTTGAGCTTGTGGAGGGTTTCGGACGGGGTTAAGGTCTTTCGAATTTACGGGGGAGGCGGCGCCGCGCCGGTCTTCTTCCGTGATAACTCGCGATTGGCCGTCGCTTTCTCGGATCACGTTTCGCTATATGACCTATCAGATCTCGGGCGAGGGGAGATCTTGCGAATCGATGACCATAACGGAGGGATCGACTTATCGCCTGACGGAAAACTCATTGCGATTCGATCGGAGAGCAGGCGTAATACGATCACTATAAGGGATTCGATTCAGGGCAAGGTAATCCGCGAACTTAAGCCGAACCCGGTGAGGCAGTTGTCCAGATGTAAATTCAGCCCAGACGGAAAGTATCTCGTTGCCTTTGACGATCAGAGGCTTTATGTTTGGTTGACGAAAACATGGATGCCCGTCGGTGAGCTTCCTTTAGCGTCAATCTATTCCCTCGACTTTTCATTCGACAGCCGATTCCTATTCCTTTCCTCCTACGATGAGCTGGATGTGCTATTTAGCTTTCCGGGTCTACGCTTGCAAAAGACGTTTCCAACCGATTCGCCTACATTCGCGTTCGAGCCAACTGACGATTCCCTCGCTATCGGAGACTTTTGGAAGCCGAGCGTGGCCAGCTTTTGGTCGCTCAACGCAACCCCGCTAGGCACGCCGCTTGGTGAATGTTCGAGGCCTCCAGCAGTCGCCGTTTCGCTCGATGAAAGTACGGTAGCCGGCGCAGCCTATCACCAGATCAACGTGTACGACGCATACACCAAAGACGTCAAGAGCCGGATCGAAACTCTGGGGCGCGTGACCGATGTGGCCCTTTCACCGGACGGATCGAAAGTCGTTTGTACTCATCCAGATCAGGTGGTTATGTGGAACTCGAACAACGGAAGGCTGCTTTGGAACAATCATGCCGGCAGCGGATCTGGCATCGTTCGATTTTCCCCGAACGGCATGACCGTGGCCGCTTGCGTGTACGATAGTCGCACTCGCCAGACAAGCACATTGTGCCTCTTCGATGCGGTCGACGGGCGGCTTCTCTGGCGTGTCCCAATCGGTCAAGGCGAAGGACGCTCGCTCGCCTTCAGTCCGGATAGTCGCTATCTCATCGGTACCACCGCAGGCTCGACCGCAGTTGTTGTACGAAGTGTGGATACTGGCCGGATGGTCCTGTTCCTGCCGATGCGAACCGAGCCGATGGACGCGATTTTCGCTCCTGCTGGCGATCGAATTGTAGTAACGGAGAGCTCGCGAGTCTTTACCCTTTGGGATTTTCCATTGGCAACGCTACTTGGTACGTGGAACGGATATCAGGCCGGCGTCGTGAAGCGTCTCGCCGTTACGCCCGACGGGCATACTCTCATTGCGCAGAGCGCCGACCGCCAACAACATTGGGACTTAAGGTACTTCACCTATCTTGGGCAGTTCACTTCGGAAATGTCTCCGGAAGTCTTGAGCTTCGCCAGTGCGGGGCGTAGTTTCTGCTGCGGGCGTATCGACGCGACCATGGTGGTAGGAAATTTCATCAATTGATCATTAGCGTCGGCCAAAGAATCACGAGGAAAACGTTCCGTAGCGCGCGCGGTAGTTGCATGTTCACTCAAGTTTCAGTACCTATATTCGCTGAATCTTGGCAGAGCGATCAATTCTGAGCGCGAATGCTCTTAATAACTTTGACCGACCGCCGGGTTTGCAAATTCACGTTAGCTGCCACATCTCTGAGTTACCGCATGTTGGCTTTACGCTTATTGGTTAACATAAGTACTTGAGCTAGCCGGTGTTTAAATGTTCTCAAATCTCAAATGCCTATTCACTAGCGAGTCCCATATTCGAACTTTCTGATGATTCCCTTCGCTCTATAACCAAAGGTCGCTAGGAAACCATGTAGGAGGTCAATATGGCAACGGTTGCAACCAGTACCGCAGCAAGTCCGGCGTATCGGGCGTATCAAATTCTGCACTTCGGATTCACGGTGGCCCCGATTATCG
>JBBREX010000098.1:0-11099 GCA_038225245.1 Fimbriimonadales bacterium | reverse complement strand
TTCTCGTGCCGAATTTCGTCGATTGGTTCACGTTTGCCCCATCCGGCATACAATCGATCGGGAAAGTTGAGCACATACGCGTCCCCCTCCCCAATATTTTTATAGGCATGAACGACCCCCGGGGGCACGATGATAAATGCGGGATTATCGCCACCCACGTCCAAAATCTCATTAGCCTGGGCGTTCCCCGGCCGATTCTCCCAAAGAAAAAGCCGGTAAGTTCCCGAAAGAAATACGAAGCCATCTGTTTGGTTCTGGTGCTCGTGGGGTCCTCGGGCTATTCCGGACTTGGTAACGCTCACGTAACCCATCGCCGGATCGAATCCAGTTGGAAGCTCATCACGTCGAAACAACTCGAGCAACCAGCCTCGAGAGTCCTCATGCCGCCGAAGAGGAATAATTCGAACTCCCGGGATGAGCGATAGGTTCGCGGTCGATGGGTTCATGGCAGACCGCAAAACTTTACCCTGTGGTGCAGAAACCGCACGTTCCGGTGGATCGCGGCGTAATTCTAATGGGCCCAGGGGGAGCGTTTCCGTATTGCCTCCTGTTGAATGGTCCGTTATTTGCTGCCGATATATCATAATGCCTATGAAATTAAAGGGAGGTGAGAATGGACCTCACCGGAGTTGAAGTCGTCGGTCCTGCCATACCAGAAAGCGTCAGCATCGCGGCTGAGAGACCCTCTCTCGATGTAAATGCCGTCCTCCGTTCACCCGCCTTTTGGCCGGGCGTTATTCTCCTTTTAGGGATTGTTGCCTGTTTCTGGAGCTTGCTGTCTGGTTTACCCAAGAAATATCTCAGCGACGACGGATACTATTCCCACGGGTTTCTCATCCCCGTAATCGTTGGTTACATCGTCTATCGCTGGTGGCCTAGGCTCCGCAGCATTCCAGTGCGGCCCGGATGGATCGCTTTGGTTCCTCTGATTGCCGTACTCTATGTCGTTCGAGCAGGCTATCTCGCCGAGGTCATGAACGTCCTCTCGCTCGGCCTTCTCGTGACGATCTTATTGGGGGCTTGGTTCATCGCCGGATGGCGGTGGATGACCGCGCTCACATTGCCGACTGCCTATCTAGCCTTTGGTTTACCGGACTTGATCAATTTCATCGAAGGCTATACGGTATTTCTCCAGCAATGGTCCACGAGCTTCGCTTTCAAAATGCTCCAGCTACTGGGATCCGACCCTTATCGCGAAGACGTGCAAACGATCATCATGCCGCATGGCTTCACCCTCCATGTGGCTGTCCAGTGCTCCGGCTTGAAACTGTTTACCGCCGTTACCGCCTTCACCGCATTCTTCATGCTGATCGGTGGTCTTCGCTGGTGGAGCAATCTGGTCATGGTTGCGCTAATCTTGCCCCTGTGCTTATTTATCAACGGACTGCGGGTAGCGCTCATAGGAATCGTCGGAGACCGGTATGGCAACGCTGCCGGCATGACTTTTCACGACTACAGCGGCTATATCACGCTTCTGATTTGTTTCTTTATCTTGTTTAAGATTGCGAGGTGGCTCGGATGGAAGGATTGACGAAACGCGCATTCATCTTCGGCGGCTTGCTCATTATTGCGGGCTCTGCCTTCACGTTCATGCCCAAGGTTCAGCATCTGAACAGGACGGAAAAATGGATGGAATCGATAGCTCCTGCCAAAGTAGGCACATACGATTACATTCGGAGCCCGGAAAATATTGGATGCTCGTACAAGATGAATGAGTTCACCTACGAAGAATTGCATCCCTATGGCATCGTCCCCAGAATCTACCAAAGTGGCGACAAGTCCTTCGACGTGGTCTTGATCGCCAGTCGAAGCAAAGAAAGCTTCCACGACCCTAGAGTATGCTTCCGTGCCCAACAATGGACGATCGAAGACGAGAAGCAAGATTCTCTCGAATCACCCGACCGAGGAACCATTCCTCTGACCATTGTTCGAATGAGCAATGGAGGCGAGGCGGGGCGTATGGCCGCCTTCTTCTACCGAGGGCCCAGCCGATTCTATGCTACGACAGATCAGCTTCGTAGAGGGCTGTTCATCGAGCAACTTAAGATGAAACAGGATATCGACGGAGTATTCTACCGGTTCATTCCCCTATACCAAGGAGCCACGGTGGAAGACCTCAAGCAGTTCATCATCGAATATCTCCACGCAGCCAAACAAAGCAGCGGCGCGTATTTTTAGGCTGGCAATCCAGCGCGGATCAGAGACGTAGTACCCAGAGTGCTCCTCGGGCACGTGTATTCTGGACTCATCCCCGTGTCTGCCATAGCTGAAGCCATAGTCGTTCCTGAATTACAAGAACGAGCGTCCAAGATTGTTTGGGCGCTCGCATGGCCTGCCGTCGCCCTCAACTCTCTTCAGGTGGTCAACACTCTCCTCGACCGCGGCTTCATCGGCCACCTTCAAGCCGCCGCATCGACCGCTCAAGGCGCATCGATGAACGTGATGTTCCTCACTTTTTCGCTCGCCATGTCTCTAGGCACGGCCGCCACCGCTCTCGTTAGCCGGGCTTACGGTGCCGGGCAGGTCGAAGAGTTTCGAATGGCGGGTAGACAATCGCTGAGCGTAGCAATCATCGGAGGCTTGATATTGGCAAGCGTCAGCGTTCTGATCACGCCCTTCGCCGCCGCCTCGCTTCTTCCCGCCAACGATTTTGAGGCGCGCCGCTTGATGGTCCGATACCTGCTGATTTATTCCGCAGGTCTTCCTGCAATTTATTTGATTCAGGCGCTTGCCGGCTCCCTTCGCGCAATTGGCGATACGAAGAGTCCGATGATGATCAGCGGCATCCAGATTCTGTTACACATGGTGCTGAATTTCGTGCTCATATTCCCGCCGCGAACGCTTCTAGGGGGAATCCCCATGCCCGGGTTCGATATGGGACTCGCCGGAGCAAGTTTGGCCATGACGATAAGCGCATGGATTTCGGCCATCGTTTATCTCGTCTACAGCGGCAAAACACCCCTTGGCGAAGCTTGGAGAATCTCCATTCCGATGAAGGCCTGGATGGTTCGAATTCTGAGGATTGCCCTGCCTGCGGCCGCCATGTCGGTTTTGCGCGTCGCTTCGCTAACCGCATTTACGTTGGTGCTCGCCAAGGTTCCGAACGCTTCCGCCGCAATCGCCGCTATGGCCATCGGATTTGGCATCGAATCGATTATGTTCATGCCCTCGTTTGGCCTTTCCGTCGCATCCGCCGCCTTAGTAGGACAAAGCTTGGGAATGAAGCGGCCGGACAGGGCCGAACGGATGGGCTGGGTAGCTGCTCACCACGCCGCCCTCGTCACCTTGGGACTTTCTTTGCCCATTTTTTTCTTCACGCCTGGCCTTGTGAACTTGTTGGTTGCGGGAAAGCCGGAGATCGCTTCAGAATCGATCGTGCTCATTAGGTACCTCTGCGTGACCGAGATTTTCTTCGCCTACGCGATGGTTATGATCGGCGCCATGCAAGGGGCAGGGGATACGGTCAGGCCGATGTGGATCACCGTCGTTTGCATGTGGGCGCTCAGAGTGCCCCTGGCTTATATATTCGCTCTTCCCCTCAAGATGGGGGCGGTGGGTGCCTGGCTCGCCATGAGCCTAACCCAAGGTGTTCAGGGAATCCTTTCTGTATGGATGTTCAAACAAGGTCGCTGGAAGTATAAAAATGTTTGACCTTAGCGGGAAGGGCAGTGCTATGATATACTCCACTAGCTTTCAAGGGCTGCTTCCGTATGAATGTCGAGGAAACCTATGACAAAGCATTCCAATTGCGATGCGAGGGCAATTATCGGGAGGCCCGTCAGCTCATTCAGCAGATTCTGCAGCTGCAACCCCAACATACCGACGCCCGATGGCAGCTCGGCCTGATCGAAGGCTTCGAGGGTGACTTCGACGGGTCGCTTGCCACTTTGCAGGGCGTGGTCGATGGCAATCCCGCTCATCAAAACGCGCGCTACGACCTTGCCATGACGATGATGATGCTGGGCATGATCGACGAAGCCTGCGCCGAATTCAAAGAGCTTCTCCGTCAAAATCCCGGACATGAGAAAGCAAAGCAGCAAGCCGTCTACTGCCCCTAAGGCTTCAGCGGGCAATTTCTAGGTAGGGCGATTTCGCGAAAAGCGCCGAGGCCCTGTCGACACTAACCATTGCCCCTTGCCGTTCCCGAACTCAGGCGAGCCCCACCAGCTTCCGAAGCCGCTCGACCTCCACCTTGCCCAGCATTCGGCAAGCCCCCGCTGGGAGATCCCGGAGCACGAGCGGCCCGATTCGGGTCCGCTTGAGAGTCAGCACAGGATGGCCGATGGCTTGGCACATAAGCCGAATCTGACGCTTTCGCCCTTCGTGGATAATGATCTTCACTCGCGAGGTGTCCGCTTTCGAATCCACCGCCACCAGCATCACATGGGCAGGCGCCGTCTTGTAGCTCATCATACGCTTTCCTCGGTGGGCGGGCTCCTCGGAAAGAATGGCGATGCCTTTGCGGAGCTGATCGAGCTCCGATTCGGTTGGTTGACCCTGAACCGTCGCCAAGTACTCTTTTTCCACTCCATACCGCGCATGGCTGAGGCGCATCGCCAATTCGCCGTCATTGGTGAAAATTAGAAGGCCTTGCGAGTCGAAATCGAGGCGTCCTACCGGCTTCACGGCCGCTCCGATATCAGGCAGATATTTTGCTACCGTCGGACGGCGCTGGGGGTCGCTAAGGGTGGTCACCACTCCCCGAGGTTTGTTCATAATGAGCGTGGTCGGCTTCGCCGCCAGGATAGGCGCACCATCTACCGTCACTTCGTCGGAAGGCTCAACCTTAATTCCCATCTCCGCCACCGCCAGGCCATTGACGGAAACGCGTCCCTCCCGTATGAGATCTTCGGCCTTTCGCCGGCTGCACAAGCCACTTGCTGCAATCACCTTGTGCAGTCTTTCTCCTCGGGCTTGTTCCGTTCGAGGACCGCGCACGAGCTAAACAGACTCGAAGAAGCGTCTCGATCGCCTCTTCGCCATATACGCTCTTCCCGCCAGGGCGACCGCGAAGAGAATCGTTGGGCTACCGGCTCCGCTTATGCCGCCCATAAGACGTGCTCTTTCCACATCGTTCAACGCGATCGCCCGCACCCGAAATTCATAGCCGTCTCGGTCCCGCATCACGGCCCAACCAATCGGCTGGCCTCGCTTGATGGGTACTTCCAAATGCTCGTCCAACTCCAGGCGAGCCACCGGCTCGCTTCTTTCCACCGTAATCAGCCGCCTCACCGCCGAAGATAGTCTTTCTAAAAGGCCCACGTCCACCGGGGCCGCGCCGCCTGCGAGCTCTCGAGACCACAACGGAGTGCTCGCCTCGGCGATGGTCACTTGCTCATGAGATTTGAAGGCCCAGTCCAGCATTCCCTGATGGTCTGCCTGCCAATCCTTACTCTTCAATATGACAGTAATGACTCGATAACCGTTGCGAGTGGCGCTGCCGACGTAGCACTTCCCCGCCGGAATCGTATAGCCGGTTTTGATCCCATCTGCCGTCACATCTTTAGCGAGCCACTTGTTCTTGCTCGCCATGATCGTGTCCTCTTGGTTGATGCTGCGCTTGATCGTGTGCTTCTGAAGGCGGACGACGCTCCGGAACTCCTCGCGCTTCATCGCCTCGCGAGCGATCATGGCCAGATCAAGCGCCGAAATGGTGTGCAGCGGATCGTTCAATCCGTTAGGATTGTGGAAATGCGTGTGTTTACACCCGATTTGGGCGGCCCTCTCGTTCATCAGCTTAGAGAATCCATCGACCGACCCTCCGATATGCTTTGCAACGCAGTAGCAGGCGTCGTTGGCGCTACGCAACAGGATCGCGTAAAGCATGTCCTGAGCGCTGAGTTGCTCACCGGGTTTTAAGTGCAAGCTCGCTTCCTTCACGTTTTCAACGTCGTCCGGGGCGGTAATCATTTCCTCCGGACGACATCGCTCGATAAGCAGCAGCGCGGTCATGATTTTCGACGTGCTGGCCGGGAAGCGAGGGGTGTCTTGATCCTTTGCCCAAAGCACTTTCCCGCTTTGAGCATCCATGACGACCGCGCTTTCCGCGGATACCGCCAATTCGTCTGCGAAGCCTGGAACCGATATAAAGAGCGTGGCGACACTCAGCAAAATTGCTTTGAATTGAACCTGCACAAGCTTGTCCGCCATTTTACCAACTTCTCCTACAACAGCATCGGCTGAAGATCGTCGTTTTTCAACTGCGCTCCCTCCGCCAGAACCGGCAGCTGAGACAAATCGTCCATGGCAAATTGATGTAGAAATTGCTGGGTCGTGCCGTATAGTAGAGGACGTCCGGGCGTAGAGCGCCTTCCGACCTCCCGAACTAGTCGACGTTCGAGGAGCTGACGAATACTGTAGTCGCTCTGTACTCCGCGGACCGAATCGATCTCCGCCAGCGTGATAGGCTGACGGTAGGCGACCACCGCCAAGCACTCGAGCAAGCTGCGGCTGAGGCGCTGCTTTTGGGGTTTGAGAAGCTTCGCGACCGGTCGTGCATAGATGGGGTTCGTGCACAGTTGATAGCCGCCCGCGATCTTGACCAGCTGCAGGCCACTGGTTTCCGCCAGGCGTGAGCCAAATTCCTGCAGTCCACGTTCAATTTCCGCCTCCTCGACTTCCAGCGCTTCGGCAAGCGACGCAACGGAAGCGGGCAAATCGGCCGCAAACAGCACTGCCTCTAAGGCTTTGGCCACGTTCAAATGCTAGCTGGCTCCTTCGGCTCTTGCTTCCCTCTCGAAAAGAAAACGTCCCCATCTCGCACTTCTGCACTTGCCTGCCCTACGCGGATCAGCTCCAGCAAAGCCAAGAACCACCAAACCGCTTCGTTCCTCGTAAAGGGATCGACCATGAGTTCATCCAACGCCTTCGCGTCGGAGCTTAGTGCGTGAAATACAATCCCCATCTGCTCGCTCAGGGATCGCCTCGGAGGGGCCAAACGCTCGAGGAGGTCCGGCTGTGCTCGCGCCAGCAGACTTTCGAAAGCTCGGGCCAAGTCTGCGGGCGTGATCTGTCCAATCTCCATCGGCATCTCGTAATGGCCGCTCTCTCGTCCCGATCGGAAGAAAAGCTGTTCTCGCTCTGCCTGCCAGACCTGAAGGGTCTCGATCGCCGCCTCGTATTCGTAGGCGTTGGGCTCGATTTCCAACGGCGCGTCCATCTCTGGCTCCGCTTCCGATGGGAGCAAAAGCCAGGCCTTCCTTTCGAGCAGGTAGGCCA
Organism: Fimbriimonadales bacterium; assembly: GCA_038225245.1. Lineage (GTDB taxonomy): Bacteria > Armatimonadota > Fimbriimonadia > Fimbriimonadales > Fimbriimonadaceae > JBBREX01. The sequence continues at coordinate 3,881 of JBBREX010000098.1, read as the reverse complement.
GCGCGACGAGGGCGGTGGCCGAGGATTCGAGATCGTTGCCTGCCGCCTCCAGCATATAGAGAAAGTAGGCTTGGCAGATCGGAAGAAGAGGCACCCCGAGCAGGTCGATCTTGTGCTGCCGAACCACCGTGAAGAGCGTCGACAACGAACCCGAAAAGGCGTCGCATTCGATGATGAGCGGCGGAGGCGCGCATAAACCTAGAGGGCTGATTTTGGCTTCTGCGAGAGCTTTTGAACGCGAAGACATAATCCTGAGACGAATGGAGGCGCCGAGCGGATTCGAACCGCTGAATGAGGGTTTTGCAGACCCTTCCCTTAACCACTTGGGCACGGCGCCAGCCGAACCAGTTTACCTCCGGCAATTGAGCGGTAGGGCGACCTCGCCGAGGCGCAATGACCCTTGGCCCGGCAGCCGGGTTTATTGATTTACGAGGGCTTTCGGCGAAAGTCGCCGTACCAATCCAGTCGCCCTGACTCCATCCTAAGAATGGCACTCTCGAACAATGGTCAAAATAGGAAACGTGGAACCGACCCGAGCCGAGTTTCTCCATCTCACTCTCTGGCAAATTAGGCTGTTTTACTTCCTTGCCTTCCTGAGCATCGGAGTCATGGCCTACCAGGTCATTCAGCGAGTCCGGCTCTGGATGAAGGGCCGCCCGATCGATTGGAAACCCGATCTCATCGGCAACGTGGCGAAATTCGTTCTCGGCCAAAAGAAGGTGCAGACAAGCCGCAAGAAGGGCGGGGCGCCGATGCATCTGATGATCTTTTACGGCTTCCTCGCCTTGCTCATCGCCACCACCTTGCTCGGCATCAATACCTACTCCCCATGGAAGTTTCACCACGGCGCCTACTATCTCGTTTATGAGATGTCGGCCGACGTTTTGGGGGCAGTCTTCCTGATCGGTCTTCTTTGGGCCGCCATTCGAAGGTGGCAAGCGAGGCCGCGCACTCTCACCCACGACTGGAGCGACTACTGGGCTCTCGCCCTTTTGTTCGTGGTCGGCGCCACCGGCTATCTCCTCGAGGCGGCGCGGATGGCCAATGATCCAAAACCGTTCGACTGGTCGGCGCCGGTCGGCTACGCGACAGCCCAGGTTTTTGGCGGCCTATCCGACGGCGCTTACGTCGCCATCTGGTGGTTCCACATGGCCTGGGTCTTTCTCTTTTTCGCTCTCATCCCCCAGATGCGGTTGCGCCATATCGTCATGGCGGTCTTTTCATCGGCCGGTAAACCCGACCGGCCGATGGGACGACTGGAGCCCCTTTCCATGCAAGAGGTCGAGCAGACCGGCCAAATCGGAGTTACGGTTCCGAGAGACTACAGCCGCTGGCATCTCATGTCGCTCGACGCGTGCATGGAGTGCGGGCGATGCACGGAGGTCTGCCCTGCCAATCTCGTCGGTAAGTACCTCGATCCCAAGAAGATCGTCCAGGATATCCGGGCCGCCAATCTTTCCAATACTCCGGTGGCGGAAGCGACGACCGAAGAGGCCCTTTGGGAATGCACCACGTGCAATGCCTGCGTGGAGGCCTGCCCGGTCCTCATTCGCCATGTGGACCTGATCGTCGATGCCCGCCGCAATCTGGTCGCGGAAGGCCGGCTGGCCGGCTCCGCGGCCACCATGCTTCGGCAAACGGCAAGTTCCGGCAACGCCTGGGGAACGCCCGCCTCCAATCGCGAGGATTGGATGAAGGGCCTCGACATCCCGCTTGCCCGCGACGGCAAGCCCTTCGATATTCTTTTTTGGGTCGGGTGCGCGGGGGCAACCGACCCGGGGGCGGTGAAGACTACGAAGGCGGTGGCCGCTCTTCTCAAAAAGGCGGGCGTAAACTTCGCCTGCCTCGGCCAAGAAGAAGCCTGCACCGGCGATCCCGCTCGGCGAACCGGAGACGAATTTCTCTTCCAAGAAATGGCGAGCCAGAACGTGGGCGTCTTCGAGCGCTACGAGGTCAAACACGTCGTCACCCCTTGCCCACACTGCTTCAATTCGCTCAAGCACGAATACGGCCATTTCGGTCCTCAGCTCGAGGTCATGCACCACAGCCAGTTTTTGCTCGCCCTAGTGGAGGAAGGCAAGCTCGACCGCGCGTCGCCGACGGCGGGGGAGGTCACCTTCCATGATCCCTGTTACCTAGGCCGGATCAACAATGAATCCGACGCTCCCCGCAAGCTGCTCGGCGATGACACCAATCTCAACAATGAGGCAGTGCCGCTTGTCCAATGGCTCGCCTCCGACGGCGCACCGCGCAACCTCGTCGAGCCGGCTCATTTCGGCCGTAAGACTCTTTGCTGCGGGGCGGGAGGGGGCAGGATGTGGATGGACGAGCCTCCCAACCAGCGCCCTGGCGACAACCGTGCCCGCGAGCTTCTTGCCACCGGAGCTAAGACCATCGCCCTCGGCTGCCCGTTCTGCCGGATCATGCTCGACGCGAGCGTGAAGCAAGTGACCGACGACGATATCCGCCTCGTCGACCTGGCGGAGATGCTTCAGGAAGCGAACGCCTGAACGCTAGGGGAATGAGATTCCTGATATTCATTTCCGACTAAGGGCAAATTTTTTCGCTTCGGAGATTTTCATTTTTTCCGTGGTTCTTACATCCTTAGTGGGCGGCGAGCGGAAAAGTCAACCTACTCCAGCCAAAAGGCACGTTGATGGGTCTAATCAGGCTTGATCGGACGCATCCGTCTGATCGGACTGATCGGTCTGATCGAGCCGATCTGATCTCGCCAGTTTCCGCACCCGATAGAGGCTTTCTGAGAATCCACCGTTGGCGACGAAGTCCTTCTCCAGTCTCATGAGCAGTCGGTCGAGAAGGTAATTGGCCTGATGGATCAGTGTGATCAAGGTGTTGGCGGCGTTGTCCGGGCCCTTCTCTTCGATGTACGGGCGGTAGCTGTCGTAAGGAGTTTGCATCTGAGGCAGATCGGACGGTTCCGAGGGATCGGATTTGTGGAGGAGCTTTCCGATGAACACCGCCTTCGGATGATCTTTGGGCCAGAGTTCGAGGTTTCTATGTCTAAGGAAATCTTCATAATCCAGGAGCAACTCTTCTAAGCTCGCTCGAGCGACATTCATCAACTTGAGTTCAGACTTCTTGCTTGTGGCGCTCGCTCGACTGCCTTCCGCGATGTTCTGCTTTCCGCTCCTCGCGGCTTGCACCATCTGATCGACGGTTCGCGATTTCTTGTCGAGGAACAATCCGGTAAACGCGACCGTGCCGTCATAGACGATCTCGGCAAGTTGATACGCCTTGAGATCGCGGTAACCGCCATGCGGCCCGATCAGCGGCCTTCGCATGGAGTATTGTAGACCGATTGGCCTGGTCGGTCGGATCAGACAGAGTCGGTCAGATCGTCGGATCGGCAGAAGGAAGCTTACTAGGTATCGAAGTGTTAACCGTCGGCGAGGCGTACGCCGCGCTGTTCGGATTGGGAGCAGTTTTTGCTGCTCGACCGGCTTACCTTATCGCGGTCATGCGCGACAAATGAACGAACGTTGGAAACATTGGCATCTAAACAAAGAGGTTCAAAAAACTCAAAAGCGCCCCCAGCAGGACTCGAACCTGCGACAAACAGCTTAGAAGGCTGCTGCTCTATCCACTGAGCTATGGGGGCGAGCTGGCCACGAGTTTACCGACAGGCTGCCCGCTCGATGGTCAGAAGGGTCACTTCCGGCGGGCAAAACAGGCGCGAAGGCGGCCCCGTTGTCCCTAAGCCACGGCTTACATACAGAGCGGTGGGGGCGTCCGGATAAAACCCGCGTACATATTTGCGCCCGTTGTCGGTATGCATCGGCGCCCACCCCCAGGGCGTCAGAAACTGCCCGCCGTGACTATGTCCGCTGAGCATCAAATCGGCGCCCAATGGAAGCCAATAC
>JBBREX010000097.1:0-11129 GCA_038225245.1 Fimbriimonadales bacterium | reverse complement strand
CTCGGAACTTCCTAGCTGCCCTCTTACCCCTTGCTTTTGGAGCGACAACTTTCCGGACTGTTCCACGTCGTCAGTAAGGTTTTGTAGCCCCCCCTTCGTAGACTTTGCAACCTCACCCTTTGGCAGTGGTGTGGTCGTGGCCGCGGTCTCGGTTTTGCTGGCGATGGTCGCATCGACAGCATCTCCCCGCTTGTACTGAGCCAAATTCCCAAAGACGACCAATCCGATAAAAACCGCGCAAGCGCCCGATGCGACGAGAAGTCCCGTTCGGAAACGATTCCTCACCGGCCTCTTCGCCAATCGGCTCAAAGTATTCTCCATTCCCACCGGATCGCGAGTCGCGCCCAATGAATGAACCTGGTTCCCGATCTGGCGAAAGGCGTTTACCTCTTCGGTCAGGGCCGAATTCGATGTGACCGCTTTCTCAACGACTTCTCGATCCTCATTTGCAAGCTCTTGATCGATGTAGGCTTTTAGTTCGTCTCGTATATTCATATCGCTGCCTCCTGATGGGGCTGAAGGGCAGCACGAAGCTGCAAAAATGCATGATGAAGCCGACTCTTGACGGTACCAACGGGAATGCCCAAAAGCTCGGCCGCTTCTTGGTAGGTGAGGCCATCGACCTCGTGTACGAGCACGACTTCTCGGTGCTCCGGGGTTAGTTTTTGCAAGGCTTTGCGCAATTCGACGCGATCTAAGACGCTTGATTCGGGGCTCGGCGAAGATCCTTGAAAACCTTCTTCCAGCCAAGGCTCGGCGACCTGGGAGGCCTGTTTGCGCCGCGAATTTCGGCATTGGTTGAGAGCAATCCCAAGCAGCCAGGTCTTGACCGTCGATCGGCTTTGAAAGCTCGCCAGACGCTGGTGGGCGGTGATGAACGTATCTTGGGCGGCGTCGGCGGCTAAATCGTAGCCGACCCGCCTTGCACAAAATCGCCAAACGTCGTCGTAATGAGCCCGGACGATCTGCTCGATATCGAGGTTCGTCGCCGTCTGGGCCCGGCTCCAGAATATGCGCATGCTGTTATTCACCGGTCTCTGGGTGTCGCCGAGGCCAGAAAGGGTTCAAAGCAAAAACCGAACTGGGTCAAAGACCCAGCCCGGTTACCGCAGCTTACTGAGTTACCGTCCAGACTGCTTGATCGACAAAGGTTCGCCAGGTATTGGTGAAGACTGGGCCGCCGGGCTTGAGTCTCAGCCTCATGCGCAGATCCTTTGTGCCGCTTTGGATGAATCTGTTGGGATTCGTCAGGTTCAAGTTCACGACGGAGTCGGTAGTTGTCGCTGAGCGCGTATCCTCGTTCTCATAAGCTCCGGCCACGAAGTCGAACTCGTCGATTCTTTGTACCAAACCGGTAATGGAAACATGGTTCTCCACCTTGATCGAGACGGCGGTCGCGGTCTGCCCGGGGGCCGTGCCATCGAAAATAATGGTGATTGGCGATTCTGAGGGGAGTGCGATAATTCCGTTGCGAACGACCAAATAAACGTCGTTGCTGGTGAACACGTCCGATAAAGCGCCCGATTCATAAATACCCCGAAATATAGAGAAGCTACTGGGGTTGACGGTGACGGGGCCTCCTTGAGCGATCGAAAACGCGATCATTGCGCCGAGTGGATCGGGGGCAACGTCGTAGGTGTAGTCGTAAAACTCATTCGCCGTATGCACGAGATCGGTAGGATTGTCGTCGTCCCACTGATTAGGGCCGTTCAAGCTGGGGTTGGTGCCGCCATTGGCTCGTTTGGTTCCCCAAAGCATCGGCTGGGCGTTGGTAGCCGGAGTGCCGGTACCGGTGCCCCCATTGTACGTGTTGAAGAAATACTCGACGGCGGCGCCGGCGCCATCCACCGGGAGCTGATGGAAGTTCGTTCCGCCTCCTGCCGTCAAATCGATATCGGCGAACTTGAAATTGACGGGATCGGGAGCGAGCATTCCAAAGTCGTAAACCATACCGGGGTAGGGATTGGAAAACGAGGGGGGGACTCCGGTATCGGAAAAGTCCTCAGCAGTCAGAATTTTAACGAAGCAATGCTCGGTCGTCGGGGGATTCCAGAACCAAGCAAATTGGACTCGTTGGGCGTGGCCATTTGCCGTGCCCGAGGCAAGCTGCATGTCGTTAGCCACGAAGGGATTGACGTAGTCCGCTCCGAAAAACCACCGATCTCCGCCTAGACCGTAAGTCGTATTGTACTTGCCGTCGAAGGGCACGCCTCCATTCGCATCGTCGCTTTCAAAGAGATCGAAGGCGACTTGCCAAGTCGTGCTCACGTTAGCCTCGGACGCGTGGTAAAGCATCCAGGGGGAAGTCTGGCGGCCCTGCGAATCGACCCGGGCCATGCGCAACGGCTGCACGGATTTTGCCCCGTGAAGACTGCCCAGGGATGGCTGAGCAAGCGCAGGACTAGAAACGACCGAAGCGGCAAATAAGATCCATAAACTCTTTCGAAACATCAAAGCCTCCAAAGGAATGAGGCGTAAGCGCCTTCAAATAATACACTTCAGTGTACACAAGTTCTGCCGAGATCAAGCCGGTACACTTTCCGGCATGGATTTTAATACGACCCCGGAGCACGAATTGATACGGGAAATGGCCTTTAAATTTGGCCGCCAACACGTGTTACCGGGGCTCGCAGAGCGCGATCGGGAAGGAAAAAGCGACCGGCATATCCTCGATAAGATGGGAGAAGAGGGCATTTGCGGCATCGCGATTCCTGAAAAGTATTGTGGCTCGGGTACCGACTATATCTCGCTCGGAATCGCTTGCGAAGAGCTCGAACGAGCGGATACGTCGGCTCGCGTCGTCATGAGCGTCCATAGCGGCCTCCATTGCCTCACCCTATTGCAATGGGGGACCGAAGAGCAGAAGCAGCGGTGGCTGCCCAACCTGGCGAAAGGCAACAAGATCGGTGCATTCGCCCTTACAGAGCCAAGCGCCGGCTCCGACGCGATCAACATCAAAACGACGGCCAAGCGAGACGGCGAGAGCTATGTGCTTAATGGCCAGAAAACCTGGATCAGCCTCAGCGATTACGCCGACCAATTTTTGGTGATTTGCAGACTAGCGCCAACCGCTGACCGCCAACCCCCAACCCATCACGCCGCCTTCATCGTGGATCGGACGACCCCCGGGTTTGGCTCTAAGGCGCTTCACGGCAAGCTAGGAGTAAGGGCTGGGAACACGGGCGAGATTTTCTTTGAAAATATGCGCGTTCCGAAGGAGAATATGGTGGGAGAAGAGGGCGATGGTTTCAAGGTGGCGATGTCCGCTCTCGATCACGGCCGTTATACAGTGGCGAGCGGCGCGGTAGGGATTATCACTGCTTGCCTCGACGCTTGCGTCAAGTATGCGAACGAGCGAATGGTAGCGGGAGAGGCGATCGGCAAAAAGCAATTGGTTCAGCAAATGATCGCGAGCATGGTTCAAGGCCGCGAAATCGGGCGCTTGCTTTATCACAAGGTCGGGTGGATGAAGAATACCGGCCAAAGACACACTCGCGAGTGTTCGCTTGCCAAGTGGACTAATTGCGCAGCGGCGTTCGACGCCGCCAACAAAGCGGTGGAAATCCATGGCGCTTATGGGTACAGCGACGAATTTCCCGTCGAGCGCTACTTCCGCAACTCAAGAGGAGCGATGATCTACGAAGGCACCCACGAGATTCATACCCTCATGCAAGCCGAGTACGAGCTTGGATACAGGTCTGACAAGCCTCTGAAACATGACTTACCGACCTGGCCGTTTGCAGAATAACTCGAAGTGCGTCAAGGCCCTTACTGCTTATCTGCCGGGGCTTGTATTTTCTGACCCATCGACCAGTGGTATCCGAACGGACAAGTGAACTGGCCATAGCGATCGCCCCAGAACATATCGGCAAGAGGCATGGTGACGAGCGCTCCCGCATCGATCGCTCGCTGCCAATCCGCGTCGATATCCTTTGAGGTGATGTGGATGCAGGTGTGGATTCGCTCGCCTGGCTTGGGCGCCGTGTTGCCGTAGTCGGGAAATTCATCGTTGAGCATGAGGACCGAATCGCCGATGACGAGTTGGGCGTTCATGACTTTCGCGTCTGGAGTCTCCGCGATATTACGCGCTTTAGCGCCAAACGCCTTCTCGTAAAAAGCAATTGCCTCCCGCGCGTTGCGCACAACGATTTAGGGGGTAAGGGTGGGAAAATATTCTTCGTTCATAGGGTCGGCCATGGGTTAATCATACCGGCAATTTTTAACCTGCGGAACCTAACACGAGAGTCAGCTTGGTTACGCTCACTGCAAACCGGAGCAGGAACATGGAGTTCCTTCTGCCGAGCGGTTGGGCTCTTTCAATGTCAAAATGCTAGCAGGGGCAAGGGCCGGCAAGATGCCGGCGCTACGTTCGATCGAGAAATGACCGACGAAGACATTCGCAAAGACGTGCTGGTGGCATTCGAGTACTGCTATTTGCACGACGATTGGGTGAATCCGCTGGGGGAGGCCTTGGACGGATTGACCGCCCAGCAGGCGGTGCAAAGGTGCGGGCCTGAAACGAAGGGTGTCTGGGAGATCGTGTTGCATCTGGCTGTTTGGAACGAGAACATCGTCGAACGCATCCTCACCGGAGAACGTGCTCGACCGCTGGAGGGCGCTTGGCCGCCCTTGCCGGAAGACTCCAGCGAGCATGCCTGGGAAGGGGCCAAAAAGAGGCTGTGGGATTCTTTGGCTCTGGTCCGATCGACGGTCGAATCCGTCCCTTTCGAAAAACTGACCGGGCCTCCGTACGGTCTGCCAGACCTGTTCTGCCGGTTCACGCACATGGCCTACCACATCGGCCAGATCACGAAGCTTCGCGAATGCTGGGAAATGGTCGGCGGATAGTTTTGAATCCAGATTATAATGACAACCATGGCTGCTACGCGCGTTTATAAGGACCTTATTTGGCAGGACCCGGACCGGGTCAGTGGCGCCGTTTGCTTCTTCGCCACCCGCCTTCCGATCCAACACATGTTCGATTACCTCGAAGGTGGGCAAACCATCGAAGAATTCTGCCAAGACTATAACTGCCCGATAGAGAAAGCTAAGGCCGTTCTCGAGCTGGCGTCTCATGGCGTGGAGACTTTCCTTCAAGCCGCCTAGCTTATGCGGATTCTGCTCGACGAGAACACGCCGCCAACCCTTGCATCCTTCTTAGGCAAGCATACGGTGAGCCACGTCGATCATCTCGGTCTCAAGTCACTGTCTAACGGCGAGTTGCTCACCTATGCTCGTGAGGAGTTCGACTGCTTCGTAACTCTTGATAAGGGAATCATGCACCAGCATCAGCATGAAGGGCATGCGTTGATCATTATCGTAATTCGGGTTCCCGATTCCCGAAAGGCAACCGTTCTGGCTAGGGGTTGCAAGCTCGCACAAATAATTTCCACTTTGAAGGCTGGCGATATTCTCGAGCTAGTCTAGGGCACGGGGGAGGACGGAATGGGGACCCTAAGCTGGACGGTCGCTTTCCGCTTGGCCACCTTCTTTCCCCAAAGTCAAAGGAGCCAAGACGCCTGGTTTGGTCCGACTTCGCTCACGGGGCGGTGACCATTGTGCGGCCCCCACGGTGGTATACATTCCGGAATGGATGTCACCGAAGCCTTGCTCGATTCCTGGGACCGCCAGTGTAAGATCGTGGAGGCGGTCGCCTCCCGGATCGATGAGTCAAACCGCCATGCGAAGCCCTCAGAAGACGGCTGGCCGCTCGATTATCAGCTTGCCCATATCCACAACGTAAGGCGGTTCTGGCTGTCGCAGGTGGCGCCGGAGCGATCGGCTGACTTGGTGCGCGCATTAACCGACGACGACAAGCCGCTAGCGGACCTCGAGGCAATCAAAGGGCATCTCGTGCAGAGCGGCCGGGCCGTTGGAGAGGCCATGCGCGAGGCCCTGAGCAAGGGCTGCAGCCCAATGGTGAGCGAACACGTGACCTACGACAACCCGGTGCTCTTCTTGCAGCACATGGTGTGGCATGAAGGTTGGCATGTCGGTCTGATATTCCTGGGGCTCCGCCTCGCCGGTCAGGAGCCGTCCGAGGAATGGGAAGAGCCTCACGTCTGGAGCCAGTGGCGCACGGAAAAGTGGTAGCCGCAGGAGAGGCACCGCGAAACCACTTCGAGTAACATCTAAGCGTTGCCATCGCCGCGAGCATTTGGGCTGAATGGGAATCGGCCCGGTTGGAAGAAGCGGAAGGCATAGGAATAAGAAGCCATGCAATCAAATTCTCGTCGTTTCGTTTTCAAAGCATCTTGGTCTGCATTTCTCTGCTTGGCGGCAGCGGCCCTGTGGGTCAATGTTCTCGCCGGAGAGTTCAAAGGTGTTCAAAAGCAACACCGCAAGACGACCGATCCTCCCATTCAGGCCCAGGGCAAGCTTGGGCAGGACTTGTTCCTAGCGATCGACCACCGCGACCTTGCTCAGGTCGAAGCGCTCATAAAGCAGGGCGCTGATCCGAACGCTCGCAACGGACTGGAATTCACGCCTCTCTATGTGGCCGCTGCCTCCCATCAGCTGGACGTGATGAAAGCTTTGCTAGCGGCCCATGCCGAGCCGGACGCCGAGAGTCCCTACGGTACCGCCCTCACTTTCGCGGCCATGGGCGGACATGCCGAGGGCGCTCGCATTTTGCTTGGTCGAGGCGCGAACCCAAATACCTCGCGCGGGGACGGCATCACGGTGCTGATGATGGCGGCCTGGTCGGGCAATCCCGAAATCGTAAGTGATCTGCTGAAGCACAAGGCGAAGGTCAATGAGAAAAACGACTCCGGCGCTTCGGCCCTCATGTATGCCGCTAGCTTAGGGCAGGTCGAGGCGGGTCGGATGTTACTTCAAGCCGGAGCAACGATAGATAGTGCAGATGGCGATGGGGAAACGCCGCTTATGGCAGCAGCCAAATCTGGCCAGGCGGAATTCGTTAAATTGCTCGTTCAAAAGGGCTCGAAAGTGAATGCTCGAGACAAGAAGGGGCGGACCGCCCTGATGCTCGCAGCATCCTATGGCGACTACCCTGAAGTCGTTCGCACTCTAGTCGAAGCGGGCGCCGAGGTCAACATAACCGACGCCAAGGGCCGCGCAGCCGGTGGGCTGGCGGCGAACCGCGGATATGACCAAAGCGCGGCGGTTCTCGGCAAGCCCACATCGGGGGCATTATCCTTGAAGGACGTCCGAGTGGCCGTCGTGCCCAGTATCAAATTACTCCAAGCCTCGATGACCGAATTCAGCCAGTCGACCGGCTGCATTTCCTGCCATCAAGAAGGGCTCGGCCGGATGGCGACGGCCTCGGCGCGCAATCATGGATTCAGTGTGGACCCCGCTCTCAATCAGGCTCAGTTGGGGCGGATCCGAGGGGCGCTGAAAGCTCTGCGTCCGCTGCATGAGCAGGCTTTAGATAACGCCGAAGCGATGAAGCAAGTACCGCTGATCGAGATCAACGAGGCGACAACGCTAGACGGATGGTTGCTTGCGGGAATGGCAGCTCAAGCAGATGCGCCGACCCAGGCGACGGCGGCCATGGCGATGGTATTGGCCCGGCAGCAAGCGCCGGACGGATATTGGACGTTTTCTGTTCCGCGCGTTCCCATGCAATCGAGCTTCGTTACCTTTACTGCCCTGGCCGTGAGAGCTCTCAACGCGTATGGGCCGAGATCGCGCTCCGCCGAAATCACCGAGCGTTTAGGAAAAGCAAAAGCGTGGCTCACGAAGGCGCCTTTGCAGTCCAGCGACGATCGCGCCTTCTGCCTTCTCGGACTGAAGTGGGCAGGCGCGAGCATCGCCGAACGGCGAAAAGCCATCGAGGATCTCCGGGCGGCTCAGCAGCCGGACGGGGGCTGGGCGCAAATGCCCGGAATGCGCAGCGACGCCTATGCGTCCGGACAAGCTCTTTACGCGTTGCGGGTCGCAGGCGATGTTTCGGCTGATGACGCTGCCTATTCTCAAGGGATTCGGTTCCTATTGCGTACGCAGGACGACGACGGCTCATGGTTTGTCAATAAACGTGCGATACCCGCCAACAACTACTTCGACGCGGCGTTTCCTCACGGTGAATCGCAATATGCGTCGTTTAATGGTACGTGCTGGGCGACGATGGCGCTGCTGGAATCGATGTCCGTCAATAGCCCGCGAGGCGCGGCTGGCGGCATTCCGTAAAGCTCCTTGTTCGAGCCTATAGGGGAAGTTTGGGCGGAGAATTCCGGGGAATGGAGTTTGTTCCAGGGTCCAGAATCCGCAGTTAAGCAGCGGAGGTACCACAAGGATGCTCATCGACGCTATACCATTACCCGGATATCAGGAGCCATACGGCCTCCTCTGCGCGATCCTTCAGGACGGAACAAACGAGTGGCGATTGGAGCTCGACCTAGACCTGAGTGAAGACGCGGTGGTCTGGCAGCCGCACCCCGGCATGCACAGCATCGGCGCGATCATCCTCCACATGGCGATCGCCGAGGTCTTCTGGTTCGAACGGTTCGCTCTCGACCTGCCGTGGGACCCCGAGGAACTCCAGCTCCTGATGGTGGAGAAGATCGACGTAGACCAGTGGCGCTGGCCCGAGCCGCCCCGACAACCCATCTCGTGGTATTTCGAACTGCACGACCTCATTCGCGCCCGAACGCTGGAGAGCATAAAAAGGTGGCCGGCAGCAGACACGGCCAAAGACCACCACGGCAGGCAAACCACCATGCGCTGGGTTCTGGGGCACGTGATCCAGCATGAGGCCTACCACGGGGGGCAAGCCGTACTTTTGAATCGGCTATGGCTACTGAAGGAATCGTCCTGACAAGGTGCGACGCGAATAAACAAACTCTTGGGATGCCTCAGGCCTCGCTGCCCGCAAGTTTATAATCGCCGCCGGCTCCAGGCCCGAGGCGTTCCTTTACCCTCGCTCCGTTCTACCCTCACCCCCCAACCCCCTCTCCCTTCGCACAAACATCGAAAGGAGAGGGGGAGTCGGCTACTCGTCGATAGGATCGTTCAGGGCCGCTTTCCGGCCGCGTTCGCCGTGGTGGTTGCGTAGCGCGTTCTTCACGATTTTGATTCAGTCTCTCAACATGTCTTGGTACTTGTTCCCTTGCGATTTGTCCCAGCGCTTGCGAGCGCGCAGATCGGCGAGCTCATCCACGAGATCTTCGAAGCTTGGGCCGACATGCTTAGATAGCTTTTCCATCCAGTCGGTGAAGATATTCGCATAGAAGCGGGCTGGCACCGGAGAGAATTGCCGCACCGCGTCGAACTGGATGGCGCCACTGATCGTGTAGGAACCGGCAGTAATGGCGGTTACTTCCGTCTGGTAACGGTATCCACCGCTCTGCCGGGCGTCCTCGAACTTAATGGGCAGGGCGAGAGATTGGCCGCCGCTCATCGAGATTGTCCCCGGAGTTTGATTGGTGAGATTCAGAGTCAGGGGAAATGCGCTCGCGGGGACGTCGGCAAGGCCCTGCACGGTAGCGGTGACGGTCGCCTTTTCACGGGCAAGCAAGGTCGTCTTGGGGGAATCGAGAGACAGCGTAAGGTTGTGCACTACGGCCGAGGATTCCACCCCGTTTTCTTGGAGCGTCACTTGCATCGGTCCCGGTTTATCGGCGACATTGTCCACGATGGTCTGTCGAAACGATTCGGCGAGTATGGGGCAAGGATGTCCATCCACATTAACCGAAGTCGTTTGCGAGTCGCCGTCGAAGTTGCCGAGGATGACCATCGGCTTTCCGGCTTGTGCCACGGTGGGCAAGGCGAAGTCGGTTGGCATTACGGGAAGATTACGCGGAGGCGTATTGGCAGCAAGTGGGCGGATATCCACTTGGGAGGTTCCGATAACCTTGCCGCGTGCGTCCAACAGCCTGAAAACGACCTTTCCGGCGGCAATCGGAATGATCCAGCGGAATGGACCGGCGCTGCCAAGTTTGGCGTTTCCGGCGTCCACCACCATGCCATTAAGCTCGCTGGCATTCTTTTGCTTTTGTTGATCGGTTTTGCCTTTCGGCTCGGCGACCACCGTCCCCGAGATAGTGTCGCTCGCTCTGAGATCGTTGGGCAAACGAACGATAATGTCGCCGCGATTGGTATGCATGGTGAGCTTTTGAAGTCCTAGTGGAGGCTCCTGCCCCTGTGATTGGGAAAGAGCGTTTATCAAGTCAAGGTTTCGCAACGCGTTTGCGGAATCCGCAATCTCCCATAGCGCTGCCCCAATTATGTTCAACATAATGTTTTCCTCCGTAGCCGCATTGCAGCCACATGTCTTACGACAGTAGGACCAGTCGTACTGTTCCGCTCTTCATTATACGGCGTACATTTAATGCTTCAGGGTGGATATAGCCTAGCTGCAAGGTCGGCGGGACGCCGACCCTACGAGGGGCTGACTGCGAACACGCTCGAATCGAAAACATGCTCGTTCATCTTCATGCGCAAAAGCGCGTCGTCAGTCGGCTCTTTGTCGAGGGCGATCTGGGCGATGGCGGATTGAGCGCCCCCGAGCACAATGTTTTCCATTTCCTGAACGTTCACCCCTTCATCCTTCAAAATCCCCAGGACGTGGGCGAGGACGCCGACGCGGTCGAGATGGCGAACGATGAGAAGATGGGTCGCGATGTCGGCCTTTTGCACGTTAACCACGTTGGGCACGGGGCCCGTGGTCTTGAATTCTTTCACGATCCGCACCGCTTCACGGGCGACGGCGTCTTGAGCTTGCTCCGTCGATGCGCCAATATGGTGCGTGCAATAGACGTTCTTTCGGTCCTTTAAGGAACCCACGTATTCGCCTTCCCCGCCCGCCGGCTCATCTTCGAAAACGTCGAGGGCGGCGAAAATCCGATTGGCGTCGAGAGCCTTTTCGAGAGCGGCCTGGTCCACCACTTCCCCGCGGCTGGTATTGACGAACACCGCCCCCTCTTTCATCGACTGGAAGAACGGCTCGCCCAACAAACGCTTGGTCTCCGAAGTGAGCGATACATGCACGGAGATGAAATCGGACTGGCGAGCGACTTCTTGCGGAGTCGATGCCCGACCGATGCCGAGGGCAGCGGCAACGTCGGCGGTCATCCAGCGGCTATAGGCGACAACGTGCATTCCGAACGCCTTTGCACGAGGGATCATTTCTTGTCCGATCTTTCCCATGCCGACAAGACCGAGGGTAC
>JBBREX010000096.1:0-11189 GCA_038225245.1 Fimbriimonadales bacterium | reverse complement strand
TTCCTTATGCTCGCGCCGTGGGCGACATTTGTGTCTGGACAACGGACGCCGATGGCGACCACCCTGCTTGCGGCGGCTAAATAGCGTCCTCGCGAAAAAGAAGAGGCTGCTCGCATTAGCGAGCAGCCTTTGCTATTCAGCTTTGTCGTAGGAATCTTCATGAGCGTATCCGCCTCATTCTGGGGAATGGTCGACGATGCTCCCTATTGGAACGGTGCCGTGAAGCTCTATCACGAAGACAAGCTGCCGGAAGCCTATGAATTGGCATCAGCAGTCGGGATGGGATCGGCCGGCCGACATCTTTCCTTTTACCGCCTGATCGAATCCGAATGGATCACCCGCTCGAACAGCCAAGTGGTAGAAGTCAACGAATGGTTCTCGTTTGAATTCATGTCTGCCGAAGTCGATACCACACTTGCTGGAGACCTCATCGGTCTGGCGGTCGAGGCTTGCAACCAAGCGGCCTCGAGAATTGGTTTCCGGCATGGCCCGAAAACTTTGCTGACGGTGCTGAGCGGCGACTCCACGATTCAATGGACTAGTTCCCCGTACGGCTACTGCGTAGACAAATATCCTTATGAGAAAATATGTCTTCCTTCCCGTTTGCGCAAGGATCCCGCTCTCTTTTTCATGGCAGTAGTCCACGAATACGCGCACGTGGCCACGATCAACATGGGTCAAGGCCATTGCCCTCGGTGGCTGTCGGAGGCGATTTCCGTCCATCTTGCGGGTCAAATCGACGAAGCGATTCGCCGGCGGTTCCAAACTGGCGAAGAGACCTGGCTCAAGCCTATGGAATTAGAAGTTGCGTTGGGCCATTTGCCCAATAACCAGGCCGAGGCTGAGGCACAGGATGTAGCCTACCAAGAAGCAGGAATGATTGGGAATTATTTAGCAAGCGTTAAGCCGGAAAAGGCGCTCGGCGACATGCTGATTGCGATCGGGGACGAATCGCTCAAATCGAATTTGAGCAGTATGCTCCTCGCTCGGGGCCGGGCCGACGCGGCTTTAAGAAAGGTATACGACATCTCGGAAACAAAGCTCTTCCAGCGGGCAAATGAATTTGAGGGAGTTGCCAAGGCACTGCATAGTTAGAATGTTTACGCTTTTCCGTTCTATCTCTCGTCTGGCAAGCGCCTTCAGTCTCGACATGTGTGAGTCGTGTTTGGCTTCCTCGAAGAAAGCGCCTTGCGGGAGGATCGAATCTTGATCGAGCTCCGTTGTACTTACACTGAGTCGGATGTTCGGCGAGCAAGCTACGCGCGAAGCTGGAAGTCCGGCGTGATTCCATTGTTTGTACTGATGACGCTAGTTGTGCTTCCTATAGTCGTTTGGGGACTTATCAGTGATCTTGCTTCGAATAATCTCTCTTTTCAGGAAGTAGCAGTTCCCAGCGTCCTCGTGTTATTCTTGATCGTAGGCTGGATTCACGTCACTTTGCTATATCCTCGTCGAGTATTCAAAGAAGGATTTGAACCCCTGGGCGAGGTTGTTTACGCGTTCAGCGATGAGGGCATCGAGCAGACGAGCAGCCTGAATAGCTCGAAACTGGGCTGGCCGCTCTTTCGCAAGGCATGGGAAAGCGAAGAGTTCTTCTTCGTGCAGCTCAAGGGCAGTCGCACAAGCATGGTTATTCCCAAGCGCAGTTTCGCGGAAGAATCGCAGATGCTCGACGTAAGAGCTTTACTGCACTCCAAGGGCTTGCTCAAGCGCGCCATGTAAACTAGCAGGCTGCCTGTCCGGCTTGAGAGCTTCATGTCCAGCATCGAATCAATTCGTAAGACCCACGAGCCGTCGCCGCGTCTCACCCTATGCTTGGCGATGGACCTTAAAGGATCTACCACTGCCGGTCTTCAGCTTTCAAGCAAGAAGCTCGACCGATTCAATCTGGCGCTAGTCACTCAGCTCGACCCCCACCTCGTAGCGGTCGGCCTGGATAGCACGGTGATCAAATTTACAGGTGACGGATGGCTGGTCATGTCCGACGACCAAGAGCACGCCGCTCCCCTTTGCTGCCTTGCCATTATCATGGCCTGCCGTTTTCAGCCCGAAATGAGCATTCAAACGGGCTTGCCGACGGATCGGGTTCCCGCCATTCGTTTGGCGATTTGCTGGGGGCGTGATCTCGAAGTCGTTTTACATACCGGTCAGCGTGAATTCGTGGGCAATAGCGTGCGCCGCGCGGTCCGCGCCCTGCAGCTTTGTCGCGATAATGAAGTCATCGTCGATGAGACCGTCAGAACTTGGATACAGCAAGACTTTCTGACCAGTCGCATCGATATGGATAAGCGCATTAGCGAGCAAGAATTTGTAAAGATGGAAGAAGAGCTTGTGCTTCACACCCTCGAGGAGATGAAACCCGAATCGGCAGACGACCCTGAGGCGCCAGTATATTTTGTCAATACCCTGTCCATAATCGGGCGGGGCAGCGAAGCCGTCGAACTCGCTAGCCGCATCTCCGACCATTTGCAGCATGAAGCGATCGAACAGTCTGCCAATCAGACCGAGCTCTTGTGGCGTTGGAACCGGCTTCTCGCCAGCAACGTGGATTACGAAACCGCTCGAGGTATTCTTTCGGATTTGCGGGCGGCCGGATTGCATCCCGATGTTGAAACCCTTAACGCCCTGATCGATAAAGCACAGGATTATCGAACCGAGAGTAAATGGTTGCAGGCCATGATCCAGGAAGGCGTGAAGCCGAATGTATTTACTTTCAACACGCTTCTCGACAAAGCGCGAGACCACGCCCGAATCGAAAAATGGCTCTCCAGAATGAATCACGAAGGGATCGAGCCGAATATCGTGACCCTGAATACACTTTTGGCCAAGGCAAAGGATTATGCCGCTAGCAAGACCTGGCTGGATCGGATGCGTAAGCGAGGTATCGAGCCCACCGCCGCCAGTTATGACATGCTTATTGAAAAGGCGGACAGTTTTAAGACGGCAAAGGTCTGGCTAGAGAAAATGCTCGCCAGCGGGTCTGAGCCTTCTGAAAACACTTTTATCGCTCTGTTTTCCAAGGATCTTTCAGAAGTACAGGCAAGCGAACTCCTAAAGTGGTATCTCGGTCTCCCTATTCACCCTACGAAACCGATTCAGCGAGCGATTGCTAGTTATCGCCGAAAGGGCTTGATCGGAGAAGCTCTGCGGCTTGCCTTGGACTATCCCCACACACAAACGGCGCTCAAACTTGTACGTGAATATCCCGATCAGGCTCTGGCTTATTTTCGCGAAGTCGTCGATGAAAATCCTGAGCATGCAAACGGCGCTTATGCTTTAGGCCGAAGTTTGATCGAGCTCGGCCGGGAACGCGAAGGAAAGCCGTGGTTAAGGAAAGCTTTGAAGCTTGCCGGAGCAGGCCCTCGCCGGGATGAGTTAGTTAGGCTGCTCGCGCCCAGCGACTTGGAAGAGATACACTGATTCTTCGTGCAAGTCCGTGCCATCTACTTCGACCTCGACGATACTCTTTGCGGATATTGGAGCGCTTCGAAATATGGACTGCGAAAGGCCTTCGAGCAGCACGGGCCGCGAGACCATAGCCCGGACGACATGGTTCGTGCCTGGGCGACCGCCTTTAGGCGCTTTAGCCCCAGTGTGAAGCATGGTGCCTGGTATCAAGGCTACTGTCGGTCGGGGGAACCGACCCGGACAGAGCAAATGCGTCAAACCCTGCGGGAGGTGGACGTCGATGACGAAGCGATGGCATCAGCGCTAAGCGAATCATACGCTCGCGAAAGGAATACGGCCTTAAAGCTGTTCCCCGATGCCGTGGAAGTCCTCGGGCAGTTAGCAGTTGGCGGTTGGCGGCTCGGTTTGATTACAAACGGTCCTGCCGATGTCCAGCGCCAAGAGATCGCTACGCTTGGCATCGAGCATTACTTCGAGTGGATATTCATCGAGGGGGAGCTTGGCTGCGGAAAACCAGAGCAGGAAGTTTTCCTCAAAGCCCAAGAAGCGATGAGCGTTCCCGCCTCGGACATTCTCTTTGTTGGAAATAGCTATGCGCACGACATCCTTCCTGCGATTGAGGCCGGTTGGAAGACGGCCTGGATCCGTCGTCCAAGCGATGTGGCTCCAAGTTCTCGAGAAGAAACCCCACGGCCGGAGGTATTGCCAAAGGGTTCTCCGACCCCCGACGCGACGATCGGTAATTTGACGGAGTTGTTGGCGCTGCTTAAATAGCGAACATGGCAAACTAGCAACATGCCTGGGGGACCTGCAACCGAGTCTTGGAAAAGGATGGTTCTGCGCTCCATGCCAGTTCCAGCTTGGCTGAACGAAGACGCTCCCGATTTCGATATTGCAATTAGCTCGCGCACTCGCTACGCTCGGAATCTAAGGCGCTTTCGCTTCCCTCATCATGCTTCGAACGACGAACTGCGCTCAATTCAAAGGCTCGTGAGGGATGCTGCTCGGAAAGAGGAGCTATCACTTGAACCTCACAAGCGAATCAGTGAGGCCGAGCGCGATTATTTGATCGGTTGCCGGTTGATTTCGCCAGAGTTTCTGCATAGAGAGCCAGGGCGAATGATTATGCTCGACGACCCCCGCTCGATCAGCGTTATGATCAATGAGGAAGATCACATCCGACTTCAAGCGCTTACCGCAGGTTGGTCTATTCGGACCGCATCTTCCCTCGCCGGCTACGTGCTCGAGCACTTGGAAAGCAGCTTAGAGTTTGCGAAGGCGGAGGATTGGGGATTTTTCACGTCTAGCCCATTTAATTGTGGACGGGGTCGGCGGTTGTCGGCGATGTTTCACTTGATTGGGCTCGCCCATACCAAACGTTTGCCATCGGTCCTCAAGGCGCTCGTTTCCAAGGGGCTAAGCGCTCGCGGATTATTCGGTGAATCGAGTCGGGCGGTTGGGGCGTTCTTTCAAGTCAGCTCGACGGAAGGGCCTACATCGGCGTTTGAAGGAGCGTGCGACTATTTGATCCGGCGCGAGCGCGAGGCACGCTTTGGCGTAGCCCGGACGACCATTAGAGAGCGCACCGACTCGGCATGCGATTTTGTTTTGCGCGCTAGCGAGATTTCGCTGGCCGACTCGCTTCGTATTTTCGGTTGGATGCGCTGGGCGGCCTCAATTGGGCTCTCGGGATGCCCTGCCGCCGTGCGCGACGTCGACGCTTGGGTTTCGATGCTGGAGGTAAAGGGAACGACCAACGAGAAATCGGCCGATCGTTTGCGAGCGACCTTTCTACGGGAGTGCCTCGGCCTCTAAGCTTCGGGTGTGGTTTCCATTCTCCAAAAGGCAATCGCGGCAAAAACGAAGCTGAAGGTAAGCAAACCCGCCAACGGAACCAAGGCCGCGTCGAGGCCCAGTCCGCGCCAAGTCATTGCGTCGAATCCATCGACGGCATAGCGAACGGGCACCAATAGTGAGGCGGTTTGCATCCAGTTCGGCATCAAGAACGAGGGAAACCATGCACCTCCAAGCATCGACATGAGTAGAACCGCCATGACCGCGAATCCTCGGCTTTGCTGCTCAGTCCGGCCAAGGGCAGCCACGAACAATCCGAAACAAGCGGTCATGAAGGCAGTCGTCAAAAGTAATAGCTCAAACCCAAGATAGCTTCCGGAAATGCGAAGGTGAAATACAAGTGCTCCAAAGCCAAAGATTCCGAATAAGATGAGAGCGGAGATCAAGCTGGAACCGAGCAGCTTGCCAAGGATCAAGTTCATCGAGGTAATCGGAGACGCTCGCAAGCGCTTCCAAATTCCCATCCGCCGATCCTTTAATAAACCCATCGCCGCCTCGATTCCAAAAAAAAGCACTCCCTGTACCCCCATGCCGGCGAACATGTGCGCGCTTCCGCTCCAGTTCCCTTCTACTTCATTCGTTAGGGGTGAGGCATCAAGCTCAAAGGGGGGCTTTGGATCGACGTTGCCGGATCCTCCAAACGCGGAAGAAGCAATCGCCTTCATCGCCGCTTGCATAAAGGCTTGCTTCGCAAACTGCATGTTAAATTCAGCGGACGGGTCGTAAAGGATTTTCATGTGGGGCGGGATGCCCTTACCCATGGCCGATACTGCCGCATTGCCGAATCCCCTTGGCAACACAATCGCCACGCCTGACGAACCTGTGCGCACTGCCTTTTCCGCTTTCGCCATGGTGCTCAGCGAAGGCTTAACAAAGTCCCCTTCCGATAGTTTTTTGATGATCGACTTGGCGACTTGGCTGTGATCCTCGTCAACGATCAAGATCGGCACTTTCTTGATCGGGCTACCGGAACTGCCTCCATTCGAGAAAAGAGATCCCATGAAAGAGGCGATGAAGATTGGAACCGCAAAGGTAATGATCATGGCCTTTCGGTCGCTCGCAAACAGCTTTAGGTCCTTCCAAGCCAGAATCCAAGTTACTTTCATCGATTAATCCCTTAACGTCCGGCCCGTGAGCTGGAGGAAGACCTCTTCCAAGCTTTTCGTCTCCGTCGAAATAGATGAGAAGTCGATTTTCTTCTCGCTTAGGTAAGCGATAATGCCTCGCACCCCGTTTGGGAAGTCTTGCAAATCGACCTGCAGGACTTGTCCATCCTGCGAAACGCTGCTCACATCGGCGAGAGCACGGACGCCCGCTAGCTCGGCTTCATCTACGTTTCGCTGGAGCGTTAGCCGTACCCTATTCCGGCTCGGCAAGAGCTTTTGGAGACCGGTTAGGGTGTCGTTTGCCACGATTACGCCGTGATCCATCACCGCTACTCGGTCGCATAGGCGCTCGACCTCTTCCATATAGTGCGTTGTATACAAAAGTGTTTTTCCCTGCGAGCGTAACGATTGCAGGCTGGTAAAGATCGCGTTACGGCTCTGAGGATCGACTCCGACCGTTGGTTCGTCCAAAACGAGCAGCTCGGGATCGTGCAATAAACCGATCGCTATGTTCAACCGCCGCTTCATACCTCCGCTGAAGTGGCTCACAGGTTCAGCTGCCCGCTCTTGTAAACCGGTAAGTTCTAACACTTCGCGAATTCGAGACCGCAGCGGCTCGCCTTCCAGACCATACAAGGATCCGAAGAAGCGAAGGTTATCCTGAGCGGAAAGCTCGTCGTAAAGGGCCAAATCTTGAGACACGAATCCGATCTGACGTTTGAGAGGGACGGACCCGAATTGCTGGACTACTCCGTTCCAGGCGATCTCGCCGAAGTCCGGTTTTAAGACGCCGACAATCATCGAGATTGTGGTGGTCTTTCCCGCCCCGTTCGGACCCAGAAGGCCGAAGCAGGAGCCCGCTTCAAGCTCGAAGCTAACGCCCTGTACGGCAATAGTATCGCCAAAAGATTTGGAGAGGTTGCGTATTGAAAGGACGCTCATACTAACGCCAGCAGAATTTCGCTCGTCTCGCTCAATGCTTCGAGAAACGTTTCGCTCGCCCAGATCGCTTCTTTCTCCGTGATAATGAGAGGGGGTTCGAAGCGGATAACCCTTCGGTTGTTCAAGGTGTAGGCGGCAATCAGCCCCCGCTTCGTCATCTGCGCGATGGTTAGCTCGGCCACGTCGTCCATTGTGAACTCCACTCCAAGCATGAGTCCCCGGCCCCTGACTTCCGCCACAAGTTCAGGATGCTTTCGTTGGGCTTCCTCAAGACCTTGCTTTAAGAGCGCGCCAACCGTTTCAGCGCGACCAACCAGCCCCTCAGTCTCAATAACCTCAATCGCCGCGAGTCCAGCCGCGCAAGCTAGGGGATTTCCTCCGAACGTGCTCGTATGCATGAGCGGATTCTCGGCGAAGATGGCTTCCCAAACGAATGGCCTGGCAATGGTGGCGCCGATGGGCACGACACCGCCTCCCAAAGACTTTGCCAAAGTCATCATGTCGGGCACAACCCCGTCGTACTCGCATCCAAACATCCGACCTGTCCTCCCTAAGCCGGTCTGCACTTCGTCGGCAATCAAGAGGGCTCCCGTCGCGTCGCATTTTTCTCGAATCAGACGGAGGTATCCGTCGGTGGCCACGTGAATGCCCCCTTCCCCTTGAATCGTCTCGATGATCACACACGCCGTGTCGCCATCGATCGCCCTATTCATGGCCTGGAAATCGCCGTAATCGACGAAGGTTACGCCGGGCATGAGGGGCTCGAAACTTTTTCGATACTTCTCTCGCCCGGTGGTTGCCAATGCCGCGATGGTCTTGCCATGGTAGCCGCCGTGAGTGCTCACGATCTTAGAGCGTCCGGTCGTTCCCTTCGCAAACTTTAAGGCCGCTTCCACCGCTTCCGCTCCGCTATTGGAGATGAAGGAAAACGTAAGGTCGCCAGGAGTAATTTGCGCCAGCTTCTCCGAAAGCTCCCCCAGCTGCTGGTTGAAGAAGACTTTGCCACTCAAGGGGAGAACGTCGAGCTGCCGACGCACCGCCTCCACCACCCGAGGATGCCGATGCCCAAGCGCGAATACTCCGTAGCTACCGAGACAATCCAGGTACTTGCGGCCCTCGTGGTCGAAGAGGTAGCAGCCTTCCCCACGTACCTCTACCCCGAAGCCCGCGAAGTTCATCAGCCGCGCCAGATATGGATTCACATACTTCGTGTACTGCTCGACGACCTGAGCCTGCAAGCGATCCGAGTCCATAACGTCATTATGATCTCCCCGCCGCCAACCCGAACCAACCCGAACCGTCATACTATACGCACCATCTCGCTTTGGGAGGACTGATTGGATTCATCCGGGATCGCCAAACTATCGGCAACCATCGCCGAACAAATACAAACCGTCATCATCGGTAAGCCCACTAGCATCGATCAGGCGATCCTGACCATGCTCTGCAACGGACACCTGCTCATCGAAGATATTCCCGGGGTCGGGAAAACGACCCTTGCCAAAGCCCTCGCCATGTCCATCGGAGGCGAATTTCGGCGAATTCAGTTCACCCCCGACCTACTACCCGCAGACGTCACCGGAGCCGCCATCTTCAATCAAAGAGAGACCACTTTCGAATTTCGACACGGCCCCGTGTTCGGCAACATCCTTCTTGTCGATGAGATCAACCGGGCCACTCCCAAAACCCAGAGCGCTCTCCTCGAAGCCATGGAAGAACGGCAGGTCACCAGCGATGGCGTCACCCGCCCCCTGCCCAAGCCCTTCTTTGTCATCGCCACTCAGAACAATGTCGAAATGACAGGCACCTACCCGTTGCCCGAAGCCCAAATGGATCGATTCTTTGCCCGAGTATCCCTCGGCTACCCGGATCGCGATGCAGAGAAGGAGTTATTGCAGCGCCAACAGACTGCCCGGCCTCTCGATCACATGAGGACGGTCGCCTCGCTAGAGGATGTTCGCGAAGCTCAAGCCGGCGTCCGGCAAGTCTTCGTTCACGAAACGGTGCGAGCTTATATCGTCGACTTGGTCCGGGCCACTCGCGAGCACAGTTTGCTGACCCTTGGCGCTTCTCCGCGCGGATCACTCTATCTCATGGAAGCGAGCCAGGCTCACGCAGCAATGGCGGGCAGCGACTACGTCCGGCCCGACGATGTAAAGGCGGTCGCAACCATCGTCCTCGGCCATCGCATCATGGTTCGAGGCGAAGTACGGGCGCGGGGTACCTCGAACAACGCGATCATCGAAAAGATTGTGGAGTCCGTGCCCGCTCCCGTTCCCGTAGGATAATGGAGGCCCTGCCCGCTAACCGCCTACCGCCAACCGCCATACTAAGTACAAATGCGCAACGTAGCCGGTGTCGCGTTATCGACCTCTGCGCTCTTTCTTTTGCTCGTCGCCGTGCTTCTGAATTCCCCCGCCCTGTTCTACATGAGCTCGGCCCTGATCGCCACCATTGCCGCGTCCCGTCTTCAGGCTTGGCTCTCCGTGCGAGGCTTGAGATTCGAGCGAGAAACGGTTCCCGCCGCCACCATCGGCGATGAAGTCATCGTCTCGATCATCGCATGGAGCGACCGGCGCATGAAACGCCCTCTGATCATCGTCGAAGATGAGCTTCCCCAACGTTTGGCAACCGGTGCACGTACCCCGAGTCTGCCTATCGCACCTTCTTTCGATCAACCCATCGCCACCCGATACAGCTTTCTTCCCTTGTGCCGTGGGCGGTTTCGTTGGAATGCCCTGATCGTTCACGGTACCGACGCTCTGGGGCTTGTCACCACCAGCAAGAGATATGGCACCCAGTCGACCGAGCTGATCGTATATCCCGCGCCAATTCCAGTATCTCTTGAGATATCTCCCGCCACCGGTTGGGGCACCAGCGAGATGGAAGCGGGTAAGCATCGAGGTTCCGGCATTGAACCTAGAGGGATTCGGGAATATGTCGAGGGCGACCCAATGCGCTATGTCCATTGGCCAAGCAGCGCGCGAACTGGGGCTTTGATGGTCAAAGACTTTGAAGCTGGCTCTGGCCTGAGCGCGACGTTTGTGATTCAGCAAACGCGGGGGACGGAGATCGGTGAAGGATCGGCCACGACCCTGGAAGCCATGTGCGGGCATGTGGCATTCGTGGCCGAACAGCTCGTTCGGCTAGGTGCCAGGGTGCATATTGCAGGGGATATCGCTCCTCCGGATGCGTCTGGATCGACGGAAAGTAAGTTGACGCAAATCTACGAGACTCTGACCTACGTTTCATCCGATAAGGTGGAAAGCCTCGCCCACGCGGTGCTTGCAGCGGCCGGGGATATGGCCGAAGGATCGGCTATTTATATCTTGATTGCCGTGCAAGATCTCGCTTTGCCCGACGTGCTCGCCAAACTTCCCAATGTGCAGAAGCTTTGCCTCGTCTACGATGCCGATTCCTATTTACCCAGGGGTTCTAAGAAAAAGATATCGAGCGCCGCCCAACCCGTCTACCTGGAGCAATTAAGGAACTCAGGAGCTTCCGTCGAGCTGATGCCGCGCGTAGAAGGGGTGGCATGAGGCACGTTCGGAAATCGCTGGACGGCATCGATTTTTTGCTCGCCGGCATTGGCGCGATAATGACCGGGTACTCGGTAGGGATCGGCATAAGCATGCCACCGCTGGCTATGATGCTTTGCGTAGTGGTTGCCTTCGGCACTGCCTTTAGTTACGGTTTCAGCAAACTTTTCGAGAAAAAGTCGATCCTCCAAATCGATGGTTTCCTTTATTCATCGGCAGCGGTGATCGCCGTATTTGCGGGTCCCCAGCTCAATCATCTGCTTCCCGACGGTGGTTTTCCGGAAAAGCTCATCATCGCAGGAACACTGTGCTGGATGCTGATGGTTGGCAGCTTCTTGGC
>JBBREX010000095.1:0-11221 GCA_038225245.1 Fimbriimonadales bacterium | reverse complement strand
TGCTCCATTACTTCCAAGCAGCTTTCGTAGAGCACGATCATGTGACCCTGCGCATAATGGCCGCTCAAAAAGAGGACGCTCTCAAATCCAAGTAAGAGCAATTGTCGCAGCTGCTCGGAGACTAACTCACGAAATCGCGTTGAATGCATGGAAAGCGATCCAGGGCCGGGAAGCGTGGTCATGGCATGCCAGCTCGTGGGCAAAATGATTGACGGGATAAGCTCGGCCAAACGCTCGGCAAACGCCTCCGCCACGATGCCATCGAGGCCCAGCGGCAGGTGGTCACCATGCCATTCGAGGGCGCCAAGCGGACAAATGGCGGTGGAATGAGCGGCGATCGCTTTCGCAAGCTCCTTGGGACTTAGTTCCGCATACCGTAGGACCATCGAAATGAGCCTGGTGGGCCCAGCTAGATTCGAACTAGCGACCTCACCCTTATCAGGGGTACGCTCTAACCAACTGAGCTATGAGCCCGGGGCATTAAAGATACCCGAAGCTTGCGCCTTTGAAAGGGAAATCTAAGGCCGATTCCTGTCAAGATGAGCCTATGCGGAAGGTGGTGGTGCTCGGAGGGACCGGCTTTTTAGGCGCGCACGTCATGGCCCTACTTTCCCAGAAGAGAATCCCCGCCATTTCGATGAGCCGAAAGGAAGGCGTCGATCTGAGCGATCTGAGCGAATTCGTCTGTTGCCTGAAGGCCGAGGAGCCCGATGCCGTCATCAATTGCGCTGCTCATGTTGGAAGCCTTCATTACGTCACGACCTATGCAGCCGACGTGATTCATGACAACGCGACGCTGATTCTCAACACCTATCGGTCGACCCAACAAGCTTGCCCCAACGCGCGCATTGTCAACCCAATCTCGAACTGTTCTTATCCCGGGGACGCCGACATCCAACGCGAATCGGAATGGGAGAGAGGCCCGATTCACGAATCCGTGCTCGCGTACGGCGCATCGAAACGTCTTCTTTATGCAGTGGCCGAGTCCTATCGAAAACAGCATGGCACTTGCTCCATCAACTGGATTGTTCCGAATGCCTACGGGCCGGGCGATTACATAGACCCGAACAAGGTGCACGCTTTGAACGGCATCCTGATCCGCTTGATTCAGGCCCAAGTGCGAGGAGACCATTCTTTTCAGATCTGGGGAACGGGAAGGCCTTTAAGAGAGTGGGTCTATATTGCCGACGTCGCCCGGGTGATGGTGGATTCCTTATCAATCGAACCTGAAGCCACGCCGATGAATCTCGCGCAAAACAAAGCTTATTCGATTGCCGATATCGCAAAGATGGGGGCGGATGCGCTCGGCTATAAAGTGAGATTTGAATTCGACACAAGCAAACCGGACGGAGCTCCAATAAAGCAACTGGACGATCGCCTGTTTCGCGAACGATATCCCGATTTTAGGTTTACGCCGATTTCGGAGGGTGTCGAGCGGACCATCGCGTACTACAAGAGTGTGCTGTGAGTACCACGGCGACGAGATCCATGGAATTCTTTCATACCGCCATCGATCCCTCGGCGATCGACCGCGTGGCGGAGGTTTTGCGCTCGGAGCGGCTGAGCGAAGGACGACTGGTCTTGGAGTTTGAGGAAGGGCTGAGTCAAAAGCTCGGCCTGGCCAATCCCGTGGCGCTGAATAGCGGAACGAGTGCATTGCATCTCGCTCTGGTGGTTGCGGGAGTCGGCGCGGGTGACGAAGTCATTCTTCCTGCCCAAACCTTTGTGGCGAGCGGGCACGCAATCTTGATGCAGCAGGCTGTTCCCATCTTTGCCGACATTAATCCGCGAACAGGAAACATATGCCCTGAATCGGTAGAGCGTAAGCTTACCAGTCGGACCAAGGCCATTATGCCCGTTCACTGGGCGGGGTATCCGTGCGATTTGGAAGAACTGAACGACCTGGCCACGGAGCACGGGCTGGCGGTGGTCGAAGACGCGGCCCATGCCCTTGGCGCAAGATATCGGGATAAGCCGATTGGGTCAATTTCCAGATTCACGGCATTTTCTTTCCAAGCGATCAAACATCTCACGACCGGCGATGGCGGCGCTTTGTGTTGCCCCGAGAGGGCGGACGAATTGGAGGTAAGGGCGAAACGCTGGTTTGGCATCGACAGGGCCAATAGCAAGCCCTCGATTCTAGGCGAACGCGAGTATGACATTAGCGCTCTCGGTTACAAATATCACCTTAACGATTACGGGGCGGCCCTCGGTCTCGCCAATTTGGAGAGCTTCCATCGTAGGTTGGAGCGGCATCAGGAGATCGGCGCTAGATATCGCCGAGAGTTGGCAGATATCTCCGGTCTTCACTTGCTCGAATGCAAACCCGATCGCACGCACAGCTACTGGCTATTTACCCTGCTTGTCGACCGTAGGGAAGCGTTTATTCGCGCCCTCCAAAGCCAGGGAGTGCCGACTTCCGTCGTACACTTGAGGATCGATCGCAATACAGTGTTCGGTGGGGTTAGGAAAGATCTCATAGGCCAACAGGAATTTAACGAAAAGCAAGTCTCGCTTCCCGTTCATGTCGGGCTGACCGACGCCGACGTCGCCCATATCGTCGAGACGATCAAGGCGGGATGGTAAATATGGCTGATTACAGCGCTATACTCTTGATCAAAGCGGCTTAAGAATGGGTAGTTGGGAACCCACTAAATAGACATATGGCAACGAAGATCGTTCAACCATTAGCGGAGATCACGCCCCAATTAGCAATGAAACGCGGATTGGATGTCATCGGAGCGATGCTGCTCATCTTGATTTTCCTTATTCCGATGATCGCCATTTCCATAAGCATTTGGGCCCTAATGGGTGCTCCGGTGCTCTTTCGGCAGACTCGTCCGGGTAGGAATGGCCGGCAATTCAACATGCTTAAGTTTCGTACAATGAAGCCGGGGGATGGATCCGACGAAGATCGTCTGACATCGTTAGGGCGATTCTTGAGGAAGCTGAGTTTAGATGAGCTCCCCCAACTTTTCAATGTACTCGTGGGAGAAATGAGCCTGGTCGGGCCACGACCCTTGCTCGTACAATATCTCGAGCGTTACGATTCGGAGCAAGCGCGCCGGCACGACATGCAGCCTGGCATCACAGGTTGGGCGCAAGTCAATGGACGCAACGCCATCTCCTGGGAAGAAAAATTTGCCCTCGATTGCTGGTATATCGACCATTGGTCACTTTGGCTCGATCTGCGGATTTTGGCCATGACGGTCGCTAAAGTCTTCGGAGGCAAAGGAATCTCCGCTCCCAACGAAGCCACCATGCCCGAATTCATGGGCTCCATGCGCGAGCGGCGTTGAAGCGGGTCTGGGTCATTGGAGCGGGCGGACATGCCAAGGTCGTGATCGATTGCTTACGCCAAGAAGGCATCTTCGAACCGATCGGTCTTTTCGACGACGATCCGGGGCTATACGATAGCCGATGTTTAGGATTGACGGTCCAGGGACCGGCTACCGAGAATTCGCTGTTGGCTCATCGAGCGACTCACGCCATTCTGGCGATCGGCGATAACAATTCCCGTAAGGAGATCGCAGTTCGCCTTGCCGGGCGGGTCGAGTTCGTGACCACGGCTCATCCGTCTGCCGTGGTCGCTCAAGACGTACATCTAGTTGCCGGGACGGTGGTTTTTGCAGGCGTGGTAGTCCAGCCAGGTACCCAGGTCGGCGCGCACGCGATTCTCAATACGGCATGCAGCGTGGACCATGATTGTCGGGTCGGAGAATTTTGCCATGTCGCTCCAGGGGCGCATTTGGCAGGCCATGTCACGCTTGGCGAAGGCGCCTTAGTGGGCATCGGGGCGGTCATCTTGCCGGGTTGCTCCCTTGGTGCTTGGAGCACGCTGGGGGCAGGCGCTGTGTTGACAAACGATTGTCCGCCAAGTTCGGTTCTGGTCGGGATTCCGGCCCGGAGAAGGCCGTAAGAGTGCTTGTTCGGGCGATAAACGAGAGTCGGGCTTTGTAAGGGCATGCCAAAATGTGGAGCTTGCCGTAACAGAGCGAGAGCGACCGCATAGTCAGGTAAGTTTGCTAGGGCGTTTGCCGACCAAACCTGGAAGTTGCGATGCCTAAAGCGATACAATAACCGTTGCTAGGGAGTTTTGGAGGTTTGGGGATGTATCGTTGGTTACCGCGCTCGATAGTTAGTTTTTTTGTTCTTACGTTTGCCTTTGCAGCCCAAGCGAACATCAACCTCGATTTGCGGCCTGACAGCCAAACCGTGCTTACCGGCTCGACGGTCGAGCTGAGCCTCTTTGCGGTTTCGGACAATGCGCAGAATCAATCGATCTCGGCGATGGACGTTATCCTCGTTTGGGATCCCTCCAAATTACAGCTGACGGGATTCTCAAATTCCGGCAACGGATACAACTGGTTGAACAGCGGTTTCCTTTATCCCGGTGGCCTTAATGCAACTTACTCGGACGGGGACGCGATCTGGACCTCGTTTGCTCAACTCGGTAATCCAGCCTATGCCACTCCCACTGGACTGCTCGTGACGAAGTTCCAATTCCAAGCTCTCGTTGCGTCGCCCCCAACCCCGGTCGCCATACCTCGGTCGCGCGGAGGCTACACGACCGTGGTTTATGATGGATCGCAATCCAACCAGGACGTGACGGGAACCCTCGATTCGGGCGCCCTTGTCAGGATCGTCGATGAAACCGTGGAACCCTCTCAATTCACGCTAATTCGTGGTCAGGTGGCCAGCGGTGGTCTCAGTGATCTCTTTCAGAGCGACGACCAATATCTCGCTCTAAGGTCATTTATCGTCCTAAACAACTTCGAAGAGCCGGTTCGAATGGTTTTGGACGGCACTTCTCCGATAGACACGTTATCTCAGCTGAAGTTCGTCATCGAGTCGGCGGCGAGCCTGCAAAATATCGGCCAACGCATCGAGCTTTACAATTTTTCCACCGGCCGATATGAATTGTTCGACGCGCACGCGATCAGTACCGTCGATGCCGTAACCACGATTACGGTCAGCGCAAATGCGTCCAATTACGTCGAGTCAGGCACGGGCGCACTGAGAGCCAGGGTTGGATACAAAGCGGTAGGCCCCATATTTACTTCCTCTTGGTTGATAGACATCGATCAGACGATTTGGAAGATCGCACCCTAGTCGGCAATAACTGACTAGCGACGAACCGTGTTCGCCAGCGATTGCAAGAGCAAGGCAGAGGATACGAGCTGCGAGAATGTGCCAAAGGTGATGCCCTTCGGTTGGCCAAAGTACAGCACATCGCCTGGCTGAGTGATCGGGTTGGATTCTACCCGGCCGCCTTTGAGGAACTCGTCCAGATTGAATTGGCGCATAACGTACGTGCCGTCACCTTTAGTGCGCAATAAGGTCACCCGCCTAAGCGTGCCGTTGTTCGTCGTGCCTCCGGCTTGAGCGAGAACATCGGTAGCCGTCCATTTTTGTTTATCGGGTAAAGCTATTTTTCCTGGGCGCATAACTTCACCCAGGGCGTACACAAATCGCTCGTTCGGTTGAATCACGATCAGGTCGTTTGCCTCGACAGGCTCGAGTGGCGTCTTGTTTCGTAAAGCAGCAGCGATGTCGTATGGCATTGCGACACCATGTCTAAAAACAAGGACGTTTTCAAGCGTTCCGTCTTGGCTTGGTCCCCCGGCGGTCGAAATTGCCGAGGCCAGCGACGTGCCTTTCTTGACCGAAATCTCCCCTGCCCTCATCACGTTACCGGCCACCGTGACTCGCACTAACTCGGGAACGACGACGCTCACCACGTCGCCTGCTTCGAGCTTGAATGGTTCGGTTTTGGGATCGATATCTCCACCGAAGGTTTTGGTGTCGGGGCCGCGACGGACGACGATTTCGATTTCCCCTGCCAGAGTATTGTTACCTCCCGGCACTTGGCTGATGGCGATGCCGCCCGCTTCCGCAAGGCCTTGTGAAAGGGTCGCGCCTTGGATGATGTCGTGCTTGCCGGGCTCTCTCACCGCCCCCGTGAACCAAACTCGCATCGAGCGGGACGGAAGTAGGACGAGAACGTCGTCTGCCTTCAAAGGCATGGTGCTGTACTTGGTGTTGCCTCTCAACGTCTCGGCCAAGGGAATGCTTATAGGGCTTGCGCCGTTTTCATAGAGCGTCGCCTCGAGCTGTTCTGGGGGAGTTTGAATCTCGATATTGGCGAGAAGCTGAGGGATCGTCATTCCCGGTTGGAACTTAGTTTGGCCCGGCAAGCCCTTGCCCCCGACCACATAGATAAAACTGTCTGGTTTCACCTTGAAAACAAGGTAAACGATCGGGTCTTTCAAGATTTTCTTGAGCGAGAGACGCACCAATCGTTCCGCCTCGCCGATGGTTTTACCGGCGACGAGGATTCGTCCAAACCCGGGACCGGTGATCGTGCCATCTTCCACGACCGGAACTTCGAGCGTGTATTCTTCGTATCCCGGTACCAATACCCGCAGCTGATCGCCTGCTTTAAGCTTGTAATCTTGGGAAAGAGCGAAACCGCTCGCCAAAAAAATGGAGAGGAGAATGAGGAGGCTGCGCACCTGACGATGGTACCAGCCGGCCGCTTGCACAACACGCACATTATTGAAACGCTCGACGCCCGCTGCTTGTTGCACTGGGAAATGAAAGCTCGCCACGCCCCATACGAAATAGACTCCGATTTTGACCGGCTTCAATTGGAGACAATCACCACTTGGCTCGCTGGAACATACTGGAGCCCAGGTGTTACTTTGCAAGCAACACGGAAAGCGGCGCAGGGAGCGACCCTCGTTGTCGGAGCATATCTAGGCAAGGCTCAGGTTGGTTACTTGAGGATTGTTTCCGACAAGACACGTTTTGCTTGGGTAAGCGATGTGTATATCGAGGAGAGTCATCGAGGCAAGGGTCTAGCGAAAGCGATGCTGGCGTTCGCCCTCGACGAGCCGGAACATCGCGACATCGGCATGTGGTTGCTTTCCACGCGGGACGCTCACGAAGTCTATGCCTCCGTCGGATTCGAGCCCGTCCACGTTCCCGCAAACTGGATGTTGAGGCGAACTGGCAACCCATAAAAGCAAGTCGCAGGAAGAATCCTCTTCCTGCGACTTGCGTTTCGAACTTAACGATTATCGTCGGGGGCGAAATCTCGCGTTCACACCTTCCTCTTCTGAGGCTTTTTTCGGTTTCGGAAACTCGTCCGGCACACTCGGCGCGCGAGGTGTTTCTTCCGGCCGATCGATTACCGCCCGTTCCGGACGATCTCCACGGTCAACGCCGCGATCAGGCCTATCGCCACCACGATCTCGATCGTAGCCTCCTCGATCTCTGCTTCCGCCTCCGCCGCTTCCGTAGCCGCCTCGGTCACGTCCGCCTCGATCTCGGCCACCGCCGCCTCCGAAGCCTCCACGTCCTCCGCGATCTCGGCCCCCGCCACCTGACGAAACGACTTGTGCCGGATCGGCATCTTCATTGCCTTCGAGGGACGGAAGATCTTGCTTAAGTCCTAAGGCAGTCAAGTTGATACGTCCCATAGAATCCACTTCGTGAACGCGTACGTGGAGTGTGTCGCCCATGCTCACCACATCATCGGGACGTCTGATCTGCTTCGTCGATAGGTGCTCCGTTGGCACAAGCCCTTCCTTGCCGGGCAAATACTCCACCATCGCTCCTCGACCCATGAGCCGCGTTACCTTTCCGGTGAACTCGCTCCCGACCTCAGCGGTTGCGGTAAGCGCTCGGATGGCGTCTATGGCAATTTGGGCACTCTCTCCGTCAGTGGCCGCAATCAGGACGCGCCCGTCCTGCTGGATGTCCACTTGAGCGCCTGATTCGGCGGTGATCTTTCGGATCACCGAACCACCCGGACCGATGACGGCGCCAATCTTCTCAGGATTGATTTGAATCGTGGTGACTCGAGGAGCGCTCAGCGCATAATCGGTTCGGAACTTCGGAATTTCCTCTTCGATCACGTCGAGGATCTGAAGACGAGCGACCTTGGCTTGAGCAAGCGCATCGGCAAGCACATTGTCTGGAATTCCGTCTAGCTTTGTATCGAGCTGTAGCGCGGTAATTCCCTTGCGCGTACCGGCGACCTTGAAGTCCATGTCGCCGCAGAAATCTTCCATGCCCTGAATGTCGGTCAGGACCTTGAAGACCTTGCCATCAGACATAAGGCCCATGGCGATTCCAGCAACGGGAGCCTTGATCGGCACGCCCGCATCCATGAGAGCGAGCGTGGAGCCGCAGACGGAAGCCATCGACGTCGAGCCGTTCGATTCGAGTACTTCGCTCATCAGCAACAGCGTGTAAGGGAAATCCGGATCATCGAATGGAATCACCGGCCTTAAGGACCGTTCCGCTAGAGCTCCGTGCCCAACTTCACGACGGCCCGCTCCCCGCAGGGGTCGAACTTCACCTACGGAGTATGGCGGGAAATTATAGAAGTGCATGTAGCGCTTGTCTTCTTCTTCCTCGATTCCGTCCATCACTTGGGCGTCTCCCGGCATTCCCAGAGTGAGCACGGTCATGACTTGGGTTTGGCCCCTTGTGAAGAGGCCCGAGCCATGAACCTTCGGAAGAAGGCCGGCCGTTGCCTCGAGAGCGCGAATATCGGTGAGGTTCCTTCCATCGGGACGCTTGTTGTCCTTGAGGATGAGCTGTCGAACGGTGTCCTTAATAACCTTGTCCACCGCTTCCGGAAGCTGAAGGATCTTCGCTTCGTCAGCCTCGAACTGGGTCTTGTATTTTGCAACAAGCTCCTTGGTCAAGTCTGTGATGGCGGACTCGCGGGTTGCCTTGTCAGGATTGACGATGGCGGCAGCAATTTCCTTCCCGCTGCCTTTGGTGATGGTTTCAATGAGCTTTTTATCGACTTCAGCGAGGGTAGGTACGCTCTTTGGCTTGCCGGCGGTTTTCGCGAAGGTTTCAAATTCCGCGCAGATTTGCTTAATGGCGTCGTGGCCGAATTTCAAAGCGGCCGCCATGTCTTCTTCGCTGACTTCCAGAGCGCCTGCTTCCACCATGGAAATGGCTCCCTTGTGCCCGGCGACGACCAGATCTAGATCGGATTCATTGATTTCGTCGATCGAAGGAAAAAGGATGAACTTGCCGCCGATGCGGCCCACTCGCACTCCGGCGATCGGCCCATTAAACGGAATGTTCGAAATAGCGAGGGCTGCGCCTGCCGCGCAAATGGCGAGAACGTCGGGTGGACACTCTTGGTCAACCGCGAACGGCAGACAAATGACCTGGATGTCGTTTCTCATTCCTTCCGGAAATAAGGGTCGAACGGGCCGATCGATGAGCCTACTGGTAAGAATTGCCTTTTCGGATGGCCGGCCGCCGCGCTTCATAAAGCCGCCGGGAATTTTGCCCACCGCGTACTTTCGCTCTTCGTAATCGCACGTGAGGGGAAGAAAATCGATGCCTGCGCGGGGTTCGCTGGACATGGTTGCCGCTCCAAGAACGACGGTTTCGCCCATGCCGAGCAGTACTGCGCCGCCCGCTTGCTTTGCCACGCGGCCAGTCTCGACGCTGAGGGTCTTGCCCCCAACCTCGAACGTATGTGTGTGAATCATGAATGCCTCCTGGGAACCCGGCCTCGGCCGAACGTTCCGGAATGTTATCGAGGCCTGACTTCGCGGATATTTAGTTTCTGCATCAAAGAGCGGTATTTCACCACGTCTTTCGTGCGCAGATATCCTTCGAGACGACGCCGCTTACCTACAAGCACCTGAAGGCCCCGCCGGGAGTGGAAATCTTTTTTATGGGTCCGCAAATGATCGGTGATTTGTTGAATCCTCGCTTGCATGACCGCGATTTGCACTTCGGCGGAGCCGGTATCACCCTGGGTAACCGCATTGTCTGCGATGACCGAAGCTTTAAGCTGCTTATCGAGCGGCATAGATTTGTCAGTAGCCTCCACGTTTGTCGCGGGCTAGCCCGCAGAAGCCAAGGCTTGTGTGCCGCTCTACGCAACCTCCAATAAGAAGCTCCGTGCAACGGCAAACGAGGCGCTTGCCCTCTTGGATGCATGATACCCGTTTGGCGCTCATTCGTCAAGGTCTTTCGCGCAACAGAAAGGGGTTCTTCCTCGCATGATGCTAGCCTTGCTAGCTGCTCACAACGGCTAGCCAAACGGCGTGGGGCTGAGGTTGCCAATGAGCGGTTCGAAGCAACTTTTTCATATTCGGAAGCGCCGCCAATGCTGGATCACCCGGAACGAATAGGTGAGGACATTCAGCGAATCTCGATAAAGATCGGCTACCGCCGCAAATTCCTCGCCGAGCCTGCGGCGAGTGAGCAATGCGGCAAGATCGTAGACGTAATAAAGCAGACTCGCCACCGAAAATACGATGGCCACCCACGCCGAGCCGGCGTCGATGCGTTCGAAATAAGCGCCAGCTAAGATGACCGCTATGCTCGCAATGGCGCCGAGCATGAATTGGCCAACGAAACTAAAGTCTCTACCGCATAAGGCAGTATATGAGGCAGCCAATGCCACCGATAGCCCAAGCGGCCACATAGGTACGCCTTCCTGATTCAAAAGCCCGAGCGTAAAGCCGAGCGAAATCATCGTTCCGGGCAAGAGCATGACCGAGGAGACGATGTCGGAAAGCCCTTTCCGGCCGGCGAGAACCCGACAGGTGCTCAAAGCTACCAGATGTAAGCCGAAAAGACCGGCTGCAAACGAAAGAGTAAAGCCCGATGGGACGAGCATCGCCGCTCCGAAAACGCCGATGCCGGTCAAAAAATGCAACGCTACAACTCGCCGGATAAATCGGAGGCGAATTCCATATTCCTCGTCGGCCACGTTTCCCTCCACATGGAGGGGTTCAGGAAAGTAGGGCTGTACGTTCATGCCTGCGGGCAATGGTCGGGATGACTGGATTCGAACCAGCGACCTCTGCGTCCCGAACGCAGCGCTCTACCAAGCTGAGCCACATCCCGAGGCTTGAGGATACCTCCCTAAGATTTGAGCCAGGCAAAATCTGAGGCTTGGGATGTCCTCCTGAACGCAGTGAAGGATCTCTGAAAGGGCCTCAGCCATGGAGAAAAGGAGATTCTTCGCGGGCTCAGAATGACCGAGAGGCTCAGAGTGACACCAAGATGTCTCCCAGAACGGCCACCAAAATGGACCCTTAGGTTCGAAGGACGGACCAACTTGACCCGTAGCTGGCGATGTCGGCTTGGCTCCAGTAAGCGGAAAGCTCGACTAAAGACATGCTTTCGGACCTCAAGCGGAGCAATGTTTCAACCTCAGATGTAC
>JBBREX010000094.1:0-11263 GCA_038225245.1 Fimbriimonadales bacterium | reverse complement strand
TCAATGTGGCGAGGCAAACCAGTCTGCATGAGTGGTATTGCGCGCCACCCCTCGAAGGAATGAACCAAACCCGAGCGGCCTGGTGTATCCTCCAGGCAAATGTTAGGCCGGATCAAAATATTCCTTGTTTGCGCCGCTGTGAGCCTGTCGGCAGCACTTCTCGCTGGTGACAGCACTTCGATCGACCGGATTGTAACGGAAGGCAAGACCCATAGCCAGGTCGTGAAGCAGCTAAATTACCTAGGGACCGTGATCGGCCCCCGCACTACAGGCACACCTCAACTCGGCCACGCTCAAGCCTGGGCGATGGGAAAACTGCGCGGCTGGGGCTTAAAAAACGTGCATCTAGAAAAGTGGGGCGAAGTTCCCGTAGGCTGGGAAAGGGGACCTCGCCAGAGCGCCAAGATGCTTCTTCCTTATGAGAAGGATTTTGCTTTCTCCACGCCTTGTTGGACGCCAGGGACTGAGGGCCCAGTAAAGGGTCAGGCGAAAATGGAACCTGAATCTCTCGAAGACCTTCAGAAAAACAAAGCCGATTACAAAGGCGCGTGGATGATTATGAAAAAGCGTGTAGGGATGCGCGGTCCAGCGCTTAAGAACCTTACACCCTTGGAGGCAGCGGAGGATGCGGCGGGAATTGCCGGCAGGGTTTATGGAACCAACGACAAAGACCTCGTATGGACTCACGGCTCTTGGGCAGGCATCGATAATGATCACTTGCCGAACCACGTGTTGGTGACTTTGAATAAGCGTGATCACGATTCCATTATCTACAGCCTGGAAAAGAACCGCAACGTTGTTTTGCAGTTCGATATCGAGAATCATTTCAAGCGCGGGCCGGTGCCTGTATACAACGTGGTTGCCGACCTTCGGGGAACCGAGTTTCCGGACGAGATGGTGATCCTAAGCGCCCATTTCGACAGTTGGAATGGTCCAGGCAGCCAGGGCGCCAGTGACAACGGGACAGGCTCGATGGTCATGATGGAAGCGATGCGAATTCTTTCGGCGATCGGAGCAAAACCAAAGCGCACCATTCGCCTGTGCCTGTGGAGCGGGGAAGAGCAGGGCCTTTTGGGATCGAAGGGCTATGTTCAGTTGCATAAGGATGAGCTGCCGAAAATTAGTGCGGTTCTGAACGACGACGGGGGTTCGAATTACGAAGGCGGTATGGCCATTTTGGCTGATTGGAAGCCTGTTTTCGATCCTCTCGTTGCCACTATGAACGCTGCTTTTCCGACGATGCCAATGAAGTTGGACGTCGTGACATCGATTTCGGGAGGCGGGGGCAGCGATCACGCGTCGTTCAACGCCGTTGGCGTACCCGGACTCGAATGGTATGAGACAGGCAAACAAAACTACATGCACGTCTGGCATACGCAATACGACCGAGTCGAAGAAACGATTCCCGAATACCTCGTTCAATCGGCTACGAACAGCGCGGTTGCCGCCTACATGATTGCAGACGCCGACACGATGCTTCCGCGAAAAACGTGACTAGGCTATAACCGCCGGACTTTCCTCGAATTGAGCCACATACTTGAGGCAGCACGCGCGGATGCGCGCCCGGATTCGGTTTATAAAAACGGCCCTCTCGGTGACGCTAATCGCCCCCCGCGCATCGAGCAAATTGAACGTGTGCGAGCACTTCAAGGCCAGGTCGAGAGCGGGGTAGACGAGCGCTTCCGACTTTCGCGCCTCGCGATGCTCGCCCGGTTCGGACGTGAGAATTTGCTGGGCGCTATCCCAATAGACAGGAGTTTCGACGACACGCTTCGATTCCGCCTCGTAGCTATCGAACATGGAATACAGCATTTCGGTCGAGGCTATCTCGAAGTTATAAACGCAGTTCTGCATTTCAAGCTCCCATTCGCAATCTCGATACGAAAGCGTCTCGTTCCACATCAAATCACTCCAAAAAGATGCGCCCTGGTCCAGCATCAAACACAATCGCTCGGGGCCGTATGTAATTTCGGCGCTAACCGGATCGCATTCGATGCCTCCCATTTGTTGGAAAAACGTGAATTGTGAAATTTCCGCTCCGTTGAGCCACACCTCCCAGCCAACCCCGCTTGCCCCTGCGGCCTGGGATTCCCAGTCGTCTTCCACCAGGCGCACGTCGTTCTTCTTCGTATCGAACCCGAGCGCGTCAAGGGAGCCTAAGTATAGATCGACAATGTCCTCCGGGCTGGGTTTCATCACGACTTGGTATTGGTAGTAGCGTTGGCTGCGCATGGGATTTCGCGTATACCGGCCATCGGCAGGACGGCGACTTGGCTGCACGTAGGCTACATTCCAAGGCTTCGGCCCAAGCGAGCGTAGGGTCGTCGCCGGGTGCATCGTGCCTGCCCCTACTTCCAAATCGTACGGTTGCAAAATCGCGCAGCCTCGAGCCGACCAGTACTCGTTGAGGCGGAATATCAAGTCCTGGAAGGTCATCATCGGAGCACCGAGAATACCATCGCTGCCCATTTGCCAACGTTACAAGGGAAAAACGACATCCCAGATGCCGGCTAGCGCGGCCCATTCTGGATCTTCGTCTAGAATTGCTTGTTCTTCAGCCAACTTTTGCGCAGCCGGCCATTTGCCCGATTGGAAAACATCGAGGCATCGGGCGGCCTTCACGATGAAACTCTTAGGCTTGTCGCCCGTTAATTCGCCTAGCAGGAACTGCAACGCGGCCAACCGTAACTCCGTAAGCTCTTCGAAGCCGTAACCTAGCCGCTCCGCGGCCGCACAAGCAATTACAGAGAGCCGTTCCGCACGGCGCACGCATCCAGGATCCGCAGATTCTCGATTGCGCAACCGATCCAATAGCCCTCTCGCTTGCTCATTCATGTCTCAATCAAGGCAGCGAAGGGCTTGCTCCGCGCTCGCCACTTCGCTAAGGTCAAGGGTTCGAGGATCGAGCCACAGCTTGCCGTCTTGAATTCGGCCTACGATGGCGGGGGAGCCCGTGCGCAGCCGACGCGCTGTGTCGTCGAGATTCGCAGCATGGAGTCCCAATCTCCAGGTTGGCGCTCCGGTACCGGGCAGCGAGCCCGCCCCGATCTCGGTCAGGCTTTGTTCAATGGTGGTTGGGCCTGGATAAGCTCTGGCCAATCTTTGGCAGGTCCGCTTGACTTGATCCAACGG
Organism: Fimbriimonadales bacterium; assembly: GCA_038225245.1. Taxonomy (GTDB): domain Bacteria; phylum Armatimonadota; class Fimbriimonadia; order Fimbriimonadales; family Fimbriimonadaceae; genus JBBREX01. The sequence continues at coordinate 8,131 of JBBREX010000094.1, read as the reverse complement.
TCGGGCCAGCGCCTGCCATATTGGGATCTCCTGCTCGCGCCCCTCAAGATATAGCCGCAAAGTTGATTCCAGAGCGGCCAAGCTCAGCTTATCGATTCGCAATGCTCGTGCCAAAGGATGGGACTTCATGGCATGGATGCACTCGCTCCTGCCTAAGATCAAGCCTGCCTGCGGACCGCCCAGAAGCTTGTCGCCGCTCGCAAGAACGACGTCGGCACCGCTGGTTATCGCCTCCTGCAAGGTTGGCGCACGGGGCAATCCGAACCGAGACGTATCCAGCAGGCACCCACTGCCCATGTCATCGATGAGGAGAATCCCCGCATGGTGGGCCAATTTCGCTAAGTCATCAACTTCGGGCTCCTCAACAAACCCCACGATTTTAAAGTTGCTGGGATGGCATCTTAGGAAAGCGCCCGTATCCGGTCCTAACGCCTGTTCATAGTCCGAAAGTCTGGTCTTGTTCGTGCAGCCGACCTCTTTGAGCGCGCATCCACTCTGGGCGACAATGTCCGGCATACGGAACGAGCCACCAATTTCCACGAGCTGGCCTCGAGATATCACGACCTGTTTCCCGGAGCATAGCGCGGAAAGAGACAAGAAAACCGCCGATGCGCAATTATTGACAACGATCGCATCTTCGCATCCTGTGAGGTGTCCAAGAAGCTCCGACACGTGGCTCTGTCGATCCCCCCGCTTGCCCTCTTCGAGGCCAAGCTCCAACGACGAGTACGATCCGGCGATCATCGACACGTTTTCGACTGCGCTTTTTGCCAATCGGGCACGACCTAAGCCGGTGTGCAAAATGACCCCGCTCATGTTAAGAACAGACCTGAGGGTGTGTTCCATCAGGCGTTCCGCTTCTCGCACTGCAAGTTCATGGGCAAGAACTCCACGTTCCGAAAGATCGCCGCGCAAGAGTAACGTTGCCGCTCGAGATGCATTTTTCCTAACGCCAGGAGGAAACTTCGCTAGTTCGGAATGGCGCATTAGCGCGTCCACGCTCGGAATGTCGCGCTTAGCCATGCAACCAAGTTAACCTTAAAAGCGTACAATCGCAAAGCATGAGCACTGCACCGCCTCCATTTAAGTCATCCGAAGGTCAAAAGCGCAGTTCATCCAAGACGTTCCTGATCGTCTTCGCGGTGATCGGAATTCCGTGCTGCGGACTGCTCGGCGTGGGCGCGTATTTCTTCTGGAATACCTTCAAGGCGCTGAAACGCGATCTTGTACCGGCAATGCAATGTGGGGTGGCTTTCGAAGATATCCGGGACGCCATCGTGATGTATGCCCACGACCACGGCGACAAGCTTCCCGATGCGAAAACCTGGCAGGACGATGTTCGCCCTTACTATCTGAAAACTCGAGATCGAAAGTTTTCTCAAAAAGAAAATCCCTTTAAGTTCACAAGAATCCCCGCCGAGGGCTTATGGGGTTGTCGCAAAGATGAGACCAGCCAAACCGGCATTGCTTATAATTCAGCGTTCTCCGGCAAAAAACTAGACGACGTTAAAGATCAGTACGAGACGGTTGTTCTGTTCGAAATCGAGGCTCCGCGATCCAACGCCGCCGAGCCGCTGCGTGAGCTTCCGAAATCGGGCGCGCCCCGCATTTTTGGCCACAGCCGCAATTGGATGAGAATCCCCCTCAAGGGAAAAAGCAACTTTCGCCGTGATGGAGGCGGATTCAACGACTTAGGCGACGACTAGCTATCCGATTGAGCCTTAAGCCTCGCCGCCACGTCTAAGAGCGTATACTAGGATCGGGGCCGATACTTATGGATCGATATTTAGCTTTTGGAATTCCCGCTGGTGGTGAATGGCTCATCATCCTCGTGGTCATCTTGTTGCTGTTTGGCGGCACAAAAATCCCCCAATTGATGCGCGGAGTCGGCAAAGGCGTCGGCGAGCTTCAGAGAGGTTTAGAGGAAGGGAAGCGAACTTTCGAGCGTGAGCTCTCCGCGGAAGAAGAAAAGGCGAATGCGGAGAAATTGGCTGAGAAAACACCTGGAACGGTGGGCGATAAACCGGCCGTGCCCTCACCGGACAAGCCCGAAAGTGCCAAGCCGTAAAGGGTTGTCCAAGAATGTCTAGGGCTCCCGCTATCCGATTGTTGCAATTGGACGCCACGTCTCATATCGACCTCCTACCGTCAAAAATCTCAAGTTGTTGGCTAGACAAGCGATAGCTGGAGGTTCGAAGTGGCTTGAGGCATTGGCGTGCTCCGAAAGGTAGTTGATGAAAACCGTCAAGATTTGGTCTCCGCGCCTCCGCCAATGAGGTGATGCGGCGAACGGAGGTACGCGTTCAAATGGATCAAGATCATCTGGTCTAGCTTGTATACTTTAGTACAGAGAGAATCCTGACTTCGAGAGAAAACGATGCGTCTTTTTGCGATAGCTCTGTATTTAGGCGTCACCAGCATCGCCACTGCCCAGTCGAGGCCGGACATTGCCTGGCAGATCGGCGGCATATCCATCGTCAACAGCACGATCTTCGCACCGGACCAAATGACGCTCCTTACCGGAAACGACGATCGCACCCTAAAGTTCTGGGACCCGGCGGCAGGCAGGCTACTGTGGACTCTGAGCGGGCACACCGGCGCGATTCGCGAGGCGCGCTATTCGCCAGACGGGACGCGCATCGCCACTGCCGGTTGGGATTTTCACCTCAAGATTTGGCGATTGGACGGAACCGAGGAACTCGATATTCCCGATCCGTACCACATCACGAGCATAGCCTGGTCGCCGGATGGCACACGGCTCGCCACCTCAAGTTTGGATCGAAATATTCGCGTCTGGAATTCCAATACCGGCGGTTTGGTCTGGAGCACTCCGACAAGCTTTCTTAGTCCGAATTCGGTGTTCTACACGCGCAATGGCGCGGAAATCATCGCCGGTGGCGGTGAGAACACCAACGTCGGCATAAGTTTCTATCGCGCCGGCGACGGCGTGCAGACCCGGTCTATCAGCCCCGACGCGAATTATCTGCCGCAGCTCGCGCTCTCGGCGGATGGCAATATCCTTGCCTCAGCAAACGGTTATCGCTACAACGTTCAGCTTTTCTCGGTCCAGACCGGGGCGCTGCTGCATACTTTGAGTGGGCACGTCGGGCCGGTCTTCAGCGTGGCTTTCTCGGCCAACAACCAATTCGTCGCCTCCGGCACAGGTGGCAGCGAGATGAATGCACGCATCTGGAATGCGAATACCGGCGCGCTGTTACAAACTCTGCCTGCGCATTCGAATTGGGTGAAGGCACTGACCTTTACTCCGGACAACGCTCAGCTCATTGTCTGCAGCTCGGACATCCGCGTTTGGCAGGTCGCCAATGGGCAGCTTGTGCGCTTGTTCGGGCCGGGCCTAAGTAGGCGCCAGCCAGTGTTTACAGGTGGCGGACAGCAACTCTGGGTGCCGACCAGCAATGTGAATAGCTTCCCCATCTACGACGCGCGAGACGGCACGCAGCTCAGGACCCTTCCAACGATCTCGCCGAGCAGCGAGATCGCGGTTTCCGCCGACGACTCGCTTTATATCCCGCTCGTCAACTCGAACCAAGTGCAGGTGCGGCGCTCTACGGATGGTGGCGTCGTCGCGACTCTCACCCAAACCTACGATATCAACGATGCTGCGTTCAGCCGGGATGGGCGCTACATCGTCACCGGCGGCGGCTTCTATATCCCCGAACTTGGGGCTCGCGAATGCGTTGTCAAGATCTGGGACGCCGCTACCTACACGCTCCTTCGCACTTTCGCGAGCACGAACATGCCAATTCGCGAAATCGTCGTGAGCCCGGACAGCCAGACTATCCTCTCCGCAGGCGACGATGGCTTACGGTTTTGGCGCATTGACGGCACGCTGCTCAATACCCTCACGTTTTCTGCGCGCGGTGTGTCGTACTCGCCGAATGGGAATGTCGTAGCAGCCGGAAACGGCCGGGATATTTATCTTCTCGACGGCTCGAATGGTTCGTTGCTACGGACGCTGCCAGGCCACACCGATCTGATCTACGCGACGGCATTCTCGCCCGATAGTGCCCGCGTGATCGCATCGGAAGCCGGCGCGGGTGGACCGTATTGGCTCAGGATTTTGCGAGTGAGCGACGGCACGGCGCTACAAACCTACACCCAGGATGTCGGTAATGGCTCAGTCGGCGTCGCTTGGTCGCAAGACGGCCGGCGCATCGCGTGTTCACGGCTGGACACGACCCTGATGATTATCCGCGATCCGGAGGGACAAATCAGGGTTGACCCAACTGCGTTCAGCGTATATCGTGGGGTGCGGGAAGGCGGCGGTCTTGCCGAGATGAGGCAGAGTGACGATCAATACCTAGTCGTCAGAAACGGCATCACCGCGCTGCCAACCGAATCGCCGATCGCGGTGATTTTCGACGGAACCTCTCCCAACGCTACGTTGTCGGCGCTGAAGTTCACGGCCGAGGCCCACGTCTCGATCACCGGGCTTCGGCAGCGCATTGACTTCTACGATTTCGCCGCCGCAGGCTACGAAGAGCTGGATTCCCGGCCGGCATCGCTTACAGACACCGAAACCGCGGCCCAGTCACTGATCCCGGGCCGCTTCATCGAAACAGGCTCGAACTCAATCCGCGCCCGCCTCCGCTTCCGTCCCGAGGGCCCCGTTTTCAGCAACACGTGGCGCGCTTACCTGGACCTAATCTCTTGGACTGCCGTGCCGTAGAGACGCCCTAATTACTGAAAGTCACTTGTCCGGTGCGTCCTGTGGAAACTCGATTTTGCCCTAAGAGCTGAAGGTTAGCGATGCTGAGGCAATCGGAGGCATCATATAGCCTTGAAGAGTTGTCCTACTCTGGTAGGATGGATTTCTGATTCTCTGTTGAATCGAGGAGGAAAACATGAAATCGTTTCAACTCGGGCTTTTATCGGCAGTCTTGGTCATAGGCGCCCTCTTATTTACGTTACCCATCGCGGGCTGGGCGCACGCAAAAGGAAAGCTAACGGTCAAGCCCGTCTGTGGAGCAGCGGGAACAAGTGTTGCCGTCACCATCTCGTATTTCCCTGCGAACACGACCGTGACTATCTTTCTCAACGGTGCCCGCGTCACCACGATCGATACCGACGCAGGGGGCAAGGGAGCCGGATCCTTCATTGTGCCCGAAGGATTCACCACCGCGTGCGGCGGAGTTCCAGGCTTGGAGGTGAAGGGAAGTGGTGGCGGAGTCTTCGGTTACGACTTTTTTTGGAGAACTAGGTAGCGCGCAGTTTGGCCACAAAAAACTAGAGCCTCCCCGCTGATTCGAGGAGGCTCTAGATAGAGGCGATCAGCGATTGCCTCGTGCCGCCGTGAAGTTCAGGTCTCGACGCAGCAAGACGCCAAACTCGGTTCCCGGCTCCAGTGTAACGTCCTTCGCCTGGTCTTGCTGATTCTTAACAGTACCAGCGATATAGCCAAGAACTCCGCCGAGAATTGTCGTCTCGAGGCTGTGCCGGCCACCTGTTATCACTGAGATGAGCAAGCCCGCCCCTGCTCCGTATCCGGCATAAACTAGACGCTCGTCCTTCCCGCTTCCGCCTTTGGCCACGAGCGTGCCATTCGATCGCCGCTCGAGCTTTTTGTCGTTCAACCCGATAAGCGAGCCGTCGATGGTGATTACTCGCCCGTCCGGGAGCTTCACGCGATCGAAGTCGAGGGACAATATTCCCGGATCGCTTCCTTTTCGAGGGCGAGCGGTGACTACGTGCCCTTCCACTTTGGTTCCGCTTGGCAATGGTCCGTAATCGCCTCCGTCGGCTGTTTTGATCGTGGTGCTGAACGTGTCTCGAGCTTTCGAGTCGCTGGAGGTGAGGCGTTCATCGAGACTGACCGGAATCACCGTATTCGACGGGAGCGTACGGCGCGCTCTCATTTCACTTCGGCCCGAGCTGCTGCCGGTTCCGCTAAAGGCTCGGGTATCCGAAGTAATGGCGACGAGGCGCTTCGCGGCAAACCATCGCACCTCTGCGCCGAGGGCTTCACTCACAAATCGCAGCGGTACCATCGTTCGCCCGCCTACCATCATCGCGGGAACATCGAGCATCATCTCATTGCCGTTCACGATAGCTCTTCGATCGCCAATATGGAGCTTGAGATCGGTCGATGCGTTATGGGCGATTACGGTTTGGCTGGCATCGTTCCAATCCACGGTAGCCCCCATTTGCTCAAAAACACCTCGCAAAGGGACCAAGACCCGGCCACCTATCATTCGTGGGCCGGTATCGGTGAATTGGACTGGATCGCCGTCGACCGTCACCATGATTCGTTGCGCCATGAGCGGTGTGGCGAATGCAATCGCCGCAAAAACGATAAGTCTTAGTTGAGTTTTGTTCATCGGTTCACCTTTTCTCGATACAATTAGAACGTACATAGCCTAGACGCAATTTTAAGGCGAGAAGGTCGATTCGAGAGACCTAAAGCAGCGTCGGAATCGGAACGGTTGAACCGGTAGGGTAGTTTAGTCTGATAAAGACCCTTCCATGAATCATCTTCGCACGTTATTTCTCGCCATGCTTGCATTTGGCGTCACTGCCGCAAGTGTGGCGCAGGCGAAAATGACTCATTGGTCGGCATCCATTGAGCCCAAAGATGCTCGAGCGGGGGAGTCCGCCCAAATTCTTCTAACCGCCAAGGTCGATTCGGGTTGGCATATTTATTCGATCGGCCAAAAAAATGGTCCGATAGGCACGAAATTCGAGCTCATCGCTAACAAGGCGATATCAGTGAATGGAACGGCAATCGAGCCTCCCGCAGAGCGTAAATTAGATCCTAATTTCGGAATCGAAGTCGGCCTACATGAGGGCTCAATCACCTTTGCGCTGCCAATCAAGTTGGCCACGAGCGCAGTGGGAGCCATTTCAGTTATCGTAAAGGCCACTTCACAGGCCTGTAACGAAAGAACCTGCGCGTTGCCCGACACGAGCGAGGTCAAGTTGGAAGCTAAAGTAAGCTCGGGAGTGGCAAGAACGGACCATCTGGCAAGCGTGACCTCGGTGCCTAAGCAGCCACATTCGCCCAAGCAGAAAGGGGCCAAAAACGTGGGCGCGGCCAGCGGTACCAGCGATCCTTTCATCAAGAAACTCGGTGACGCTCGACGCGGCGGCATTATCGCATTCCTCTGGCTGTCGTTCACGGCCGGGCTCTTGGCTTTGCTCACGCCATGCGTGTTCCCGATGATCCCGATCACGGTTAGCTATTTCACCAAGCAAAATCAGGAAGAAAAGAGAACCCAATATGGCGGCGCGGCGGCATATTGCCTCGGCATAATCGCTACCTTCACTGCCCTCGGGCTGATCGTAACGCTTATCTTCGGAGCGAGCGGGATCCAGAAGCTCGCCACGAATTCATATGTTAACCTCGGTTTGGCCGCGCTGTTCATCGTGCTTGCCGCGAATCTGTTCGGCTTATTCGACCTTGCCCTTCCCGCCACTTTCGTCAACCGCTTTGGGAGCCAAACGGGACGCGGAAATTTAATCGGGGCCATGCTGATGGGATTGACATTCACCCTAACCTCATTCACTTGCACCGTTCCTTTTGTCGGCACTTTGCTGGTTTCGGCCGCTTCGGGCAGCATTCTTTATCCGGTACTGGGAATGGTCGCTTTCAGCACCGCCTTCAGCTTGCCGTTCTTTATGCTTGCCCTCTTTCCACAGTACCTTGGAAAGTTGCCGAAGTCAGGCTCGTGGCTTGCCACGGTGAAAGTATTCATGGGCTTTCTCGAACTTGCCGCCGCTCTCAAATTCCTCTCGAATGCGGATTTGACTTTTCAGCTAGGGTTGCTGACGCGACCCGTCTTTCTTGCTCTTTGGGCTTGCATCATGTTAATCGCGGGCCTCTACTTGCTGGGGTGGATTCTCCTGGCCCACGATGCGAAAGTACCAAAGGTCGGTATTTTGAGAAAGCTCTTCGCGATAGCGTCCTTGGGGGCTGGAGGTTACTGCCTGGCCGCGATTCAGGGAGCGCCCTTAAAGGATTTAAGCGCATTTCTCCCCCCTGATCCTTATCCAGGACGTACTGACTCGATGCTGACCCAATTGATTCAGTGGCAGCCTGCGTATGAGCCCGCGCTTGCCCAGGCTAAGGCCACCAGACGGCCTTTACTCATCAATTTCACGGGCGTGACCTGCA
>JBBREX010000093.1:0-11486 GCA_038225245.1 Fimbriimonadales bacterium | reverse complement strand
ATATGCAGACCTCCACGGTAAAGGTTTAGAAATTTTGGGCGTGAGCCTCGACCAGCCAGAGGATAAAGGCGGACTTAAAGCGCTCAAGGATTTCGTCGCGAAGAACGAGGTTTCTTGGCCGCAGTACTATCAGGGCAATTTTTGGTCGAGCGAATTCTCCACATCCTGGGGCATCAACTCGATACCATGCGTATTCGTGATCGACAAGAACGGCAAATTGGCCAATATCATGGAGCCGGAAGGCCTCGACCCGGTAATCAAGAAGCTACTGGGCAACTAAGCCATTAGTCGTGGAATTGCTGAAGCTCACGCTTCAGCGAGGCATATCTTTCCCGGAGCCACGGTTCGGCTCCGGGAAGCGCGAAGTGGGGCTTCTTCCGAAAGTCGACGGGAAAGATAAGGACCTGTCGCTCGCGTGGCTTTACGAGCTTGGCGAGATCGAAAACAGCGTCGATCGCTTGATCGCCGATGGCAATGCATCCGATCGAAGCGGCCCCTCCGTGGATGAAGATGTCGGTCCCCATCGGGGCTCTAAGCACTTTGCGGTCTTCGGCATTCGGATAACCCACTCGCAGCGAGCGGTGAAAATGGCTCCTCGGGTTGAGTTCGGGAAGAGCGTAGATTCCTTCAGGCACCTGTCTATCGCCCTCGCGGTGTTTTGGACCGAGGGTCCCGCTCGCGGCGGTAATCGGATAGGTTGCGATGTGTCGATAGCGGCCGGAGCCGTTGGCAACCCACACCTCAAGTCGTCGCTCTGATTTAAAAGCTAGCAATATCATACGCTGCGGGGGCCAGCTCACTTTTCGTTGACCTGCCGCAACTTGAAGGTCCTCGATGGTCGGAACTGCAACGCCACCTGGCATGGCGATTCCTTTCGCACAGCCATCCGCCATTAAGATTGTAGCCATCGAAATGAGCATCATTCCCGGCCCTATTTTTGGCATATCGATACGTGTGTACCACAGACCTCGCCTCCGGATCGCGGCGTCGTTCAAAATGACGCCTACCAGCTGAAGTATTATTGATGGGATACTAGCGTTAGAGTCGGCTTTGTTACGGTTTACAAGGACGGTATCTTGGGGTCATGGAACTTCGGAATCAGATGAGCTCGCAGAGGGTAAGTATCGTAGTGGTCGAGGACGATCATATCGACGAGGTCGTCACGCTCGGAGCCCTACGGTCGCTTGGACTCGAGCAGTACGTCCAGGTTGCAAGAACCGGGTCCGATGCTCAAGCCGTCCTTTCCGATGGTAAGCCTGATTTAGTGCTGCTCGACATTAAGCTCCCAGGAAAAAGTGGACATCAAATCCTTCAGTGGATTCGCAATCACAAGAAGATAAGCCGCGTTCCCGTCGTCATGGTGAGCAACTCGGATGATCCCGGCGATGTACGAGTCGCCTATGAGCAAGGCGCGAGCGGCTACATCTACAAAGAAGTTGACTCAACCAGCTATGGAGACAAGATAAAGTCGGCCACTTTGTTCTGGTTGCGTGGCTTAGGGTTATAGCTCTAGGGGCCGTCCGGAGCGAAGACCACGAGGGTAATCCTCGCTCGGACGGCGTGATTAAATAGACAGTGTCACGGGAGACATTCGTTCGGCGTACAATGCTGCTTTGCTGGTTTCGGTTGACTAAGCCTTGGCCCCAGCTTTGATCCAGTCTTCGATTTGCTTGGTTTCGTTCGGAGCAAGAGGCGGCTGTTTCATAGGCATCTGCTTCTTTCCGTGAGTTCCATGCAAGGCTTGGATCATGACGCTGCCATCGGGGTCTCCGGGCTTAACGATGGGACCCTCGTCTCCGCCTTTCATGAGTGTTTCATAGGTCCGAAGGTCGATTCCAGCTTTGCCATTTTCGCCGTGACACTTTCCGCACTTAGCCATGATCAATGGTTGAACCTGTGCGAAAGTTAGCTGCTTGGTTTTGCTCGTTTCCATATTTTGGGATGAGTCGTCTCCATTGCTCGACTTACAGCCGATCGCGATCGCAGACACCGCTGCCATTATCCAGGCAGTTTTTCCCAAGACAACAAATCGCCCGCGCTTTTCCAAACTTTTCGGTGGTCTTCGTTCCATGGAACCGTTTTACCCGTAAGCATGGGCTTTTTGGGCTAAAATTGCCATACTGTGATCCAGTGTCCCCAATGTGCGCGTAGCCTGCCTGACCATGTACAGAGGTGTCAGTTTTGCGGTGCCGATACGTCGAAGATTGTGCGCCCGGTGATGCCGACGAGAGTGGTGCCCAGATCGTCGAGTGAACCGAGGTGGGTTTGGCCTGCTTATTACGGAATCGCAGTCTGGTGGATGCTGAGTGGCTCGCTAAGCCTCATGCGCGGGATGGCGGTCATCCCAGATTCAGGGGGAGGCCGCCATACGAGCCTCGTTTCTGTCGTTCTAGGCGCCGTCACAGGATTGATCGGATTGGGCCTTTTGTTGCGCGTCGAGGCGGTTCGGGGAATCGTAAATGTCTTTTGCTTTGTCGACATAGCTCTTAGCCTATTGTCGCTGGCAGGATCATTGCTGGGATCGCTAGTTGTAGGTCCAATCGCAATCTTATTCATGCTCAGTGCCATTTTTGATATCTGCACGGCAGGATTTATGATTTTTCTAATTGGCGAAACGGAGTCTGGTCCTCCGCCGAATTAAAACCCTTGCGACAAACCGAGATTTGAACGTTGATTTACCAAAAGCCCTCGCCAGCACCTGCTACGGACCAGCTGGATCGCAACGTGGGAATAGTCATTCTTATCGTAAATTTTCTATACATTGTGTTGCAGGTATTGCCGCTCGTGGGGCTGGCCGCTTTCGCCCAGCATGCGGTTGGATCCGGGCCAAACGATTTGTCTCCGAACGAAGCGAATGTCATAAGTGGCGCAATGCTTGGGCTATCCCTTACCATGATCCTGCTCGCGGTGGGTAATTTTGTGGTCGCATTTGGGATCATGCAAACTCGTCGGTGGGCATTTATTCTCGGAATCGTTTTGAATGGCCTTAACGTTATCGTTACTTTTGGCGGCCATACCGCTCTTTTCGAGGAACTTAGCCTGGCGATCTATGCGGGAATCGGCACCTATTGCGTTATGCGGCTCATGAGTGCATTGGGTCCGCCCATTGCTTAGTTGAGATGGGAAATCTGCTGGGAACTGAGCGGTGCCAATTGCGCGTATGGTTGGCGGGAGTTGCAAATGGGGCAACGATGAAGATGGCATATGTGGCAAATATTTACCAAAACTTAACCCTCACAGAATTGCGAAATCTGCCCGCTAATTTGGGCGTGGCGCGGATCGATGCACCTGGAACCATGGCCGAGTTGGTCGACGAATTCTTGGTTGCAAAGGAAAAACTTGATCTAACTGTCCGAATCCAGGGCGATGGATTGGGCTATCTGACCTGCGGCATAGTATTGAGCAGAGTCGAACAAGGGACGGCTCCGCCCGTTGGGTTCTCATGTCGTTTCGGATCCGAAGCGGCGGCCGCGGATTATGCTTCTCGGCTCTGCGATCTGTTCGAAAAACTCGGAGTATTCGCTAAAATCTCCGATCCGCTTATCATTCGATAGAGTTCGATTGACTCATTGGTCTGCCGTGAATTGCACGATTCCAACGGGATTATTGTCCGGGTCAAGTAAACAAGCGCTCCACCCTACACCCGGGACCTCTTTTTTTTCCGTCCGAATCCCACCCCCGAGCCTTGACGCTTTCGCCAGGTAAGGATCAATTTCTTCCACTCGAAACCAGACGGAGGGCGAATCGCCCGGCGAGATGGTTTGAGCTTTGGAAAGGCCGCCGATATGTTGATCTCCCAGGCCAAAAACGACCATTTCCGAACCGAACGATCTGAACGTCCAGTTAAATAGGCCACCGTAAAAATCTTGCGAGCGCTTTAAATCGCTTACGGCGAATTCGACATGACAGACATTATGTTGGGCCATGGTTAGAGTCTAGCCAATCGAATGAATCGAGATTTATCCGCTCTTGCTAAATTCAGGCCAGCTTTGAAGGCGGCACACCAAATCGATGCTTGAAGTTCCGGCTGAAACTCGCTAAGCTCGAGAATCCAGACCTAAAGCATGCATCGGTAACCGAAGCTCCTTTCTGTAAACTCGAATAGGCATGTTCGAACCTAAGACGGGTTTGAAGAGTTCGAGGAGACTCACCGAACGTCACCTTGAAAAGTCGCTGAAAATGGTACGGCGAAGTCTCTGCGATCTGAGCAAGCCGGTCCAACGATAGATCTCGATGAAAGTCTCGCTCGATCATTTTCCTCGATCGAACGAGGCCTGGCAAAAGCTCGGCACGGGTAACCCACCTTACGGCAGGCACCGAGAGCATTGCTATTGCGTATGGGCAGGGTCCGAGCATCAGAAACATTATACGATCTCCGCCATAGCCCTGGCATTCTCGTCAATGTGCATATAATGCAAGCATGGGTGTTATCGTGATTGCAGCTTATCGGCCTCATGAAGGCAAGGAGAATGCTCTGCGTGAATGTCTTAAAGGACATCTAGATACTTTACGCAAAGAGGGGCTCGCCACCGAACGAGAATCCATCGTCATGCGAGCGGAAGATGGAACCCATCTCGAGGTGTTTGAATGGGTTTCGGAAGAAGCAATCGGCAAAGCTCACACTAATCCGGCCGTCCTTCGAATGTGGGAAGAATTTGGCGCTGCTTGTGAGTATGTTAGCCTGAGCACCTTGCCTGAATCGCACCAGATGTTTGCCACGTTTCCGTCTGTAGAGATCTAAACAAGGCAAACGTTTCCACACATTTTAGGACAACCTTCGACCAAGAGCTGATTTGTGACAGGACGAGCCTCCAGAAATACTTAGGGAACTTACCCAAATCGGAAAGTCCTAGAGGTTTGCGGAAACTTCCAAGATTCGTGCAAAATAAGGGACCTATGCATTCCAATGTGGACGCGAGGACGGATTCTTTCGGATGTCGACCAAGTGCCTAAGATTCGATTGTCCGAGGGCCGAAAATTAAGCTGATGCTTGCCTCCCTTGTCCTTGCTGTCCTCTCCAGCGTTAAGCCTCTTACCGCGATGGAGATATTGGGCAACACAAAGGTCCTCTATGGCCGATGCTCGTCATATGCCGATAGCGGAGAAGTATCGGCCTGTTTCTTGGTTAATGCGCACACCTCGGAGTCCGTTCTCAAACGGTTCTCTACGCTTTGTCGGAAGCCCGGCTTGCTTCGGTTCGAGAGCAATTCAGGGTCCTTTGAAACTGCGGAGCGCATTATCGTCTGGACTGACGGCAATACCGCCAGATCTTGGTGGTCTGAGGATTCTCGGACGATCCAATTCGGCTCGATTGGGTCCGCCCTTACCGCGTTGGGCGGCATGACGAGCCAAGCATGCGTAACTCTGCCCGATTGGCTATTGCCCGGAAAGATTAAGAATGGACGGCTGGGCACGTTTCGGCGAGTCAAGCTATTGGGTGAGCAAAGCGTAGAGGGTCGGCAATGTTACACCTTATACGGAACGGGAGGTAGTGTTCTCAAACCGTTCGAGATGACCATCTGCATCGATAAAAAAAGCTTTCTCGTTCGAAAGATATTCGAAACCGAGAATTATCGCGGTTTCAGCATGAGGCGGACAACTTATTACCGTCCTGTGGTGAACATTTCGATCGCAACGGATCGCTTCGCACGCTAACCCTGAGCTTCTACCTAACAGTGGAGGTATGGAATAAGTATCCCATGCAATTCCTACGTTTTCTTGGGTGCTTAATTCTTGGCGCAACGATTCTAGCTGGGTGTGGGGAGTCGAAAACAGTTTTAGTTCGATCCGAATCGGGCGAGGACGGTATCATCAAACGCGACATCGATGCGGCAAAGGGCGTTAAAACTCAATCTGAATCGAAGCAGCGAGATGGTGAAAGCGTCGCTTACGGAAAATGAGTAATTTAACCCGTAAGCCATACCAATAAACAGATGGATCCAAATAAAACCCAACTCGGTGCGCCGCCCACGCTGGACCCTAACAAGACGGTTATGGGCGCGGCTCCGACCTTGAACGCGACGCAAACCATCAAGCCCGTGCAATGTCCGGTTTGCAAGCAATTCAATCCGGTTGGAGTGATGTTTTGCGTTGAATGCGGCCTAATTTTTGATCGAGCTTTGCCCGGCGATGCGTTCGGCGCTCCTGCGGTTCAGCTCCCATGCCTGGTCGATTCGGCGGGACGGGAGCATCCTTTGCGACCGGGAACGGTTGCCGTGGGACGCCAGGCCGACATCGTGATCGAAGACTCACGGATTAGCCGCCGACACGCCGAGGTGCATTCTCAAGACGGCGTCGTTTCCGTCGAAGACCTCGGAAGCACCAACGGCACCAAGGTTAACGATGAGGCGCTCGACCCTGGAGAAAAGCGAGCTCTTGCCTCGGGAGACAAGGTTTCGTTAGGCGGCTATGAGCTCGTATTTAGTATGCCCGGAGAATCGGCGAAAACCCAAATGGGTTTGAGCGGCCGTACGGCGGCGATCTCTGCTCCTCCCACCACCAGCGATGCCCCCGCGTTTCTCGTAGGACCCGAAATGGAATGGGCCCTGCATCCCGGAATCAATTCATTCGGCAGAAAAGCGGAAAACGACATAAGCATCGTCGATCCCTATGTTTCAGGCAAGCATGGGATCATCGAGCTCGACGGAAATAGCGTTTACTTGATGGATATCGGTAGTACAAACGGCACGATGCTTAACGAAGCGAAGCTCGCTCCCAACATGCGCACGGCAATTGGCTCGGACGACGTCATCCGCTTGGGAAGTCTGGAGCTGCGAATTCGGTTGAACGGGCGGGCGGAAGAATAGTTCGATTATCTGCGACAATAAAGGGGATCGCAGATATGGAAGAGATCACCGCCGAGTACAGCGCCCAAGCTTTGGTAGCTTCGGGAGAACTCACCTATCGACCTAAGGTAACGGTTGCTTGCAAGACCGACCTCGGCCGAGTTCGTGAAAACAACGAAGACAAGTTCGAATACTTTCTTCCCGAAGAAGAGGGAGTTCTTGCCCTGCGGGGGATGATCTTTTTAGTTTGCGACGGCATGGGCGGACACGCAGCCGGCCAGATTGCCAGCGAGCTGACCTGCAAAACATTTATCGACGTTTACCTTCACCACCCCAGCGGCGATCCCGAAGTGGCGGCGAAAGCGGCGGTGGCAGCGGCGAATCGCTTCGTGCTCGATGTCGGTCGCGCCGTGCCGAGTCGAAAGGGAATGGGCACCACGCTCAGTGGGTTGATGTTGATCCAGAATCGGGCCCTCATCGTCCAAGTCGGAGATTCGAGAATCTATCGCGTGCGGGGCGACGAGATGCGGCAGATCACCACCGACCACACTTGGGTCGAAGACGTGGTGAGGCAAGGAATAATGCCTCGCGAGGAAGCAGAGAATCATCAGTATCGCCACGTTTTGACTCGGGCGGTCGGGACCGAGGCCGATATCGAGACCGATTGTTTCTGGGAAGATTTGCTGGCCGGCGATCTGTACCTATTGTGTTCGGACGGTCTCCTTAACCACGTGCCAGATCAGGAAATTCATCGCCTGCTCATCGAGAACGCACCCGCCGATGCCTCCTGGAAGCTAGTAGGATCCGCTCTTGCGGGCGGCGGAAGCGACAACTGCACTGTGATGATTGTGAGGGTAGATGACGTGATCGCCTGCTCCGAATAAGAATGGCCCGCAGGTAGAATCCTGCCTGATGCGCAGCGATGGACGCCAACCCGATCAGCTTCGGCCAGTGACTTTAGAACGCAATTTCGCCAAGTTCGCGGAAGGCTCGTGCCTGATCAAAATGGGAGATACTCATATGCTCGTCACCGCCACCGTCGAAGACCGAGTGCCGCCATTCATGAAGAATTCCGGGAAGGGATGGTTGACCGCCGAATACTCGATGCTCCCCCGCTCCGGCCGGCAGCGCAACCAAAGGGACAACCAGCGCAGTCCAAACGGACGCTCGATGGAAATTCAAAGGCTTATAGGCCGCGCCATGAGGGCGGTCGCCGACATGGAGTCGATGGGCGAACGCACGATAACCTTAGATTGCGATGCCATCCGCGCCGATGGAGGTACCCGGACGGCTGCGATTACCGCGGCCTACGTGGCCACCTACGACGCCATGCGCTGGATGGTGCAGCAGCGAATGATCCCGCGCATCATGCTTAACGAGCAGCTCGCCGCCATTAGCGTGGGGGTGGTGAGGAATCAGGAGCTGCTCGATCTGAATTACGACGAGGACAGCACGGCCCAGACGGATATGAATGTGGTGATGACCGAGTCGGGGAAATTCATCGAGATTCAGGGCACCGCCGAATCGACTCCTTTTTCGGCGGAGACTCTGGGTCGAATGCTCGCACTCGCCAAGAAAGGCATTCAGCAGCTTAACAAACTTCAGCGCGAAGCGCTCGGCCTTTAGTGATTCCTTTTTCTCGGTTGGTCATTGCCACCCACAACTTGCACAAAGCTGGCGAAATGGCGACCATTCTTAAAAGCTTACTGCCCGAAATCGAACTGCTGACTCTTCGGGATTTCCCAGGCTGCGCGGAACCGGAAGAGTCGGGCATTACTTATGCTGAGAACGCATCGATCAAAGCTCTGGCAGCGGCCCGGGTGACGGAGTCATGGGCCCTTGCCGACGACGCCGGCCTTGAGATCGAGGCTCTTGGGGGCGCCCCCGGTCTGAAAAGCAAACGCTTTATCGGTGCCGACGCGCCTTTCGATCAGAAAATGCATCGCATTCTCGAACTCTTGTCGCAAGTATCGCCTGACAATCGCAAGGGTCGATTTAGATGTTCTATCGCATTAGCCGATCCTGAGCAGCTCGATCGCCCTCGACTCTTGATCAGCGCAATTTGTGAAGGAGCGATCGCCTCCGAGCCGTGTGGCGAGGGTGGCTTTGGCTATGATCCCATCTTTTACCTGCCCGAGCTGGGCTGCACCATGGCGCAACTATCCCCGGAGGAGAAGCATCGAGTGAGTCATCGGGGAAAGGTGCTGCGGGCTTTGGTGAAGACCCTGCAAAGTAGCCCGTAGCTTTGTTCGCCTGAAAGTTGGTCGGTTCCTCGCCAATCTATCGCACTATATTCATGTGTGATACTGTTGAAGAAACATGAAAAATATTCTCCACATCACGCATGGGTTGGCCCTGGCTGTCCTAACTTCCATGCTCCCGATCGGCGCGAATGCCCAATGGGTCGTTATCGACCTCCACCCCGCCGGGGCGACGTTCTCCGTCGCTCGGGGCGTGGGTGGCGGCCAGCAAGTGGGATACGCCGCAGTAGGCGGCGTTAATCACGCCAGCTTATGGATGGGTAGCGCGGCCTCGTGGGTGGACTTGAATCCGGCTGGGGCGAATGACTCTTACGCCAACGGCGTGAGCGGCGACCACCAGGTAGGCGTTGCCGAGATTGGCGGTGAAGGTCGCGCCAGCTTGTGGAGTGGCACGGCCGCATCGTGGGTGGACCTGAAGCACGGCTGCGCTTTCGGCGTGAGCGGCGGCCAGCGTGTTGGTTATGCCTTTGTGGGCAGCCTCGCACACGCCAGCCTGTGGGGCGGGCCAGGCAGCTCATGGGTGGACCTGAACCCGTTCCAGTCGACGAATTCGAGCGCCTTAGGAGTGGACGGCGGCCAGCAGGTAGGCGAGTCCGGTGTGGGCGGACAATATCGGGCCAGTTTGTGGCGCGGCACAGCCGCATCGTGGGTGGACCTGAAATCCCGCCAGATCTACTAATTCGGGTGCCTTCGGATTGGGTGGTGCGCAGCAGGTGGGCTATGCCCGCGTGGACGGGATCGATCGCGCTAGCCTGTGGAGCGGCACGGCCGCATCGTGGGTGGACCTTACGCCCACCGGGGCCACCCGGTTCGCTCGTTCGCGGGCCTTTGGAGTGCAAGGTGGCCAGCAGGTAGGCTATGCCACTGTGGGTGACCATGAACGTGCCAGCTTGTGGCGCGGCACCGCAGGTTCTTGGGTTGATTTGCACGCCTTCCTATCAACCAGTTTCACCGTTTCCTACGCATATGGCATCTCACACGATCAGGGAGCAACCTACATCGTAGGCACGGGCTTCAACAGCACGCTCGGACACTACGAAGCACTGATGTGGGTTCTTCCAGTCAACGTGCCTCCGACGTCATTTCAGGTGTTCAGAGGCGTCCTCGAATCCGGCGACCTATCCAGTCTGCTGAATTCAGATGACAACTACCTCGTCGTGCGCAACGGCGTCACCGCCTTGAGAACCGAGTCGCCGATCATGCTGCGCGTCTCCGGCCCAATCGCCGGTGCAGACGCCTGTGACCTTCCAAGTCACGGTCGAAAATAAGGTCTCGATCACGGGGCTAAGTCAGCTCATCGACCTCTACGACTACGCGCAGGGAAAGTTCGTAAACGCCGACGCGCGTGCGGCCTTTACGACGGATCTAGTTGTTACGGTCACCGGCTCGTCTGCCAACGTCGAACGGGGCACGCGCAATGTGCAAAGCCAAATGCAAGTTCGTCCCGCAGGACCGGTGTTCACCAATACTTGGCGGAGCTACGTCGACCAAACGAAATGGCTGATAGGATGACCGGAATACTCATTCGCCTCGCAGTCTCAGGGTGAACGTCCGAGTCATCCTGAACGCAGTGAAGGATCTCTGGAGCGGGCAGGCGACTGGAACTGAGATTCTTCGCGGGCTCAGAATGACGGCGCAGGGCTCAGAATGACGATGGGATTCGAGAATGAGCTAGAACCCTACGTGCTTGTCCTCAATCGCAGAGTCCACGCTTGAAGGGCTTCGAGCTGCTTTTGGATCAGCCCTCGCGCGATGTCGTCGTTCAGGCGACCCGACTCATCGAATTTCGTATGGGATTGACCCACGAAGACCTCCGGCTGGTTGAGCGGGAACATGTTGTTAAACACAAAGACTTGCCTCAAATGATATTGAGCGCGGGCGGTGCCCAGCATGCCCATGGAGGCCCCCATGATCGCCACCGGCTTAGCGTTTAAGGATGACTTTCCTGAAGGGCGTGATGCCCAGTCGATGGCGTTCTTGAGGACGCCGGGGATCGAATAGTTGTATTCCGGAGTTGCGATGAGAACGGCATCGGCCGCCTCGATTCGTTTCTTGAACTCGAGAACGGAAGGGGGAAATCCGGCGGCCTCGACGTCCCCGTTGTAGAGCGGGATGTCATCCAGCTCAAAGATCTCGAGGCTGATGCTGGAAGGCTTCACCTCCTCGGCCACCTTCAAAAGTGCCCGGTTGTAAGAAGCTTTTCGCAAGCTACCGGCGAACGCAAAGACGTGAATGTTTTCTTGCATCTTGAAATCCTAGATAGGAGGTACGAGTCGGCCCCGCTAATCCTCTCAGAGACCGTGGTACAGTTGGTAATAGGCTTCCTAGTGACCGGGCCCATTCGCCAGTTGATTGCATTCATCCTTGTTGCCGTCTGGAGTTTCCAGCCGACCACCTTCCCGCATGCCCAGGCAAATGGCATCGGAAAAGAAAATTGTTG
>JBBREX010000092.1:0-11615 GCA_038225245.1 Fimbriimonadales bacterium | reverse complement strand
GTCAAGGTGCTTTGCTTCGGGATTTTTGCGATCCTCGACGTAAACCATCGACACCCGAGCACATCCTGCAGGAAGCCGTAACATCCATACAGTGCGCCACGCTTGCCACCCCCGGCGATGGTGATGCGGTTTCGGCTCGCGCGGATGGTGTACTCTTCCTCTCCGAGCCGATCATCCTGGCGAACCACGAGCACTTTCTGGCCCCGCTCGGATTTGGCCCCGATCGTTAGTTCGGCGCCACTCATTGTGGCGATGTAGGAGCGAAGCTCCTCGGCACCATGGCGAAGGGCACTCTGGGATCCTTCGGTAACGATGACCCAATCGGATTTGCCATCTCTCACTATGGTTTGGGAATGCAACGCAGCGAGGAACATCGCGCTTAGAACGACCATAGCCGGAGTATATGCCCTAAGGGGAGTAGGTTGAGGGTGGTTACTGGAACGGTTCTTCCATGAAGCTGAGATCCGGAGTTGATCAGATCATTCGGCGTCCATGAGATAAGCCTCATTGGTGAAATCGTTCCTGCAACTCACCGGCAGACGTAGCGAATCTTCCGTCGAACATAGTTCTTGTGGACATAACGCAAGCAAAGTAATCAACAGTGAACCGTCAATCGGGCAAAATAGCGCAAGGGTGGCAATCGGAAGGAGTGAACCTCATGGTTTCCCATCAACAGATCGAGTTTTTTAGGCAGAACGGATTTTTGAATTACGGAAGGGTGCTGTCAGATCGCGAAACGGCAGAGCTTCGTGAGGGTCTGCAACGTGTACTCGACGGCCAGAGCGTAGCCAAGCCGCAGGCCTCGAGAAACCTTCTGGGCGACAGCGAGGAGGTCGTGATCCAGGTGGTCAACACTTGGGAAGCGGAACCGGCGTTCCGCCGCCACCTTTATAATCCGAAGATTGTGGCAATCGTGGCCGCTTTGATGGGAACAGATACTGTGCGGGTTTGGCACGACCAAGCTCAGGTCAAGCCGCCCCGAGTCGGAGGTCCAACGATTTGGCACCAAGACTATCCGTACTGGCCGGTGATCGCGCCGGCCGATCTAGTCAGCGCATGGGTCGCTCTCGAAGACGCGACACCGGAAAACGGCTGCATGAGCATGGTGCCGCGAAGCCATCTGTGGGGGACCTACGGTGACGGCACGATTAGCAATACCGAAGATCATTCTCCCGCCAACGATCCCGGATTCATACCTCCAGGGGAGAAAGTCCAAGTGGTGCCTTGCCCAGTTCCGGCCGGAAGCGTGGTGTTTCATCATTGCATGACTTGGCACGGAGCGCCGCCGAACCATTCAGATCGAAATCGGCCCGCGATCGCCGTACACTACATGCCAGGCCATACGCGCTACGAGCCTCGGGGCGAGCACATGATCGGCCACCATATTGAAGTCGAACCAGGTGAAATCCTCAAGGGAGAGTGGTTTCCGACAGTTATGGAGAATGGAGTGTTAGCTGCACCCGCTCGTTGAGCCGCATGTTTCGCATTTCAGGCATACGCCGTTTCGAACGAGGGTGAATGAGCCACATTCCTTGCATGCATCTCCTTCGTAGCCCTTTAGCCGAGCGATCCGAATTTGATTATCGAGCATCGTGGTCTGGGCGGCATGGGCGATGGGCTGCATAGCCGGGGTAGCCGCCATTTCCACCGCTCCGACCGATCCTCGCGAGCCCGGCATCAAGCCTTCCGCAACCGATGCAGAAGCTCCACCACCGTTGCCCTTTCGCTGATAGCCGGGAGATTCGTGGTCCTCGTAGGCAACGCCAGGCACATGCCCATCTTTCAAGTCTCCGCCCTCTTCCTCTTCCTCGAAATCCGGTGCCTGGGAAGGATTTCCGACGGCATCACCGCGCAAGTCTTCGGGCTTGACCTGGACAAGATCGGAGCGCCCGAGATACGACAAAGCAAGCTCGCGAAACACATAGTCGATGACCGATGTGCTCATCTTGATGTTGTCATGGCCTTGAACGCTGCCGTTCGGTTCAAAGCGCGTAAACACAAAGGCTTCGACGAATTCTTCGAGGGGCACTCCATATTGCAGTCCCAATGAGATCGCGATCGCGAAGCAGTTCATCAGGCTTCTAAAGGCTGCTCCCTCCCGGTGCATATCGATAAATATTTCGCCCAAACTGCCATCTTCATATTCGCCAGTTCGAAGATACACTTTGTGGCCACCGACTCTTGCCTTTTGGGTATAGCCTCGACGGCGTCCCGGCATCGCCCGTCTTCGGGCAATGTAGCGATAAACCAGTTTTTGAGCGGTAGCACGAATGAGCTCGGCCTGGGACATCGAGGCTTCTAGAGGGGACACGTCCTCCAGAGAAGCTTCGAGGATAGCGGCCGCAGCGTCGCTCGTGCTGGCATTGAGGGGCTGGCTGAGTTTGCTCCCGTCCCGATATAGGGCGTTTGCCTTCAAGCCCAATTTCCAAGACAGCATGTAGGCGTTTTGTATGTCCTCGATCTTACAATTTGAGGGAAGATTTATGGTCTTACTGATTGCGCCGGAAAGGAATGGCTGGGCGGATGCCATCATAAAAATGTGGCCATCATAACCGATGAACCGGAGTCCATGATTACCACACTTGTTTGCACAATCAAATATGGCGTAATGGCTTTCATGGAGATAAGGCGCCCCTTCGATGGTCATGGTTCCACACACGTAGGCATTCGCTTCTTCGACTTCGCTTCTGGAAAAGCCGAGCGCTTCGAGCATATTGAACGACCAATCATTAAGCTGCTCGTCGGTGAATCCAAGCTGCACTTTGCAGAATTCTTCTCCTAAGCTCCACTTATTGAAAGCGAATTGAAGTTCAAAAGCATTTTCTACGCCCTGCTCAAGCTTATCGAGTGCCTCCTGTGTGAAGCCTTTAGATTTCAGGGATTCGTGATTGATCTTTGGGGCGCCTTCGAGGCTCTTGCGACCCACACAGTAGGCGATAATCTCTTCGACTTGCTCGTTTTCGTAACCAAGTTTGCTTAATGCAACCGGTATAGATTGGTTGATGATCTTAAAGTATCCGCCGCCGGCGAGTTTTTTGAATTTGACCAGGGCAAAGTCGGGCTCGATTCCCGTGGTATCGCAATCCATGATCAGCCCGATCGTCCCCGTCGGAGCGAGCACGGTCGCCTGAGCGTTGCGGTAACCATGTTTTTCGCCAAGATCGAGTGCTTTGTCCCAAGCTTGCCGGGCCGCTTTGAGCAATTCAATCGGACATTCATCGCTATCAATCCCGAGTGGCAAAATACTGAGATCTTCATACTGATCGAGAGTCGAATTGTAGGCGGCGCGGCGATGGTTCCGAATAACCTTGAGCATCGCAGACTTATTCTTTTTGTAGCCTGAGAACGGACCCAGTTCTTTGGCCATTTCCGCACTCGCAGCATATGATTCCCCGCCGAGAATGGCAGTCAAGGCACCGGCTACCGCCCGGGCATGGGAGCTATCGTAAGGCACCGCCATTTGCATAAGCAAAGCGCCTAGATTTGCATATCCTAGCCCAAGCGTCCGGTAATCGAAACTCAGTTGGGCGATCTCCTTGCTCGGAAATTGCGCCATCAGGACGCTGATTTCCAGAACGATGGTCCACAATCGGATCGCATGCTTGTAGGCTTCGATATTGAAAACCCCAGATTTAGGATCGTAGAATTTTATTAGATTGATGCTGGCAAGATTGCATGCGGTATCGTCGAGAAACATATACTCGCTGCAAGGATTACTCGCATTAATTCGGCCGCCGGCAGGGCAAGTATGCCATTCGTTGATGGTGGTGTCATATTGAGTGCCCGGGTCTGCGCAAGACCAAGCAGACTCACAAATGTCTTCCCACAAATCCCTTGCCCGCAAAGTCTTAAGGGTGGAGCCGTCGGTGCGGGATTTGAGCTCCCAGCTCGAATCTTCCTCCACGGCGGTAAGGAACTCATTGGATAGACGGACTGAATTATTGCTGTTTTGGCCAGATACCGTTATGTATGCTTCGCTTTCATATCCAGTATCGTAAGTCGGAAAATGAATAGCCTTTGCCCCGTTTTGGGCCAGCTGGATGGCACGCTGAATGTAATTGGGCGAAACTCCCGCCATTTTCGCTTCCGCGATGGCCTGGCGCAAGGTAGGCGCTTCGGTTGGCAAGTCATTTGCCTTGTTATGAGCTTGGATAATTCGATTCAGATGGTAACCATTTACCTGCGAACCGGTGACGAGCGCAGCCACCTTTTGCTCTTCGATCACCTTCCACTTCACGAAGGTTTCGATATCGGGATGATCGACATCGAGGCATACCATTTTGGCGGCACGGCGGGTCGTTCCTCCCGATTTAATGGCCCCCGCGCTGCGATCTCCCACCCGCAAAAAACTCATCAAACCAGAGGATTTTCCGCCCCCTGAGAGCCTTTCATTTTCACCACGAATTTTCGAGAAATTCGTACCGACCCCCGAGCCGTACTTGAAGATGCGAGCTTCGCGGGTCCATAAATCCATGATTCCACCCTCGTTGACGAGGTCGTCCTTGACAGATAGAATGAAGCAGGCGTGGGGTTGAGGATGCTCATAAGCGTTACTCGATCTGCACAATTTTTTGGACTTTGCATCCACATAATAGTGCCCCTGTGGATTTCCCTCGATCCCGTACGCAAAGTGGAGGCCGGTATTAAACCACTGCGGACTGTTCGGCGCGGCAATCTGAAGGGCTAGCATATGGACAAGCTCATCGTAAAACGCTTGTCCGTCTTCAGGGGTGTCGAAGTAGTTATTTTTCTCTCCCCAATGCCGCCAGCAACCGGCAAGCCGATGAAAGACTTGGCGAGAATCGGTTTCCGCTTCCTCACTGGGATCTCCCGAAATTCCGGCCTTACGAAAATATTTCTGAGCGAGGATATCCGTCGCCACCTGCGACCATTGCGACGGCACAACTACACTATCCATGAGGAATACGCTTGAGCCGTCAGGATTCTTGATTTCGCTTCGACGCGGCTCAAAGGGAATTCCCGAATAGGGGTCTTGGCCCAACTTGGTGTAGTAACGGCTAATCTTCATTTATCCACTTCCGGGGGGTTTCTGAAACCTTCAAATCTTAAAAATCGCAAAGGATGAGACGCCTGATCGCAAGAAGAAGACTCCGAGAATCGACAAAACTTGTGCGAATCGAAACGTGTAGAAAAGAACAATTTAACGTCCATTAATTATTCACGCTCTCCGCGATCTCCTTGAAATCGGACACCG
Source organism: Fimbriimonadales bacterium (assembly GCA_038225245.1). GTDB lineage: Bacteria > Armatimonadota > Fimbriimonadia > Fimbriimonadales > Fimbriimonadaceae > JBBREX01. The sequence goes on along the minus strand of JBBREX010000092.1, from coordinate 6,400 downwards.
ATTGAAACTTTTGATAAACGCTGGCAAATCGAACATAGGCGACCGGATCGATCGCCTCCAACTCGGCCATTACCCGCTCACCGACGGCTGAGGATGGGATTTCCTGCTCGCAAGCATCGAAGAGGGCCCGCTCAATCTTTGAAGTTGCGTCGTACAAACGACCTTGGGAGACGGGCCGCTTTCGGCACGCCACGATCATGGAGGCGAGCAATTTTTCTCGCGAATAATCTTGGCGAGCCCCGCTCCGTTTAACGATTACAAGTCGAGCCTTTTCACTTTCCTCGAATGTGTTGAACCGTCGTTTACACCTTTGACACTCCCGACGGCGACGAATCGCTTCGCCGCCTCGAGCGGGACGGGAATCTAAAACCTTCTGTTCTGCCCAACCGCAAAAAGGACACCGCACGTGCTTATTATACCACTACATATTGTGTGGTCACGTGGTTCTTTAGCCATATGCAGTGGTTTTTGCCCAATGTTTCCCTGAGTTTTTCCACCCCCGGTATTTGTGCGGGATTGTTAAGGGAATAACTGCGAACCTATAAACTTTAGGCTACAATGCATGGACTTGCGCGATTAATTGGGCGAAAGGGAAGTTTGGTCTAGATCGCGGAATTACATTCAAGAAATTCTCTTGGGAGGAATTAAACATGCGTAAACTTTTACTTTTGGGCTGCGCGATGGCCGCTGCAAATTCGGCTATGGCACAAATTCTTTGGGATAACGGCCCCCTGAGCACGGGAGCGGTTTCGAGCAACGGCGTCGCCGCACCAACCGGGACAACGTGGAGCGAATGCCAGCTTACCAATACGGTCGGTGGATTCAGTCAAGCACAAGCGGCCGGCATTTCATTGGCCGACGACTTCACTTTGGCTGCCGGGGGAACGATCAACCGGATTAGCTTCTTTGGTTATCAGACGGGCTCGACTACGACGTCGACCTTCACCTCGCTACGTTTTCAAATCTGGAACGGCAGGCCTGGAGACGGCGGCAGCGCGGTGGTATTTGGCGATCTCACCACGAATCGCCTAAGTTCGAGTGCTTTCAGCAACATCTATCGGATCTTCAATGCGGCTCCCGGCACAACCCGGCCAATCATGGCAAACGTTGCGAGCGGCTTAAACGTCAATCTCGCGGCTGGAACTTACTGGCTCGAATGGACGGCAACCGGTAGTTTATCATCCGGGCCATTCAATCCCCCGGTGACTATTCTCGGTCAAACTCAGAAGCCAGGTTCTAATGGCCGACAGAACGTCAACGGCGTGTGGAACGACACAGTCGATACAGGCAGCGGTATGAAACAAGACCTTCCGTTCAGCATCGAAGGCGTGGTTCCCGAGCCGGCGAGCTTCCTCGCTCTCGGAGCAGGCGCGCTGGTTCTTGCTTTCCGCCGACGCCGGAAATAAATCCGGGTTCTTGGCGAACTACTAGGGGTCGGCTTTCAAGCCGGCCCTTTTTTCTCTTTCAGCATCAAGCCCATCTCGTCCCACTGCTCCTGGTCGATAGCGCCGGGCGCTCCCATTAACGGGTCGTAGCCCTGGCCGATTTTTGGAAAGGCCATCACTTCCCTGATATTTTCATCGTCGGTCAAGAACATGACCAAGCGGTCGATACCGGGAGCAATGCCGCCATGGGGGGGAGCGCCGTATTGGAAGGCTTCCAGAATGTGGCCGAAGCGCTCTTGCTGAGTTTTTTCGTCTATGCCCAAGAGTTTGAATACGCGCGACTGCACCTCTGGGTTATGAATCCTGATCGAGCCCGACGCCCATTCAGTTCCATTGCAGACAATGTCGTAGCAGTCGGTGCGAATCTTTGCGGGATCGCTGTCGATATAGATCAAATCCTCTTCTTTTGGTGCGGTAAAGGGATGGTGGGAGGCATCCCATCGCTTGGCCTCGGCGTCCCATTCGACGAGTGGAAAGTCGAGAATCCAGCAAAAATTCAAGACCCGTGGGTCACGCAAACCACAGCGAGCGCCAATTTCGTTTCGGAGTCGGAACAAGACGTTGTTGCCGGAGCTGTAATTGTCGGCGATGAAGCAGAGCAGGTCGCCTTCTTCGGCTAGGGACGATGCAAGGATTGCCTCGACTTCCTCGGGCTTGAAGAATTTAGCTATGGAGCCTCGGACGACGGGTTTTCCTTCTTCCATCTCCACCGCTAAGGTGGCCAAGCCCTTGGCACCGAATTCCTTACAAAAATCTGCTAGCTGATCGACCTCTTTACGGGAAAGGGAGGATCCTTGAGGATAGCGGACACCTCGGACGAAACCACCGCTCTCGATGGTGGAGCGAAAGACTCCGAACTCCGATTGCTGGACGGCTTTGGAGATGTCGAATAGCTGGAGTCCGAAGCGCAAGTCAGGTTTATCGCAGCCATAGAGATGGATGGATTCGTCATAGGTGAGCCGTTTGAAGGGCTGGAGATAATCCTTATCGAGCTTAAATTCATCGATCAGCTCATCGACGACGGAGATGGTTAAGCCTTCGATAAGCTGGAGGATATCCTCTTGGGTTACGAACGACATTTCAAGATCGAGCTGGGTGAATTCGGGTTGACGATCGCTGCGCTGGGCTTCATCGCGGAAGCATTTGGCGATTTGATAGTATCTTTCGAATCCGGCGACCATGAGGAGCTGCTTGTATTGCTGAGGACTTTGGGGGAGGGCGTAGAACAGGCCGGGCTGGAGGCGGTAGGGGACCAAGTAGTCTCGGGCGCCTTCGGGGGTTGCCCGGGTGAAGATGGGCGTTTCGACTTCGAGGAAGTCTCGGTTATCGAGGTAGGCCCTCATCTTTCGGATAGCGGCGGCGCGGATGGCAAAACGGCGGAGCATGGGGGGCCTTCTCAGGTCGAGATAGCGGTGTTTGAGGCGCAATTCTTCGTTGACGCCAGCCATTTGTTCTTCGTCGCTCAGGGGAAACGGGAGGGGCTTGGAGGGGCTTAGGACCGTATAGGCCTGGACGACGACCTCGATATCGCCGGTTTGCATACGGGGATTGCGAGTTGATTCGGACCGTTCTCGGACTTGACCGGTGACGCTCAGGCAGGTTTCGGATTTGATTTGATTGAGGTTTGGGAAGGAGTTTGGATCGAGGAAAAGTTGAACGATGCCAGATCGATCCCGAAGATCGACGAAGAAGAGACCACCTAGGTCCCGGATACGGTGTGCCCATCCGTTGAGGACGACGGGGTTAGCCGTTAGCGGTTGGCCGTTAGCGGCTGGCGCTTTGAGGTGAGCGCAGAGGTGGGATCGTTGGGCAAAGCTCATGGGAGAGGGGCTAGGATACCTTGGGGGGGGAACTGCAGCACGGTATTAATCACATTAATGAAGCTATATGCTGCAATACTTTTCTTAGGTTCGGGCAGGTTGGAAATTGCAGCATGAATCAGAGGGGAATGCCGGGTGCCGGTGGTGCGGTAGATCGTTGCCGTTTACCGAGGCTTTAACGGCGTAGCACTGGTTTGACAGTTCGGATCGACTACGCTGGTCTGGGCGGACTTTGCGGATCGAACGGCGCTGACAACGACAGACGCGCCAAGCACCAGGAACAGGAGAATAGATAAAAGCGACCACAACGCACGGCGCTTGACCAATTCGGTGGTCCGCTTCATAACGTGTTGCGGAAGAGCTATGGCTGGTTCGTCCCTCACTACGGAGGACATCAGCGCCGATGTGTAGCTCATCTCCGCCAAGCGCTTCCGGCAAGCCGAGCAGCCTCGTAAATGGAGCCTCACCAAGAAACTCTTGAACAAAGAGAGCTGCCCATGAGCGATTAACAGGAGGTCTTGGTCGCGATTTGCGCAATTCATTTCACTTTCCCTCCCGGAGTTGCTGGCGGCTGGCGGTTGGAGGCTGGCGGTTCGGAATTGGCTTCCCGTATGCAAGCCGCCGTCAACTCGTGAGCCCGGTAGAATTGGTATTTCACGGTGTTCAAATTTCTGTCGAGAGCTTCCGCTATTTCCGGGAGCGTAAATTCTGCGAAGTAGTAAAGCTCGAGGACTTCACGTTGGGCGCTGGGAAGCTCCTCGAGGGCGAGCTGGACGGCCTCTCGCAGATCAGTGGCAGCAAAAACGTCGCGTTTATCGGCAATCCTCTCGATCTCGCCAGAGGTTTGCTCGGTGCTCTGAAACGATTGCTTTCGCGCATGGTCACGGGATTTGTTGAGGGCGATGGCATAGAGCCAAGTTTTGAAGACGGCGCGGCGGTTGAATTGGGGGAGGCCGGTCCAGGCAGCGAGCCAGGTTTCCTGAACCACATCATCCACATCGGCGGAAGCTATTCGTTTGGCAAGGAAGCGACGTAGTTCGGTTTCATAGCGACGAACAAGCTGGTCGAAGGCATCGCGATCCCCGCGACTTGCCTCGACAAGCCCGTCTTCGCTCGATCCAGTTCGTGGCTTGCCCCAAAAGGGTAGCTTCAATATAGGACCCACCGTCATCGCATTTGTCGTCTGATAGACCATTGGACCTCCGCGTGGTGAGTGCATTTCACACGTCGGACCCGAATTTCTTTCTTGGAGGGCGGCCCAATCCCCAAAAGGCCGGCTCACATCTCATTGGACCCTTTTTTGTCGTCCAAAGTTGGATTATGCGAGAAAAGAGGCCGGCGTTTCGCGGTGGGAAGGTTTTAAACCGGTATTTACGCAGGCCCTTGAAGGTTGGCGGTTGGCAGTTGGCGGTTGGCGGTTCGGGGAGAGATTCTTCGCGGCTCAGAATAACGGAGAACGCTCAGAGTGACATGGTTAGCGGTGGGCGGTTGGCAGTTGGCAGTTGGCGGTTCGGGGAGAGAGATTCTTCGCAGGCTCAGAATGACGGGGCAGGCTAAGAATGGCTAAGACCCTGGAAAAATTGCTGAAGGAAGCCGAAGATTTCCATGGGCCGCATTAGATTTGTGGCAGGCTCCAAGGATGGGAGTCTTCAACTCAGCGTATGGAAGCGCGGAAAGGAAGCATCTTTACCGTGCCAATTCTAGATCAAATCTTCGGCTCCCAGATCGGCGTCCTCGACCGTGCGCTGGGGCGTGCGAGCGAACGCCACGCGCTTCTTTCAGCGAACCTCGCCAATGCGAGCAACCCCGGCTATCGTCGTCGGGACATCGGGTTCGACTTGGCGATGGATGATGCGGGTTCGGCGCTTTCGGCGAAGTCGCCCACCCTACGAGGGGCAACATTCCTCGCGTCTCAGAATGCCGGAGGGGGGGATGTGGACCTTGAAAAGGAGGTGGTGGCGATGGCGGAAACCGAGCTGCGTTACCAGGTTCTGTCGGACCTCGCGGGGCGGTACTTTTCAGGACTCAAGAATGTGATTCGGGAGGGTAGGTGATTGAAGGGTTGTCGGTTGGCGGTTGGTGGGTGGAGGGTAGAAAATGAATCTCAATAGTGCGATGAGGACGAGCTCGACGGGGATGTCGGCGGAGCGCACACGGCTCAATGTGATATCAGCGAATATCGCGAATGCGAATTCGATGCGGGTGAACGGGCACGACCCTTACCGACGCCATCTGGTCGAGCTTGCGGGAGATGAGCAAGGCGTTCACGTTACGCAGGTGCTCCAGGACAATTCGCAGTTAAGGGCGGTTTCCGATCCGGGGAATCCGAACGCGGACAGCGGGGGGATGGTGTATTACAGCAACATCGAGCCGATCAACGAGATGGTGGACATGATGTCGGCGAGCCGGGCTTACGAAGCAAACATCGCGGCGTTCAATTCGGCGAAGTCGATGATCCGAAGCGCGTTGACGATTGGGAAGGTGTGAGCGGATGGCGGATGGCGGTTAGCGGTTAGCGGTTAGCGGTTAACGGTAGGCCGTTGGCGGTGGGATGAGTTGGGAATAGAAGCATGAGAATCGAAGCGACGGGGGTTGGCGTGGAGCGGTTGGCGGTTGGCGGTTCGGGGCCAGCGGCAGTACCAAACGATGGCGACTTTGGACAGATGTTGACGGACGTTTTGAAGGAGGTGAACGGGGCCCAACAGAAGTTTGGCCAAGCTCAGAACGCCTTTGCGACGAATCAGCAGCCGGTGGAGTATCACGACCTTATGATCGCGGAGGAGAAAGCGAGTATCGCCATGCAGCTGACGCTGCAAGTGCGAAACAAGCTCCTGGAAGCGTATCAGGAAATCAGCCGCATGCAGGTGTAGGCTAGGGGTTTGACTCCAGAACCGGCCCGTGTTTAATATGGGATCGGCCTTTCTAAAATTACGAACTTGGTGGGAGACGGCGGACCGAACTCAGCGTGTGGTCACTCTATTCGGCGGCGCGTTCTTGAGCTTGCTACTGGTGGGGACGATTTATTTCGCGAGCCGTCCCAAGATGGACTTACTGTTCGCGGGTCTTAGCTCGTCGGACCAAGGGATGGTAATCGGGGAGCTTCAGAAGGCAGGGGTTCCCTACGAGATGGATGCT
>JBBREX010000091.1:0-11654 GCA_038225245.1 Fimbriimonadales bacterium | reverse complement strand
GCGGCTCGCTTGCGGTACCTGCGGTCTTTGTGGACATCGAAGCTTATGGATGAAAAGAAGGTGGTGTTCCACACGAATCTCGCACCGGAGCACTCGTGCGGGCTGACGACGGTGGAGATCGTTGGTATCGAGCCGGGCGCTTTGGCGGATTGGCTGCTCGCGAAGCACAACATCTTCGTCACGCCGATCACGCACGACGACTTCAAGGGCATTCGGGTGACGCCGAACGTGTACACGACGGTCGGCGAGGTCCAGCGGTTTGGGGATGCGATGCGAGAGGCGGTGAGGAAAGGGATCGCCTAAGTAACCCAAGGACAAGCGCAAAGCACAATGACCCCGCAATTCTTGCTTGTGCATGTAGGCCGCTGGACTTACGAAATCGTCCAAAGACAATGGTCAATGAAGGCACGCCACGTATTCGTGAGCACGGGACCGCTCGGTCTAATGCGCAACCGAGCCCGAACACTATGCGTGCCGCTCTGAATGTAACGGTTGCAGTTTGTTCCAACCACCTCGACCACTGAATCTGCAGTCGTCGCCTGTGCGGTGATAGCGTCAACTGTGTCATACGTCCCGGCAATCCAGTCAAAGAGATCCACCGTCTCGTTCAGCCCGCTGATGGTGACGTGCATTTCCACCTGGAACTTAAAGCTCGACGCTGTCTGAACGGCCGAATGCCCGTCTAAGGAGATGGTAATTGGCGCCTCCGACCTGAGGGCTGTCACGCCATTCCGGATGAGAAGGTACATATCGTCCGAATCGAACAAGCAACCCAGCCGACCCATTTCCTTCACGCCTCTGAAGACATTAAACGAGGTTGGCCAGCCTGAGTCAAACGTCCTGCGAACGAATGCCAGCCCCACGGCAGAGCCATTACCAGGTGCAAATAGTCCCAACGAGGTGCCATCGGGCAAGTAGTGCTGTATACGCCCGCTGTGATACTCGGAGACGTATAAATTGCCGCAATCGTCGAATGCCATGCCTTCAGGATCGTCCAGGCCGGCAACGAAAGAACCATAAGCGGTCCCATCGGGTCCAAACAATCGCACATCTCCACCATTTAGGTTGGCCACGTATAGATAGCCACGATCGTCGAAGGCAATAGACCGTGGGCTGTCCAAGCCAGAGGCGAAGATTCCTAGGAAAGCACCCCCAGGTGCAAACCGCTTAATGGTGCCATCAACCGAATCCGATACGTAGAGATTGCCGTTCGAATCGAATGTCAAAGAGTCCGGCGAAGTAAGGCCTTCTGCAAAGGTGCCGAGATCCTGCCCCGTTGGCGAGAACTTGCGTATCGAAGTCGCGAGAGATGTGTACACATTCCCAGAGCTATCAAAAACCAGGTATGAAAAGCCATTCCCGAACGTGATGAAGTCTCCCAGGTCAACTCCCAACGGAGAAAACCTTCTTATCGCGCCTCGATATGCGTTCCCCACGTAAAGGTTGCCTACGGCATCGAACGCAATCCCATATGGGAAGTTGAGCCCGGCGGACGCGAAGACACCCAGATCGGCACCCGTGGTCGAATAGTATCTGATCGTGCCTTCGCTGCCGTTAGCAACAAAGATTTCCTGTGCTTGGACCCGGGAGAGCCCTGCATACCAAACCAGGGATACAAGCACAGCAAGCGTCGAAGCGCGCCGGATGAGATTGCTAGAGATTTTCATGAAAAGTGCCTCCTTCGGTGTCTGCAGCCGGCCGGGAGCGCCCGACGGCAATGCTGAATGAGAATCCCCCTTGCTGCGGATCGCTCGTACACATTGGCGCGGCTGCAAACAACAGCGTGCACCGAAGCGTGCCGAGAAGCAAGATGGCGAATTCGCCTATGTGCCTTCAGGGGAACTCGAAAATGGCGCACGTTTAGGTAGATTCACGGATTCAGCTCGAAAAACCGGTAGTCCACCCACCCTCCGCCCCAATCCTTGTCGCCAGGCCCACCAAATGATTCGCCGCTCAGCAGGATAGCTTGAACATCGGGAAGTTTCTGCTTGTCGAACTGGCAGCTGCTAACAAGAATTCGTTGCTTGCCATCCGGAGACCACCAAATCGATACTTCTCCTCCGACGCGACTGAAGTGCAAGTCTATTGGTTTCTCCAAACTTATGGGCCGCAGCTGCGTCGCAGAGATACCGGGGCCGGTGACATCGCACATGAGTTGCGTCTTAACGCCAAAATCATCGCGATTGACCCAAAGGCGGAGGCTGGTGCTGCGATCCCGAATGTTATTGCCGAAAATAATATCAACATAAAGCTGGCGGCCCATTCCCTTAGGGAGATGGTATATGGCTTGCGTGTGGAGTTGCCAGTTGTCGCCGCGGAAGAAGCGATAAAGCCACGTAGAGTCCCTATCGTCCGGCCTAGTACTTCCTTTGAGCTCGTACCTAAGAAAATGGGCGGTCGGGTCATTTGGATCAGGCTGCAAGGATATCTCGCCTATCCCTTTCTTCGTCTTCCATTCCCGTTCCAGGTGATCGCCGATGAAGTGCTCGATGAACGATCGTTGCAGGCCCGCGATAGGCATAAAATCCTTCACATTCTGCCTTGAACGAACCTTGCCTTCCACGGCAGCAAATATGACCGGGATGAGCACGACGCAAACGAGGCTGGTGATAGGCCAAAACCAAGGCCGCAGCCCCGTAATTCGCTTCCCCGCCAATGCGCGCTCCTGTCGTTGATGGGCGACGAATTGAGTCGGCTCACCCAGACGGGCCTGTTCGACTAAGGCAACAGCCTGAAAGGTAGATTCGCAGCCTAGCTTCCGACGTGCTTTAGCCAGATGATGCTCCACGGTCCGATTAGAGATCCCAAGCTTGGTGGCGACTCCTTTCGTGTGGCCGATCGAGGCCATCAACTTGACGATCTCGAATTCTCGGGGCGTCAGCCCTAAAGCAGTTCCCATAGTCTTCTATTGTAAGACAAGTTGGTGCGGTGAAACTTCTCTTGGAATCAGCCAGGTGCAACAGGGCTTTCAGCTGTCTTCGAAACAAAGCCAAAGGGCATTGCGGGTAATAAGCGGGTATTTCGACTGTGGGCGAGGTCCAGCGGTTTGGCGACGCAATGCTGAATGCGGCGAGAAAGGGAATTTAAGGCGATGGTCCATAAGCCACCATCCGCTACAGGCAACCGAATGATCTCCCATTTTTCCATATGGGATCGAACGGGGTGGATTTTAGCTCGAAAATAAACTAAACGTAACGGCACACCCAAGACACGCATCTAAAGGACGTTAGCGCTTCTTGATGTCCGGAGAACAAAAATGAGAATCATTGCCGCCGTAGGTTTGGGTGCCATCATCGCCGGATCGCTCGTACTGCCTGGCAGACACGTGCCCTTGTCTAGACACAACCCCCAAGACGATGCCGCTCCGGGCCAGCTCACGATCATCGGGAAAGGTGGAAAGGTTGGTGGTCTCTGCCCGCTGCAAGGGACCAAGGTGAACGCAGAAGTAACCGGCTTCGGTGCCAAGGTCATCGTCGTGCAGACCTTTACGAACCCCACGTCGCAAGCGATCGAGGCGGTCTACACCTTTCCTCTCCCGAATGACGCCGCAGTCAACCGCATGCGAATGAAGGTTGGCAGCCGAGTTATCGAAGGCGAGATTAAAAAGCGCGAAGAGGCGCGAGCGATCTATGACGAAGCGCGTGCTCGCGGACAAGTAGCCAGCCTCCTCGACCAGGAACGGCCGAACATCTTCACTCAGTCGGTGGCCAACATCGTACCGGGTGCGAAAGTCCAGATCGAAATCACTTATGTGCAGCTTCTGAAGTACGAAGAAGGCCAATTCGAATTCAACTTCCCTATGGTGGTGGGGCCGAGATTCCTTGGCAACGCTCCTGATCCGGGCAAGATCTCTCATCCGATCACCCCCAAAGGCACTCGCTCTGGGGCGAATATCGAGCTCACCGTAGATGTGAACGCGGGCGCTCCAATCCAGGAAGCGAGATCGGTTCTCCATGAGGCACGTGTCCAGAGCGAGGACAATACTTGGACCTTGCATGGCGCAAATGCCCAGCCGATTCAGGCCGAGGATGGAAGAATTCGCGTTTCCCTGCTTAAGGCGGACGAAATTCCAAACCGCGATTTCATCCTACGCTACCGTTGTGCAACCAACACGGTGCAAAGTGCCTTCTTGGCTCACAGCGACGCCAAGAAGGGTGGATTCTTCACCCTTATCTTGATGCCGCCCAAAGCTCCCACTGCTGAGCAGATCGCGCCCAAAGAAATGATTTTCGTCATGGATCAAAGCGGTAGCCAATCCGGCTTCCCGATTCAGAAATCTAAAGAGCTCACCCTCAAACTGATCAAAACTTTGAGGCCGGACGATACGTTCAACGTCATCGGATTCAACAACACCATCCGATCCTTATGGCCTGAGCCTCAGCCGAATTTGGAAAAGAACATCTCGGCGGCAGAGAGTTTCATCAAGGATATGGACGCAAATGGCGGCACGCAGCTTCGCGAGGGGGTCATTGCGGCCCTCGAAGACCAGCGTGATTCCCGTCGCTTGCGGATCGTCGTGTTCAATACAGACGGCTTTGTGGGCGACGAAAAAATGATTCTGGACACCATTCAAAAGCAGCGTGACCGGGCGCGAATGTTTACCTTTGGCATCGGTAACGGAGTGAATCGCTATCTGATCGACGCCATGAGCGAAGAGGGCAAAGGCGATGCCGAATATGTTACGCTGGCAGAGGCTGCCGATGGAGCGGTGGAACGGTTCATCAAGCGCACTCGCACCCCGATTTTGACCGACATCCGCGCCCGTTTCGAGGGCTCTCAAGTGGAACAGGTCTTACCGGCGGCGATTCCCGATGTCTTCAGCGAGAAGCCTGTCGTCATCTACGGCCGCTACCGAACGCCCGGCCACACCCGACTCGTTTTGAGCGGAACGTTAGGCCGTAGTCCATGGAGCCAAACCATCGACATCGATCTTCCAGCGAGGGCCGATGCTCCCGCAATCGCCACTCTCTGGGCGCGGCGAAAAGTGGACGATCTCACGCGGCGAAATTATCTAGGCGACGCGTACGATGTTCCGCGCTCATCGCAGAAGGATGACATCACGAACCTGGCTCTCGAATTTGGCATCATGACCGAATACACGTCGTTTGTGGCGGTCGAACAGCGCGTTGTAAACGTGGGTGGCAAGCAGAGGACGGTGCAAGTTACCGTTGAAATGGCCGACGGCGTGAGCTACGAAGGCACAGTTGGCGATGCAACGGGCAATGTCCTTCGTAAATCGAGGTCCGTGGGTTACCAAATACAGCCAAGTACCCCCACCCTCGGCCGGACTGGTGGAGGAGGGGCAGGGCTTGGCGGCAGCGGTTACTTTCGCGGAGCTAAATTCGAAAGCATGAATGGCGCGGTGCTCCAACAGTTAGAGCTTTCAGACAAGGATTTCTCACAGCTCTCTCCTCCCGACCGAAAGACGGCTCTCGCCCAACGACGCGAGGCCCGATATCATAATCGCGTGTCGGCCAAACTCCGCGCGGCCACCGGGAAGGTCGAGGTTCAAGTTCGATTGAAGTCGCTCGATCCGGCCCTTATCCAGAAATTGAAAGCGCTCGGACTGAAGGTAGACCAGAAGGACACGGGGCTAAAAATTCTGTTCGGCTCCTGCAACTCGAAAGCTCTCATCGAGCTCGCCCAGCAACCGGGAGTGCTCCGAATCGACGAGCTGTAGGGTCGGTATCTTGCCGACCCCCGCCAACCGCCAACTGCTACCAACGTTGAGGTACGGTAGCTCGTGACCTACCCTCTCAGATACCTTTGTCGGAAGGCATTGGTCGCGCCGGTTATCGACGGCGACCCGGCTGGCGATTTCTGGGACTGTGCCTCTTGGTCAACTTCATTTCTGGATATCGAGGGGCCAGATCATCATCCGCAGCCATGGCTAAGAACCCGGATGAAAATGCTTTGGGACGATACCTGCCTCTATATCGGAGCCGAGCTGGAGGAGCCACACCTTTGGGCCACTCTCACCGAACGCGACAGCGTCATCTTCCAGGACAACGACTTCGAGGTGTTCATCGATCCAGACGGCGACTCCCTGAATTACGTCGAGCTCGAGATCAATGCTCTCAATACAGTGTGGGACCTTCTCCTGCGAAAGCCATACCGGCAGGGAGGCGAAGCCGAGTCCTCTTTCACCTTAAAGGGTCTTCAGACTGCGGTCAAGCTCGACGGAAAGCTCAATGATCCCCAGGATTCCGACAAAGGCTGGGCTTTGACCATTGCAATCCCTTGGCTGGCTTTTGCCCATCTCGGAAACGCTTCCTTGCCCCCTGTGGTCGGCGACGTGTGGAGGATTAATTTTTCCAGAGTTCAATGGGACCTGGAAGTGGCGGATGGGCATTATCGAAAGATTCCCGAAAGGCCGGAGCACAACTGGGTTTGGTCTCCCCAGTGGCAGATCGATATGCATCAACCCGAGCACTGGGGTTACTTGGAATTTGCTAATCCGTCGCCGAATAAGAGTAGCTATCCATTACTTCGTAATGGCCTGGGCTCGTGCGGCCCTTAAAGGATATCGTTGCTTTGCTCCCTTCGATCTCCACCAGCAAATAACCGTAAGTCTTATCGATGTGCTTGAGGCGGGTGAGCTTCCAGCCCTCATTCTTTCCGGTGTAAGGTCCTTCCTTATAGAAGGGTGCGCCTGCGGTTCCGGCTACGAACTGGTGCATTTCCGGTCCAGGATCAGGCCCTTCCCTAACCACAGACATATGGTCGTAGAGATGATCGTGGCCCGCGAAAAACACCCTCGCTCCCGCCCGAATCAAGCTTTGCCAAAACGTATCGCGTTTTTTCGGATCGGCATCCATCGTATCCTTGTGGGTTCCATCCATGAAGGCCGGCTCATGGCCCATGGCGAAGACAAAGGGTGCCCGGTTTCTTGCCAAAACATCGTCCAGCCAGGCCTGATCGATGCTTTCCTTGCTCGACTGATATTGATCTAAACCAATCGCGAGCACTGGCCCCAGTCGATAGTAAAACGTGAGGCCTTTTTCTGTCTTTGGGCCATTAGTCGGAAGCGCGTAGGACCCTGTGAAAACCTGGTTCCAAATCGCCGCCGAATGAGGACTCCCCGCCTCATGGTTGCCACGGCACGGCAGAACAGGAATGTTTTTGTCGTAGAGCGGGCTCATCGTTTCACGCCATGTCATGAGTTGTTGTTCGAAATCCTTCTCATCACGGCTGTAACCCAGCACGAGATCTCCCGTCCACATGAGAAACTTGGCCTTCTCGTCTAAAACCGCCTGCGCAATTTCCTTCGTGATCTGGACATTGACCCCGTTTCGGTCTTCCTTACGGATCGCTTTTCCATCCGCCCTGCCGTCACCGGCGACGACAAAACACCATTTATCGGCCGAAGTATGGGAGGCAAATGCAAGGGCAAGGAGTGCGAGAATGGGCATTCGTTTAGGTTACCTCCCTCGAAGTGCCTAAGACCGCGCGAGATTTGCCCATATAATGGATGAACATGGTGTTCGAAGTCTTGCTATTGGTCGGATTCTTTGGATTCTTGGCCATGACCCTTTTAGGAATGTCTCATGGACACGGAGGGCATGGAGGCGGACACGGCTTGCACCACGCTGCCGGATCTCACGCTGGAGCCCATGCTCACGCGGGTCATGGCCATGGATCTTCTCATGGTCTCGCTAAAGCGATGAAGAGTGAACGTGGAGGCTTGCCATTTTTCCTCTCGCCGATGGCCCTTTTCAGCCTCGCCCTGGGGGCTGGAGCTACTGGCATGTTATTGCAAAAAGTAGTTTCCCAACCGTTGCTTTCTCTGGCCGCGATCGGAGGAGCGCTCTTGTTTAACTTTGGTGTCGTCAAACCAATGACCTCCCTTATTTTTCGCTTTGGAGGCACGCCGAGCGAAGGCCTGAACGCGATGGTAGCTCATTCGGTAGAGGCCGCTACCGGTTTCGATGCCAGTGGCAGAGGCGTTGTGCGAGCATCGCTCGACGGCCAAGTCGTCCAGCTTCTTGCGACCCTGGAGAAATCCGAATGCGATCGAGGAACCATCGTTCGCAAGGGTGAAGAGCTCGTGGTAACCGAAGTCGACCTGCAAAGAGGCACCTGTCGCGTCACGAAGGAGTTATCTTGATCGGCAACCTCTGGCGAGAGTTCAGCGTAACGAATCTTGGGTAAGTCATGAATCAAGCTAACATTCCAAGTTTTCTCGCCGTCGCGAGCACGATACCGGATTTCGTATGGGTAGTCGGGGCCGTTCTCCTCGCCATTCTCTTTATCCCCCTTATCATCAGTCGTTTTCTCACGACCGTTGATGCAGGAAGCATTCGCCTTGTGAGTTGGCTTCGAGGGTCGACTGCGATCTACAAAGGACCCTGCAAAGCGATAGAAGTCCCACTTTTTACCACTGGCACGACGATTCCCAGCAAGGCGATCAATATCGATCTCGACATAGCCGACCAGACCGCCGACGTGGATCGGGTCGGCCAGCCTAAGCCGATAAAGGTACGCGTCTTGGCCAGCGCTATCGTTAGCGTGGGCGATAGCAACGAAATGGTGAAGACGGCGGCAAATCGCTTTTTCTCTAAGCCCGGCTCGGAGCAGACTTCGACGCTGACCGACCTTCTTACCTCGACCGGCAGACGAGCGATCAACTTGCTTCACCACGATGAGTTGTTCAACGCCAAAGCAAGCGTGCAATCCGATCCCGCCATTGCCGATGCGACGCTCGCCCAAGTGTCGGCGGCGTCCCTGGCGGTTCGCAGCGAAGATGACGATCGGCTCGCCATCATCATCAAGAGCGCCTGCTCGCGCGAGCTTCAGGACCTCGGTCTTGTCTTCAACTCGTTGAACATCAAAGAGGTGCAAAGCGAAGTAGCGGAGGCCCGACGCCGCCAATCCGCGGTAGAGGCAAAAGCCAATGCCGATATTGTAACCGCCGACCAAGAGCGCCGAGCCCGTGAGGCGCAGCTCGCCGCCGAACAATCGGTTAATGACAAGCAGCGCGACCTGGAACAACGAAAGGCTCAAAACGCGGCGGTAGTGGCCGAGGCGGAAGCGCAAAAGCAACTGGCCCTCGCCACCTTGCGCGAAGCCGAGCTGAAGGCCACTCAAATTGCCAAGGCATCCGCCGACGCGGCTCAGGTGAAGGTTCAAGCCGAAGCATACGCGGAAGCGGAAGCAATCAAGTTGAGAACGGTCGCTATCGCCCAAGCAGAGGCTATCCGCCAGGTGAATTCGGCTATCGAGGAAGGCGGCAACGCGTATCTGGCGCTACGCCAATTGGAAATGTTGCCCCAAATCGCTCCCGTAATCGCCAACGCTCTCGCTCAAGCTAGGATGATCAATATTTCGAGCGACGGCAAGAGCGCCGCCAATGGCACTTACGATCAGATTGCTTCGGTTATCCAGACGGTTTTGGCTGCCCAGCTCGTGACAGGAGTGATCAAGATGGATGCTCCCACCCCAGTTGAGCCGTCGAACGGATCTAGGCCACATGGGGCCGAGCCAGAGCGTCTACCTGAAGTGGTCGAACCTCTGGAATTGCCCAAACCGCCAATCGCCGTTCGCCGGGTTATTTTGCCGGAAAAACCGGGCCTGTAGCGACCGTCCTCATAGAATCCTCACAATCTTCTGTCCATACTGCCAAGCAGTGAAGATTTTGGTCGTCGAAGATGACGTGGTCATCGCCGCAGAGATACGCGACGCCTTGCAGCGAGAAGCCTTTACCGTGGAGGTTGCTCATGATGGCAAGATCGGCTTGGAAATGGCCGCCAGTGAAGGTTTATCGCTGGTTGTTCTCGACGTCATGCTGCCCGGCCCTGACGGCTGGAGAATCTGCGAGATTCTGCGGCGCGAGAAAATTCGCGTCCCCATTCTCATGCTAACCGCGCGCGATTCAGTCGAAGATCGGGTGAGAGGCCTCGAAGGAGGCGCCGACGATTATCTCGCCAAGCCTTTCGATTCCCGAGAGCTGCTTGCCCGTATTCACGCGCTTTTGAGACGGGACAAAATCCATCGATCTGGCAAGATCACCGTTGCCGACCTCGAAATCGACTCGAACAGCAGGTCCGTTACGAGAAATGGATTTCCCATTCACCTCACGCCTCGCGAGTACTCCCTCCTCGAGGCCTTGGCCCGCAATGAAGGTCGGACGTTAACCAGGGAAGTCATTCTCGAACTGGTTTGGAACAATGAGGAAAGTCTGGATAACACGGTCAACTTCCACATTACGTCGCTTCGGAAAAAAGTCGATCTTCCCTTCGAGCCGAAGCTCATCCATACCGTCCACGGCTTTGGCTACGCGCTCAGTCATCCCGATTCGCGATGAGCAGCTTTTTCCGATCCTTCCGAGGCCGGCTCGTCCTTTGGAGCACCGCCGTCCTCGCCATTTCTCTGCTCTCATTCGGCTTCGCCATCGCCTACACGAATCTTAACCAGCTTTCGGCCCGCATCGACCGAGAACTCGAAGATCGCGCGAGGCAGATGCTGCGAGGTCCAAGTCCTCCTCCCCCCGGTCAACCACCGTCCGCCAACCGTCAACCGCCAACGGCCAACCGCCAACCGCCAACCGCTATCGATGGCATCGGCCCCCGACCCATACAACCCTCACCCCAACCCTTCGACGATCCTGAAATGGAAAGGATGGCATCGATTCGAAGCCCCCGGTTTATCCAAGCGGATGGCGAATTGATCGAAGCCAGGCCGGGGGATCGAGCATTTGATCCCACTACAATCGGTCCCGCCTTACAAGGAGGAATTCGGCTTACTTCGGTTACCTGGAATGGGGAGCGGGTGCGAGTTCTATCCATGCCTTGGCCCCAAGGAGGGGCTCTTCAACTCGCTCGCCCTCTACGCGAATACGACGAGCTGGCAGCTCTCGAGACCCGAACCATGCTCACTCTAATTCCCCTCGCTTTACTCGTTGCCGGCGTTGGAGCGCTAGTCCTGGCGGGAACAATTCTAGCTCCCCTCGAACAAATGAGAATTGCCGCCTCCGCCATGGGGGAAGGAGATTTATCCCACCGACTGGCCGTGCGAGGCGATGACGAGGTGGCTCAGCTTGCACGCAGTTTCAACGACATGGCGGCAAAGCTCGAGAAAGCATTTCAAGATAACGCGGCTGCCTATACCGCCATTGCCGAAGCATTCGACCAACAGAAGAGATTTACCGCCGACGCGTCGCACGAGCTGCGCACCCCCCTGACGCGTATTCAGCTTGCCACGAGCTCGGCACTGGATGGACCACCCGAAGGCTTTCGACCTGCCCTCGAAACCGCCCATTCCGCGACCACATCCATGGGCCGCCTCGTTCGGCAGCTCCTCGTGCTCTCGCAAGCGGATGCAGGCCAACTTGCATCCCGGAAGGAGCGCTGCGATCTACGACTTACCGTATCTGATTCCGTGAACCATTTAGCTCTGCCGGTGGAACTTGATTTACCGGATCGCCCGATAGACGTACTTGGCGATCCTGATCACCTGCAACGCTTGTGTTCCAATCTCCTCGAAAATGCCGACCGGCACACCCCACGCGGAAAATCGATCCGTATATCTCTAAGCGTTGTTGGGAACGAAGCCTTAATCGAAGTGGTCGACGAAGGAATAGGCATTTCGTCGGACCATCTTCCCCATCTCTGCGAGCGCTTCTACCGGGTCGATCCCGCTCGGTCGAGAGAACTTGG
>JBBREX010000090.1:0-11776 GCA_038225245.1 Fimbriimonadales bacterium | reverse complement strand
GGCAACCTGACCGACGTTTACGAGAAAGCGAAAACGCTTCAGGGGTAAGACATCGTCGGGGCAAAATCCTAGAATTCCCATCCCACTAGGCATCAAGTTTTTTTGCGGGACTACTTTCGCGTGAAATGGATATTCCCACTGTGTAGGCTCGCGAGAGCGAAAAACGTCAACCGCTTTACCGTATTTTTGCTCGATTGCCGGGAGAGTTGGCTGTAGCTTCACCGTACATCAGACGTAAAAGCATCGTATCATGAGAGTTATGCCATGGCTTTGGATTTGGAGAAAACAATGCAATTGGCTGGAAGGGCCCGCGGGCAAGGATAAGGAATTTTCCCCCTCTTTCGCCATGGCATCCGTGCTTCTCTTGCCATCCATCCTAGCCTCGGAGAGTTTCCAAAGGGCGGTGAGTTCGACAATACGAGCGGTGACAATCCTTACATCGATTCGACCAGCAATCACTATATGCGAGCGATGCTCAAGTATGAGGGTACCGGCGCGTTCAACGTGTATGCGGACAGCGTCGATTTCGGAGTGCATCCATGAAAAGGTTGGTTGGACTAGCTCTTGTTTTGCTAAGCGCTCTGGCGAGCGGCCAGCAGTACTCGGTGCGTGTTCTGTTCAATCAGTCTCAGAGCAACGAATTTAGCCCAATTGGCTTGAGTCCAGCTGGAGCGGTGTGCGGCACGTTTCGGATGGGAACACGTTACTACGGTTCTCTGTGGGAGAGTGGCGCCATAACGATCTATTATGGATACGGCCAATACGGAACAGGCGCGGAAGGCGTCAATTCCAGTCGTGTTGAAGCGGGGGATGTCACGACCAGTAACGGCGACAGCCATGCCGCCATCTGGGACAGCGCCGGGTTTCACGATATCCACCAAAGCGGCTCCTACAGCGATTGTTCGGGCATCAACCAGCGCGGCTCCGCGTGCGGCGACTTCGAAGACAATGCAGGAGATCATTCCTTCATCTATCGCAACGGGCAGATGATCGATCTGGGCAGCATTTTAGAGTCGGTAACTATTCCAGCGCCTACGCGATCAACAATTTCGATGTAGTGGTAGGAGTGGAGCGCGACTTCGAGAATACGCATACGGCTCCTTGGATCTGGTCTGCCTCTCTAGGTATCAGGCCATTGGGTAATTTCGGAGGAAGTGCCCAGGATATTAATGACCTTGGCCAAGTCATCGGAACGACATTTTTCGGCCCCTACGTTTGGCAGAATGGCATCTTAAGGGCTTTGAGCGGAGGAAACCCGGTAGCCATCAACAACCGCTCGGAAATTGCCGGATTCTCCACGTCACAGGATGCCGTGGTCTGGCGAAATTACGTCCCTTATGACCTGCTATCCCTTTTGGTGCCCGGCAGTGGATACACGAGACTCTTTCTCGTCCGCGACATCAACGATGCCGGCCAGATCATCTGTTTCGGGACCAAGAACGGAGTGAACAACCCAGTTTTGCTGACCCCAATCCGCATCCAAAAGGTATTGCCAACTCCGGCTTCCGGCGCGAACGCATTCTCCCCATGAAGCTCTGCTTAGAAGCCATGAGAGACTAGCAGGCCTGTGCTCGTGGTGCGCGCCACTGCAGGGCAAATTCGCAGGCTCCATCCGCGGTGAGCGCTCGACCTTCCTGCCATGCGCGATCGAACGTGGCATCAGCCCCCAGCGCAGCACGGGCGGACTCTACTTCCCGGCAATATCCCGACAGCTCATTTGGCGGTCGCGGGGAACCGATTACCTCCCGCAAACGCTCGGCCGCGCCCCAGACCCGAGCGGCAAATTCCGACCCCTCAACAGATGCCGCTAGCGACGCCACCACTTCGAGCGACATGGCGATTCCCCATCCGTCGGCCAGCTCATGGAAGATAGCCAAGCTTTCCTTGACGAGCTCACGAGCGGAACCTGAATCGCCTTGAGAGTGGACGGCAAGCCCGAGGCCGCACATCGCCGCGGCCATGCCACGGCGGAGGCCGAGCTCTTTGAAAATCGCCAGGCTTTCCGCTTGCTGGGCTTGGGCGGAAGCGTAGTCGCCTTGGAGCCAGGAGAGCTGGCCGAAATTGGTGAGCAAAGATGCGAGGAGCCACTGGTTGCCAAGCTTTTTATGGATTGCCAGACTCTCTTCGTATGCGGCCTTGCTGGCAAGGTATTCGCTCTGACCCTGGAAAACGACGCCCAGGAGCATCAGGGAATGGGCGATTCCCCTTTGGTTCCCAAGTTGCCGCTCGATCGCGAGGCTTTCCTCGATTGCGACACGCGCAGAATCAAAGTCTCCCTGCTCATGGGCCGTAGTCGCCAAGGCTTGCAGTGAGAAGGTTAAATCGGATTGGTCACCCAGCTCCCGCATCGCGGCCAGGCTCTCCTCGATGAGCAATCGCGCGGCTGGATAGTCTCCCCGCTGTCGGGCCAGGTAGCCCGCCACTCCCAGGGCTTTCGCACGAATTTTCGAGGGCGGGTTGCTCGGTTTCGCTGCGAGCAACCCTGACATCCAGCGGTGTCCCTCTAAGAAATGGCCGCGCGCCCACCAGAACCGCCAAATCGCCACGGCAAGCCTCAGTCCCTCGTTTGCATCGTCGCGTTCCAGACTCCTGTCCAACGCGGTCCTCAGGTTGTCGTGTTCAATCTCAAGCCGCCCAATCCACTCTGGCTCGACGCTCCTCAAGTGCGGCTGCGCTTCTTCGGCCATCCCAACGAAATGCGATAGATGGCGGTTGCGGCACACTGCACTTTCACCACTTTCGGAGAGACGGTCTCGCGCGTACTGACGCACCGTCTCCAACAACCGGTACCGAGTACGCCCGTTTTCCACTTCGGTAACCACGAGGTTCTTATCGACGAGCGAGCCGAGCATGTCGAGGACATCAAAGACTTCCACGTGATCGTGGCCGTCTGGATCCGAGCACACGGCTTCAGCCGCTTCGAGCGTCCATCCGCCTGAGAACACCGACAACCGGCGCAAAAGGATTTTCTCCTTGTCGCTAAGCAGGTCATAGCTCCAGTCAATCAACGCGCGAAGGGTCTGTTGTCTTGGCAATGCAGTGCGGCTGCCGCCAGTTAAGAAACGAAAGCGATCATGGAGCCGATCGTTGATTTCCTCCACCGAGAGCGCGCGCACGCGCGCGGCGGCCAACTCGATGGCAAGTGGGATGCCGTCCAAATGGTGGCAGAGCGAAACCAGCGCCGGGGCGTTAGCATTTGTAATCTCAAAATCTGGCCGCGCCATGCGCGCACGGTCGAGGAACAGTTGCGCCGAAGCGTATTGCGAGAGCCGCTCAATCGTGTAGGTTTGCTTCGGGTGAGGAGTTTCGAGCGACGGGACGCGATAGCTCTGCTCGCCCGAAATGCCGAGAGCCTCGCGACTGCTGGCGAGAATCCTTACGTCGGGGCACGAGCGAATGATCGCATCAGCCAGCTTTGCGCACTCTTCAAGCAGATGCTCGCAATTATCCAAAACGATCAAAAGTCGTTTCCTTTTGAGCCACTCGAGTAGAGTCTGATTGATTGCTTTGCCAGGCTCTTCCTTTACTCCGAGAACGTTGGCTGCCGCTTGGACTACCAGCGCGGGATCGGTCAGCGAAGCTAACTCGACCAGCCACACTCCATCCCCTTCGCTATCGAGCATATCCGCGGCGACCTGCACGGATAGGCGCGTCTTGCCGCAGCCTCCAGAACCCGTAAGGGTCACAAGGTGATTGGCGACAACAAGTTTCTTGACCTGCTCGACTTCCTTCTCGCGACCGATGAGCGACGTGATCTGCTGCGGCAGGTTATTCGCAAGCTCCGAGCTGTTGAGTGAGCGGAGTGCCGGGAAATCTTTGGGTAGGTTGGGGTGGATAAGTTGAAAGATGGTCTCCATCCGACCTAAGTCTTTCAAGCGGTGCTCTCCCAGTTCCCGGAACGTTATTGACCCCGGCGTATTATCGCGACACAGGTCGTACGCCACTCGGGAGACCAGAGTTTGACCACCATGCCCAACCGCAAGCAGGCGCGCCGTGCGATTGAGCGGCTGGCCAAAATAGTCGCTATCGCGGAACTCGACAGCGCCGGCATGCAATGCCATGCGCACTTTAATAGGCGTCTCTTCAGGCCAAGCTTCGGCCGTGATAGCCAGTTGCCCAGCGAGTCCAGCCGCGAGGGCCTCAGGCGCCGTGGCGAACGCAGCACAGAAAGCGTCACCGATCGTCTTGAACACTTGGCCGCCTTCTGCTTCGATGGCTACTCGGATCAATTCATCGTGTCGGGCCACCGAACCTCGCATGACGTCTGGATACGCCTCCCAAAGCTTGGTGCTTCCCTCGACGTCTGTGAAGAGGAATGTGACCGTTCCATCATGAGGGGTCGCTCCCAGCATGGCTTATTCTACTTCCACGCCGCAAACCAGATCAGAACACCGGTGGCGACAACCCATCTTAACGGTGCAGAGGCCGCCTCTGATTTATTGGTGTAAATGCTGCAGGGGTTCAAACCTGCAGCCTCACATGGATCAAATAGTCGAAGCGGCTAGACCGTCAGATGGTCATAAAAACACCGGTCCTTGAAATATTCCTTGCCCCTTGAAGGGCACGGTGGCGGCGACGTTCATGTTTCCAAAGCCGTCGCTCACGATGCTCTGCAATTTGCCGCGGCCGGCTCCGTCGTCTCGTACGATGTACAGCGTGCCGGTGGCCGAGCATGCGATACCTCTCGGTCGAACGTACGCATCGCCATCCCTCACCCAACCCAAGAAAAGGGGATTGACGCGGCCAGTGGCAAGATCGACCCCAAGTCTAAAAACGCCGTCGGCGAAGCTATCGAGGGTGAGAAGATAAAGCGTTCCATCAGATGATGTGGTGAGCCCGATGTAGCGCAAACCAACCCCGCACGGGCCAAGGGGCGTAAGCAGCCCGGATCGAACATCGTAGGCTGAGACACCCCCCGTGTAGTACCCGAGAACATAAACGGTTCCGTTGAAAGCGGCAAGGCCGAAGCAAGCATCGCCCACCCTGGCAAGATCATGGAGTTCGCCGGTCAGCATGTTGACGGAACAAAGTGTGGCGGTCGAGATATATCGGCAGTCTCGAATGGTGTAGGTGATTCCGTCGAGGACGGCGAGAGCATCGCAATTGGAGCCCTGGAACGTACACCTCGGGGCGACGATCCCGGTTTCCGAGTCGACCTGAATGATTCGGCTTCCTCCGAGTACGGGACCATCGGTGCACAGGACGCGGTAGGCGTAGGATTGCGAGAATCCGATGAGCGCAAGCAAGAGAGTCAATGTCTTTTTCATATAAGAGTTCCTTAATGAGATGGCGTTAGGGTAGCCCCTGTATGGCGGGACGATCTAATCAGTTTGTCCGCCGCGCCCTTTATACAAAAAGATCAAAAGATCACTTCGCGTAAGTCGATTACGAAAAAGGGCCGGCGAATTGCCGGCCCTCTACCCAACCATTTATCGGTTGCGCCTAGGGCGTCATTTGCCAGTTGACGTAGTCCGTAAATGAACGCCACGTGTTTGTAAACACGGGACCATCGGCCCGCACCAGAAGCCGGGCATTCATGTCTCCGTTCGCATATACGTAGTCCGTAGGAGTCACGGGATCTACGTTCACGAGCGTGTCTGCTTGCGGCGCAGCCCTGGTATCCAGAACATCGTACACGTTGGTATTCTTGTTCTGCAAGGCGATGCGCTGCGTTAATCCATTGATCGAGACTTTGTTCTCGATTTGGAAACGCATATCGGTGGTCGTCGTTGGCCAGTTCGCAGAGAATGTAACCGTAATCGGCGATTCAGTGCGAAGGGCCGTAACTCCATTACGAACCTGCAAGTAGGCATTGTTGCTGGTCAAGAGCTCAGCCAACCCGCCTGCCTCAAGGACTCCACGAAAAACCGTGAAGCTCGATGGCGGAACATTTCCACGAACGACCAAGGTCGCGGCGCGCTGAACGATCACGTTGTTATACGTGTTGAAGTTCACGCGATCGGAATATCGACCCCAAGCGAGCGCGTTAGCGGCTGTGTTGGTACTGAATGTCGCGGTATCGCTGCTGCCGGAAGCCAGCTCGCCGTAATCGTCATCGACGGTGAGCCAAGTTGGCAGGCTATCGATTTTGTACACGATGCTGGTCTCACGACCTGCAGGATTGCTGATCGTGTAAACGTTGCTGCTGCCAGTAAACGCTCCGCCTCGGAATCCAGTGAAGGTCATGCCCGTGGCGGGTGTTACATTCATCAAACCAGGGAGCGTGGTACAGGCTGTAACACCGATGTGGGTATCCCAACCGGCAGTTCCAGACCCATATTCTCCGTAGCCCCAATGCTTGGTCTTGATAGAGCCGTTGAACTCATCGCCCCAATCCAGATGGGCGCCGTTATAGTCGCCCCAGCGACCGCTCGGCCCATTGTTGGTGCCCACCTTGTAGGCAGAGGACAAGTTGGAGAAGGTGCCTCCCTGAAAATCGACGTAACGAAATTCAGGGAACTCGCCCGCGGCAATTCCGCACCGGCTAAAGGCCCAGTACACGCAACCATCGAGGTCCACGGTGGCGGACGGGAACCAGTAGTAGTGTTGGGCCGCATGGAAGTCCCAATCCAGTAGCACCGCTCTGTCGTTTGCGCGAACGATGCAGAGGCGTGCGGCGCATCGATCAGCAGTGTCACCCGAGGGCCTGATTCGGTTGTTGAATCCGAACGCGAGCCAAATGTTGCCGTCTCTTTGCAACCGATCGTGGATGTTATAGCAACGACAGTTGATGGTATCGAGCAACCCTCCGTTGGGTTGCTGAGCGTCCGGCGGAGCCGAATAAGCGGGCTACTGGAACATTGAACTTGGCCAGCGTGTGAGCGCCGATAGGATCGGTCATTTGCCACAACGTGACGCTGTTCCCAGCGCTGCCTTTGGTGTTCACGAACCACGCTTCCGCTCCGCTAACGATCCGCGAAGGATTGTGGCCGCTGCGGATGCTGGCGGCGTCGGATCCGTCGGTGTTGGTCAGTGCTCGGTTTACTACCGTGCTCGCGCCAGCGCCCGTATACACTTCGGCCTTGTTCCAAGTCCGGATCACGCCTTCAAAAGCGCTGCCCGTAAACGAGAACATATTGCCGGAGGCATATAACGCCTCAAAGCTATATCCCAGTGCTGCATAGTCCAGCCACAAGGTTTCCGCGCCGCTGGTCAAAGCAACATTAAAGTTGTAACTCCAATATGAGCCGAGGGGGTCGCTCGTCTGAGAGAAAAGAGCCCGGATTCTCGAAGTCTGGGCATTATTGTCCTTTTCGAGGAACAGAATCACCCAACGCTGGCTCCAAGCGTCGTAAATCACCTTAGGGTCAAAGATGAATCCGCTGTCGCCGAGCCAACTATTAATGTCCTGCTGCGCGAGCACGTTTCCGAGCTTGTCGCACCATCGAATATCATCGTTGACAACATAGATAATGTAGTTAGGTCCGACCGCGATGTCCGTATCGGGGGGGAGTCCATTCAGTTTGAGTGAAGCCGGGCATTTCATGGAGCAGAGCGGTGGATTGAATGCCTGCTTGAATGTCGGCTTCGTTGTGAGGCTTCGTGCTATAGAGCATTTGCTCGAAAAAGCTAAGCGGAGCATCTTGATGCTCATGCACGAAATGTAAGGGCTCATCGAGATCCACCGGATCATGCTCATGGCCGTTGAACACGGACACAACCGTTGGGTAGACCTCTTCCGAATCCTTAATTAAGTCTGGATTCCATTGCTTGGTTGGTATGTAGCCACTTTTGAGCTGGGCTGCGTCCGTTGCCCTCTCCGGCTGCACATCGGCATAACAGGCTGCGCTCAATGGTATCAATGAGATCAGCCAAAGAATTGTTTTCACTTTTGACTCTCCAATTTTAATTAAACTTGCGACTTTAGAACGGCCCGCATAGACCGTCCCCGCCACACACTGCTTAGAATAGTGTATTTTTGCGGGATTTCCTACGGAAAGTGCCAAGGTTTCGACTTTTTTGGAAATTCGACTTGCAGTTGAAGCCCTCAGCATTGCTGCGGAGTGACGTTGGCTGCGTCATTCTGTGCCCGATACAGGGGACACCAAGAACGCTCTGCCCTCAAGGTCCCGTCCTTGATTAGAGCCTGAAAGAGAAAGGAGACAGCCCTATGTTCCGAGTTTTGAAAACGAGAACCACAACCACAACTACCGATCCCGATACAACTAACTGGACGGCCATTGGCATCGCCGCTATCATCTTGTTGGCGGTAGCGATTTTCGCATATCTGGCATGGTTTACCCCCACCCATACGGACACTTCGACCGTAACGATCGACCGTACAACGACTCCGTCTTCAAATACGACGGTCATTCAGCCGCCCGTGACCCCCGCTCCGAACCCACCCACCACAGTGGTCGTTCCGCCCGGGTCTCAGCCTGCACCGCAGACCAACGTACATGTCGAAGTCAAGGGAAGCCCCAGCGCGGGCGAGTCGGATAAGGGGGTGTCTGGCCAACCCGGCGGAATGGGCGATGCGACCACCGGCAGCACATCGGGAGATAAATCTACGGGTGGTGGACAGTAAGTTTCCTGGCCGTTATCTACCCCTGAGCCCTGCAAAGCAGGGCTCATTTTCTTTCTGCGGGTATGTGGACTTCGGCGATCACGATCTTCTTCCGATCGCGATTTTTCAAAAAGTCCCTTAAGAGCACTTCCGCGCTCGGTTTAACCATGCCCTGAAAAACCCAACGGCCATTCCTAGAGACTGACACTTGCCGGTCGAGACGAACAAGATTGGGATCGATCTTTATCGTGTAAGCGCCCAACCGAGAACCGTCCACATAAAAGTTATTGGCGGAGAACATCGCTTGGGCCATCGCCGATGTCGGACCCCTCTTGAACGCCAAATGCGATCTCGTTGCAGGAAGATTGCCTTTGAGAGACTGCCTCGAACCCTCTCGATCGACCAATAGGGTAACCGAATCACCGCGGCGCACCGTTTGCTTGAAGGTGGAAAGGTCGGACTCGGAATCGATCTTCCTTCCGTTGGCCTCAACGATGACATCGCCAACTTGAAGTCCTGCGGAACGAGCCAGCGTTTCCCCCTCGGCAAGGCTTGCTATACGCACACCCTTTCCCTTAAATTCTGAGTCGGGTTGAATGCCTACTGATACGGAGTCGTCGACCACCATCGCGTTATGCTCCTGATGCCAGCTCTCCGCTTTTCCATCTGCGACACCGTCGATTTGGAACCAGCGATAGGCACCAAATTTAGGGTCGGACGCTTCCCAAAAGATACGCGACGGGATTGGATCTCTGGGGTGGCGTGAAAGAAACATTTCAATCTGAGGTAATTCGGTTTCTGCATAGTCGAAGCTGTGATGCCCTTGTAGCTCATGATAGAGAATGGTGGCGAAGGCATTTTGTGCCATCTCGATCAAAGGGCGCATGTGCCGGGTCGGATAAAGCTCGTCCTTGTCGGTGGTTACCACATACATCGGAGAGTTGTATAGATTGGTGGCATACAAGTCGAGCCCGCCATCCTCACTGCCCACGCTCATGTCACCGTTCAAAGCGACAAATGCCGCATAGTCCTCGGAATCGAGCATAGCATGGACAAAAGCTCCCGAGGCCCCATCGGAGAAGCCTCCCATAAAGACTCGGTCGTCATCCACCTTGTAGTCCTGTTTGACGGCTCGGACGATGCTCTTGATATTTGCCATGCCAACCGCGTCCCACCAGGTTGCGCCCGCTTGCCCCATGGGCGCCGCCAAAATGGCGCCCATGCGATCCGCTAACTTGAGCCAAGGATCGTTAGTCAGCGAGCCGACGGGGTCCGATTGAATTTGGGGACGAGTGACGCTGCCATGCAACACCACGAGGAAAGGGGTCTCCACGTTGGACCGATAGGATTTTGGAACGTAGAGCACCCAGGGTCTCGTCTTGCCGTCCGAGCCCGTCGACTCGCGTAGGATGGTTTTGCCACCCTCGTTTCTTGGGAATTGAATCTGGCGTATGGCATCCCAGAGCTCCCTCCAATTCGGATGTTTGTCTAGCACCGATCGCATCAGATCGCTTTGCCTCGCCTCCGGCGCTCGAACGAGCTCGTCGAAATCGCTTCTCCAGTCCTGACTGAAGCCGTTCACCGATAATAGTCCCAAGAATAAACAAGTGCCAACTCTCATGGCTATGTTGTATCTCAAAAAACGTGAGAATCGCGCTCCCCTCCAACATTTTCTCTGTTCAGTAGTTCAAAATGATGATGGCCGTCCGCTCAGGAAGGCCTCCAGAATGTATCTCACAAAGACGCCTCACCCGGCTAACTTTGCCTTTGCCCGCTCGTTCGATCCAACTTCGGGCCGGATTTTCATTGATGGACACGCTCTCGAACTGGATATTTCGAGCTTCGAGAACGGTGTTTATCGTCTTGCCGTCCGAGATAAAGCGCAATGGCCGGACCCCCTCAACCTGGTCGAGCTCGTGCCCACTTGTGCGTCGGCGCAAACCTCGCGTCTGACCGTCGACATCGACGCCCAGATTTCCTTACTGGGCGACAGGGGAAAAGCCCTTCTCGACAGTCTGGCCGGTTGCAGTTTCGGGGTGATGGATAAAGCGTGGATGTTCGTTTTCGAAAGCCCAGAAAACGCACGCTACTACGGTATGGGCGAGAAGACGTTTGAGACTCTGGAGGTTTCAGGCAAGCGCTCCAAGTTCTGGAATGTAGATGCCTGGGCCGACCACCATTTCGCGCAATGGAAGGAACATTCCAGCGATCCCTATTACTTGTCCATTCCCTACGTGATCGTTCAACGAGGGCAAGAATTCATTGGCCTCCTCATCGAAAATCCATGCGCTCCTTTTATCGAAACCGGAGCAGGGACTACCATTCCGACCGAGTACGTCGAACCCCGATCACTTATCTTGGGCGCGGAAGATGGTGAACCAATCCTGTGGATTTTGTATGGTCCAACGCTGCAAGAACTTACGCGCAAACTTCAAAAGCTCGTGGGCGTTACTCCCCTCCCTCCACTTTGGGCTCTCGGCTACCATCAAAGCCGGTGGGGGTATGGAGGCCACGAAGATCTTGTAGCGCTCGATGAAAACTTCAAAATCCATGACGTACCATGCGACGGCCTATGGCTAGATATCGACTATATGGATGGATACCGCGTGTTTACCTACCCTGCCGACCGATTCCCGAAAGGTCCGAAGGCAGCGACCGAGGCCGTTAAGCCGCGCCGGGTAGTAGCCATTCTCGATCCGGGGGTGAAACAAGACCCAGAATATTCGGTTTACAGGGACGGAGTCGCAAAAGGGGCATTTTGCTTCAACCCTCAAGGGCTGGAATTCGTTGGCATGGTCTGGCCGGGACGGACCGTCTTTCCCGATTTTACGTTAGCACAGGTGCGCGCTTGGTGGGCAGACTATGCCAAGGATTTTCGGGGCAAAGGATTCTCGGGAGCCTGGCTCGATATGAACGACCCCTCGACTGGGGCGGTGGACCCACACGCGATGCTGTTTCGTCGGGGCAAGCATCCTCACCTGCATTTTCACAACCAATATGCACTCGGAATGCAAATCGCAACCCGTGAAGGCTTTTTGGCAGCCGAACCGCAGCTTCGACCCTTTCTCCTCACCAGGAGCGGCTGGATCGGGACGAGCCGATTTTCCGCAGTTTGGACAGGGGACAATGTTTCTAACCGTTTCTATCTTCGCACGTGCATCCCGACCACGCTCAACCTATCCCTGAGCGGCATTCCATTCAACGGCCCCGATGTAGGCGGTTTCGGCGACGACACAAACGAGGCGCTTCTGGTGGATTGGGTGAAGTGCT
>JBBREX010000089.1:0-11894 GCA_038225245.1 Fimbriimonadales bacterium | reverse complement strand
GTCGATACGCTGGACGAGCTCGAAAGCCTCAAAATCGACGAGCTTGGAGAAATGGAAGCTTTTACCACCAGCGGCGGAACGAGCACTGCTCCCTATAGCTTCCAAGGCAAAGTGAAGAACTATGAATACAAGACCATACGCTACCCTGGCCATTGCGCGCTTATGCGCATTTTTAAGGATTTTGGATTCTGGAACGAATCGGCCATCGATGTGAAAGGTTCGAGCGTAGTACCCAAAGATGTATTCAACGCCGTCTTCGGACCCGCCCTTGCCCAATTCGAAGATCGCGATCTTTGCGCCGTCCGGGGCGTGGGCGTGGGCAAGAAAAATGGCAAGCCATCGCGCATGCAAGTAGACATTTTCGACAAGGAATGTGAAACCTCCGGCTTCACCAGCATGGAGCGATTGACCGGTTTTTCCAGCGCGATCCACGCCGAGCAAATCGCCGCCGGAGCCATGGCTACGGGATGCTTCCGCTATGAAACGGCAATGACCGGCACCCGATTCATCGAAGAACTCAAGCGTAGAGGCATTCAGCTAAAGTTCTCTTGACGGATACTAGAAGCGAATGCTGTAGTCGACGGTCAGCTTATACGGCCGATCTTGGTCGAAGCCGATTCCGAAACGTACGCGGTTCAACAGACGATTCTTCACCGGTAGGCGATAAACCAGGCGAAAATCGTATTTGGTTTTCCCGTGGACCGATTCTAGCAATTGGCGACGGGCAGTAAGGGTTAATCCCTTTCCTAAGCTCTTCGAAGCATTGATTACGGGTCCGTCGAAGGCGTTGTATTCGATATCCAAATAGTCCAAACCTAGACTCGATGCGAGATTGGAGGTGATTGGATTCAGCAAATTCGGTACCGCAACCCCGTAAAAAGCATCCCGAAGCTCGCTGCCGGTTCGCTGGGTTATAGTCGCCCGCGCCAATCCTTCGATGAGGTCCTTTTGCCCCAATAGAGCGAGGATTTGTTCTTGAGAAAGATCAGGCGGATCGGATGAGGCGGTAATGTGAAGCCGGTCGCGCTCCGATATCTCTTCGAGCAAATTGCCCGTCAGCCTGAGATTGACATCATATCGTTCGACCGCATCCGTAAAACGGGGAGCCGTCACATTCGTGCGTCCTTCGAGGTCGATGTCGAGGCGGGCTTCGGCGGCCGTATACGCGTCGCTGCGATAACTGAAATTGATGGTCCCGCCTTCTTCGAGGGTGACTCGTGCGGTCGGCAATCGGAAAATGCCACTATCGAGTAGCATTTGGGCGGTGACGTTGGGGTACTGCAGAGAGCCCGCGATAGTACCGCCTCCGAATAAGTTCAAAGTTGCAGTGGTAGTCCGAAGTTTGGCTGGGGTCTGGTCGTCGATTCTAACCTGAATATTGTCGAAGTTTGGATTGATAAATGGCACCGCGCTTGCGGTTCGGCTTTGCAAGTCGCTCGGTACGACGATGTCTAATCCGTGAACTAGGATGGGACCATTTGGCGTGGCGAGCTTCGGTTCTTTCAGCGATCCTCCAATTGCGACGGAACCATTGATGGTCACCGTGTTCGCGCCTTTCTTGCTCCCATCAGACTCCTTTGCCGAAAGGTCCTTCGCCTGGATCGATCCCTGAAGGAGGCTGTTGGCGAGAAAATCTCCCACCCCCTGATCTGGGGCGAACAGATCGGCCATCTTGCTGCTCGCGTCCACCGTGAACGACCCGCCCGCCGAGCTCGCTGCTCCCCCCTTCAATTTTATTTGTGAGCCCTCCAAATCTAAATTCAGGGCCGCGTCCGTGAGCGACGTGTCGTAGCCTTTGAAGGCAATTTTCGGGGCTTCGAGTCCAACGTGGCCCGCAAGCTTATAGTCGTTTAACGTTCCTCGAAGCTCCGCCCAACCCCCTACTACGCCCGACGTACTTTTCGGATCAAGATTTTTCGATATGCCTTGCACATCGCGAATGTCTCGCTGGCTCAGATCGAGGCGGGCTATCATTTCCCCCGACGAACCCGCCCCGCCCTTTTGAGGAAATAGCGTCTCCCACGGGGCCGTTCCCGTTATCTTTCCGGCAAATCCTTCATAAGCAAAGGACCCATTCGCCGATAGGGTTTTATTGGCGTAGCTGAGGTTCTCGAATTGCACGCTGAGAGGCAGACTTTGGACCCCTCGATCGGCCGTCAATACGCCGAGATCTTTTGTATCCAGGGTGGCGCGAATCTGGGGATCGCTGGTATTGCCCGTCGCCGAAAAGGATGAGGAGGCTGAGCCGGCCAATGCGAACGACTCCGGAAAAACCGTTCCAAGCCACGACAGATCGAAGTTCGAAATCTCTCCGTTGACCGCGGTTTGGCCCTTCTCTTCGATCGTTCCGTGAGCACGCATGACCATGTTCTTATCGAGCCAGTTCACCTCGCCGAGAGTCCAGACGCGATCAATGCGCGATAGCTTGGCATCGATATGGCCGGCATCTCGGCCGTAGAGTTTCAGATCGCTGGCGGAAAGGTTATTAAAGGTCACGTTCGGATTATCGACCGGCCCATCGACGAACAGATTGGCGGTGAGAAAACCATTGAAGCTTTGGGCTGCCTCCTGTAGCTTGGGGGATGCATCGGCAAGAGTCTTGTCTAATATGGTTCGAGCCTCGGCGAGGGGAAAGTTGTAAGTTCCTACCTGCGCTTGCAAATTCTTGGTTTCTTCGTTATAGCGGGCGTTTTCGACCGTTATGAGGCGGTGCAATTCTCCGAGAGTCATGCCTCCGGTCCATTCATGGCCCCGAAAAGCTGCGGAAAGGTTTCCGTTCCCCAGGGGTTTACCATTGAGCGTGACGTCAGCCAGCTTTGACGAAAGGTCGACTTCGTGCCTTTGTTTAGATTGGAGTGCCACGTGCAAGGTGCCGCTTGCCTTTCCGTTGATCTGGATGTCCGGAGTGGTGCTGGGAATTCTTGCCAAAGGCAGATTGGCAAAAGTGGCGTCCAGCATGCCTTGTCCAGTTTGGAATTGGTATTCGCCAGACATCTTGACCAGCCCTTCGTCGATGTTCAAAGAAGCCGCCGAAAGGATCACTTTCTCCTTTGTAGCGACCAGTGATCCGGCAGTGGCAGACGCGGGAATTCCATAAACCACCAACCGATTTGAGTCAAGGCTCCCTTCAAGTTGCGGCCGATCGATCGTGCCCGAAATCTTGCCTTGGCTGGCGGCGAGACCCGCAACATCTGGTCCGAACCAATCCTCCAGCTGCACGTTTTGCGCGGAATAGATTCCTCCAATTTCTTTCGTTCGATACGTCCACGTAAGTCGGCCATGAGCTGATGCACTACCGATCGCCGCGTCCACATCATTAGCTTCCAAATGGTCGCTATCGGCAAGGAAACTAGCGGCTATGACGGGAATGGATTCCTCGTGATAGCGCGCTCCATAGACTTCCAAGGCGCCAGAGGCGATTGGTTTATCGAGTGTGCCTTTAACCGTGCCTTCGACAAAACCAAGTCCGTCGATATCTTCGCCAAGCGAAGCAAGACTCACTCCCCCTGCTCGGACCTTCATAGCTATTCGTTTGCTCTTTAAGTCGATTCTGCCGTTCGCAGTCGCGACTCCGTTGGGACCCGAGGCGACGAGATGTGCGAGCATGAATCCGGTTTTATCGAAGTTCGCTCTCGCTTCGTAAAGACCAAGGTTAACCAAACGTCCGTCACTGAAACGATAGCTGGCCAGGCCGCTCGAGCGAAAAGCGATCTGCGGCTTCTCGTAGGTGCCTCCGATCACCGCGTCTAGCGTACCAAGCCCACGCATGCCGGACAAATGGAACTTGGCGAGCACGCTTTCTATTCGTGTCTTAGGCAATTTCGCAAACCCTTTCATAGTTCGACCTTTATAGTCTAGGTCGATCGCCGCCTGAACAGGAAGATGTTCCCAAGTTGCCCGCTCGCTTCTTGCCCGTAGGGCCTGACTATCGAGGCTGACGAGCCAGGCGGAAGGTCCAACCATTTCGTTAGTCCACCGAATAGAGTCTGCTACCAAGCGCCCGTCGACCTGATAAGCCTTGTTGACTACACTAATCCACCCCTCGAACATAGCGTTTTGAAAACGGCTTTCCTTGGGAAGCAATTTGCGAAGCGGCGGCCACATGACGCGCTCGCTCGCTGCCGACGCACTCAAGCGGCCACCAAGCCGAACCACCTTGTCCCACGCCAGAGATCCGTCGAACATGGCCTTGCGAGACATCTCATCAGACGCAAGACGCAGGCGCAGATATGTGCCGAAGCCGCTCACCATGCCTTTGATCGAAGCGCCTCGTAAGTAGGTGGCTAAGTTCAAATCGCGAGCAACCACTCCAAGAGAAGCCTGTACCAGCGGCTTACCTCGATCTACAAGGATAGCGATGGGCCCTGTGGCAATCAAGTTTCTGGCGCCATAGGGACGCCAGGGGCTAAGAATTCGGTCGATAAGCCACCGGTCCAAATGAGGCAATAAAGGGGCCAAATCCGCGCCATTAAGGTTCGTGACTAGCTGAAAAGCAGTTGCGCTTCGGGCCAGCCGAAGCGGTAAAACTCCAACCCCATCTATGCGAGCATGCGAACTTGCGATGAACCGGTCGCCTATGCCCGAAACCGCGGTGTTGAGGAGAAGGCCATGATGCGCGAGGGGGATGCCTCTCGTTTGATCAACATACTCCACGTCGGCGGTATCGACATGAACGGCAAACGGAATTCCCCCTTTCTCT
This sequence comes from Fimbriimonadales bacterium, assembly GCA_038225245.1. Taxonomy (GTDB): domain Bacteria; phylum Armatimonadota; class Fimbriimonadia; order Fimbriimonadales; family Fimbriimonadaceae; genus JBBREX01. Next base: position 7,195 of record JBBREX010000089.1, on the reverse strand, counting down.
GCAGAGACTTTTGGAAAGATATCCTCCAAGCTAAAGCGGCCGCCGACTTCGCGCAAGATGTGCGCCGTGACCCGGCGCGCATCCACTTCGATAGCCGGATTTCGCCATGTCGCGGTGATGGATCGTGCGAAAAGCAGTCTCTGTCCGGAAGGGCGCAGCATGGAGACGTTGAATGCAAAAACCTGGCGACTGCGCCAGTCGATATGGTAGCGCTGAGCTGAGATGGTCACGGTGCCCGCCTCAGCTTCATAAGAATAGACGAACGGAACTCCAGGCGATAGAAGCTCGTCGATGAGTCCTACGAAGTAGGCAAAGCACCACAAGACCAAAAGGGTTGCTGGGGCAACGATTAGGAGCCATGCCGTGATGGACATCAGCCCGTTCAATATCCTTCGCAAGAGCGTTCGCATGCTCTTAGTTATTGACGCACCAACAGTGTGCTTCAATTCACAGACTAGCTAGCCGTTCTCCCACTTGCTCAAGCCGCTCCGCCATCACCTTTTCGCTGAAGGCTATGGCGTTGTAAGAACTGCGAATGAAAGGGCCACTCGCCACGAACGCAAATCCCATGTCTTCGCCGATTTTTTCGTATTCCTTGAATTCGTCGGGATGGATGAAGGAATGCACCGGCAAGTGTTTCATGGTAGGCCGTAGATATTGGCCGATGGTGACCGCATCGACACCGATTCTGCGCAGATCGCTAAGAAGCTTGACAACTTCGTCCCTCGTTTCCCCCAGGCCGAGCATAATGCCTGATTTCGTATAGATCGTGGGGTCGAGCTCCTTCACCATTTCGAGCACTTGTAAGGATCGCCGATATTTGGCCTGGGGCCGCACGATCGTGTGGAGCCGCTCGATGGTTTCTACATTGTGGTTATATATCTCCGGGTGCGCGTCGGTAACAACTTTAATGCAGCTCAACTTTGCTTTAAAGTCCGGGGTCAAAACCTCCACAATAACGAAAGGCACCTCCCGATGAAGGGCATTGATCGTCTTCGCAAACTGGGAAGCGCCTTCGTCCTGTAAATCATCTCTGGCGACACTGGTAACTACGACATGTTTCATTCCCATTTGTCGAGCGGTTTTCGCCACGTTTAAAGGCTCAAAAACATCCAATTCTTCGCCGTGGCCGACCTTGATCGCGCAGAATCCGCAACTCCTTGTACAGGTATCTCCCAAGATCATAAAGGTGGCCGTCTTCTTGCTCCAGCACTCGGGCAAATTCGGGCAGCGAGCACTTTCGCATACGGTGTGCAGGTTCTTTTCCCGCATCATCGCTTCCACGTGTTTGATGGTTTCGGGACGAGGAAGCCGGATCGTCAGCCATTCCGGCAGGCGCTGAGTCATTCCTTTTCCATAATACCAGTCGATGCGTGATCAAGCACTTTCTATGTGAACGCTCCGGGAGAGCTTGAGCGCCGCCTGAACATTAGCCGAATGGCCGCTCTTCACCGCGACGACGTTCAAGAGCAAAATTGGAACCCCACTCAAATACAGATCTCCAATAAGGTCGAGCAGCTTATGTCGAGCGGGCTCGTCAGAAAACCGAGCGTTGTTCACGTAACTCTTTTCGCCAATAATGAGCGCCGATGATTCGTCTAATCCCTGTGCTAGGCCGGCTTTCCTAATCGAGGCGAGTTCGGTGTGAAAGCCGAACGTCCTCGCGGGGGCGATTTCTTCTCGATAGGTTGGGTAATCGCAATGAAATTCGACTCGTTGCTCTTCAGGCCAAATCTCGGTCTTGAATTCGTATCGCCAGTCTCCATTTCCAGGGCCAATGGCGACCTCATAGTCCGGACTTTTCTCAAATATGCGAGCGAATAGGCCGCTTAAATGAGATTCGCCGAGCAATTCTATATTCGACTCCATAGCCTCGCAGTAGGGCAGGGCAGAACCATCCAAAGCAGGTAACTCGGGAGCATCGAGATCGACGTCGGCATCGGTGATGCCCACGGCGGCAAAAGCGCTCATCAAATGCTCCACGGTCGAGATAGGGCCAAGCTTCGTGCAGCGCTTCGTCTCGCTCACGTTCTCTGGACGCGCCAGAATCCGCTCGGAATTCCAGCAAAAATTGATGCCCTGCGACGATGGATAAATAACGACCTTGACCGGCTGGCCCGAGTGCAGCCCTCGCCCGCGCAGCTTCACGGGACGTGAAACGGTCTTGCGGCTAAAGATCATAGCTTACGTAAGAGTTCGATCTCGTCTTCAAGCTTTTTAATCCGCTCGAATAACTCAGGCAGTTTTTTCTGAAGCGCCATGAGGCGCAATCCCTGCTGAAGAGGCAAGGCGGGATATCCGAAGTAAGCTCCAGACTCTTCGATGTCTTGAATGACACCTGCTCTCGCCGCAATCGACACCTCGGCGCAAACCTTGAAATGGTCCGCGACCCCGGCTTGCCCGCCCATTGTAAGCCGATCTCCGATCGACACGCTTCCGCTAATCCCACATTGGGAGGCGATAACGCCGTTATCTCCGATTGCAACGTTATGAGCGATTTGTACGAGATTGTCGATTTTTGTGCCGTCCCCAATAAGCGTGTCGCCACAGGTGCTTCGATCTATACATGTATTAGCCCCGATCTCTGCGTTATTGCCGATCCGGATGCCGCCTACTTGAGGAATTTTTCGTTGGCGTTCGCCATCCCAGATAAAACCGAAGCCGTCCGCGCCAAGGACAGCGCCGCTATGAATGATCGACCCTTTACCCACCCAAACGGCTTGAACCAAGGTTACGTTGGGATAGATAGTGACGTCGGCATCGATGTGGCACTCCGGACCGATGTAGCAAAACGGATGAACGCGTGCTCGCGCTCCGATGGTCGCTCCCGATTGGACCACGCTAAAGGGTCCTATCGCCGCGGTTTCGTGGATTTGTGCGCCCGTTTGGATGAAGGCGAGAGGATGAATTCCCTCATCCAGGGACAAGGGCCTTTCATACATCGCGAGCAAGCGGCCAAACGCTTCCCGAGGTACTTTCACGCGTATCGCCGGCTTCGGGCTTATCGAATCGGACAACCCGATTACGGCGGCTCCGACCGACGACTGCCCTACGATGCCAATATAGCGTTCGGATTCGGCAAACGTAATGCCTCGAGGATCATTCGACCCAGCAGGAACTGGCCGCTCGATTAACAAATCGCCGGGACCGGCAAGCTCACCCTCAAGCGAGCGTGCAATCTCGCCTAAAGTGAACCCTTGAATTGTTTTCTCCAAGCCAAGAATTCTTGTGTGGCATCCCGACCCGCCTGCTTGCCAACGAGCTGATAGTGCTTGACACTAAGCCAAATGTCCAGTTCAAGCCTTGCCGTTGGAGGCATAGGTCGTTCCTGAGAAGGCTGCGGGGCAGATTGCCTCGGAGGAAATGACTGGAGGGTTGCTGAGGCTCCCGGTTCGGCAGGAATACTCTCGCGGCGAATGCTTTCTCGAATTTGCAGATTTCGTTTGGTCGTGGTCATACGGACTGCTTCGGCCTCCGCCTCCAAGTCCCGTTTGACTCTCATTTCCGAAATGGCCGCCGCCAACTCGGTTAGATCGGAATTGAATTTCGTCTGCGCTACCACCCTTCGAGTAGCCACCTCCTTGCGGAATTCTTCATCGAGAGTCTTGATTTGTCCTCGCAACGATTTGGCCTCTTCCCAACGCCGTTGAGATTCTTTCGCCCTTGAAATTGGAGGCCTGAGAGATTGCGGATCAGGATCGGGCACGCCCACCAGAGCAGCCAGCTTTAGCCGCCTTTGCCCTATCTTTTGCGCGTATTCGACAAACACGATTCTTAAGCCTTCATAGATCTTAGCAAGCTCCTCTCGCTCATTTTGTTTAAGCTTTCGCCGCTGCTCTGCCTCGATGTGATCAATTTCAAGCGCAAACGCTTCTTTCAGCCGGGCAGAAACCTCTTTAAAGGCAAGGCGCTGATTCTCTGCCAACACTGCTTCCGCCCTTGCCAATCGATCCTTGTTTGCGCCCAAGTAAAGATCGCGCGGGGCGCTCGCGGGAATCGAAACGGAGGACGATTTGACCGTCTGGATAGGCGGTTGCGGGGCCGCCTCCAGGGCCGGAAGATGAAGCTCGTCAGCCTTCGCGAGGTCGACATATACCTTATTCGGATCCTGTCCGCAACCACCTAAGGAGGCGACGATAAAGGCTAAGAAAATGGCTCTACTTCTTGGCATTCATTGCTTTGATCGCGGCATCCGTAAGGTCATTCGAACAATAAGGGGCGACGTTAGACTCGAAAACGATCGTATATCCCTGCGCTTTCGCCACATCTTGAAGGGCAGCCTTTGCCTTTTCGATGGTCGACGCCCGAAGTTGCTCCTGCATCCGTACGAGCTCGTCATTGAATTCCTGCTGCCAACGGCCGAGTTGCGTGCTCATAGTCTGAGCGCGAGTCGCATAATCCTGAAGAACTTGCTTGTCGGCATCAGTTAGATTGGGCTTTTGTGAAAGCTCGTCTCGCTTCTTTGCAGAAATAATTATTTCCTGCTTGATGCGCTCCATCTCCGCCTTTTCAGCATCGGTGATCTTATCTTTCAGAGTGAGCTCTCGCAACCTTTGAGCGTTCTCGGTTGTAACAACCTTGTAAGTGTCGATAAACTTGAGAAGACCGTCTCGCGCCGCTGCGGCTGCATTCAACGTTGTGCTATTGGCCTTGCCTATATCGCTCGATAATGCGAGGCGGTTAAAATCTACAGTGCCGTGCTTTTCCGCGGTTGCCTGAAAGCCCGCCAAAGCGAGCAGTCCGATCGCTCCGGCCGCTATTATCCATCCAGTAAATCCGATTTTGTTCATGATGTCACTTGTTTCCTCACGTTTTAGAAGCTTCCTCCGATTGAAAAGTGCGTCCTATTACCTCCTTCCTGATTAAATCCGAAGTCGATCCGAATCGGCCCCAGCGGCGTCTTGAATGACACGCCGGGGCCAAATCCCAGCTTGAAGTTGGGCTTGTTGCTCTGAGTAAAGGTGTTGAGCGAACCGTACCCACCCCAGGCTCCTCCGTAGTCTACGAAAGCAATTAAATTGAAGGACTTTTGAATCGGAAACCTGTATTCAGCCGAAGCAAGAAACGATTGCTTGCCCCAGAAGCGCTGATCCGGATATCCGCGCAAAGAGTCCGAACCGCCCACAAAAAGCTGCTCGAAGAACGGTACCGTGCCTTTAATGATTCCGTAGCGAGCGCGAACCGCAATTACCGGCCTAGGGGTGTCGATCGCTTGGCCTTTTTTCAGCTTTCGAGAATAGTAGGACTTATATTCCAACGTGCTACGCAAAAACGCATGTCTGCCTAGAACTTCCGGGTTATTGGCCACGTTTCCGCCGATTTTCGTCACATTACTAAGCCCGGGCTCGATAGCGATGCGGGCAAAATCGCCCTCTGTAGGATCGAGAGGCACGTCCCGCCGATCTCGTGCCAGCTGAAGATTCAACATCGCCAAGTCGCCATCTTGCTGAATGAAGTTCGCGTCACCGGACTGCCGTAAGTTGATGGTCTTAATGTTCTCGTAAGTTGTTCCGATCGTGGCCGAATAATCTTGACGAAATGGACGGGTAAAGCTAACCGAAGCACCTGTCCGCCGCTCGTCGAAGCGATCATCGTTAGGTGAAACCGTGCCCCCGAGGCCGTTGCCCGTGAAATAGGTATTGACCCGGCTGTAAACTTGTGCGCTCAACGTCGTGTCCTTGGAGTCCATCCAGGGATTTACATAGTTCAAGCTGGCGCTCGTTCCGCCCCCCGTCGTATCCTGCTGCAAATTGACGCCAACTGTCTGACCCGACCCATGAAAATTCGTGTCCGTATAGCGCGCCGATCCGGCAAGGCGGCTCCGGGGGTCGAGTGCTAGTCCAAAGCCGATCTGAGCGGTCCGCGCTTCTTTCACGTCGAGCAAGAGATCGAATCGCCCAAGCTCGCCCGCATCGCGAACTGAGCCGTTGATGGTCTCAAACCACTGCGTGCTTTCGAGACGTCTGCGGTCGATGCTCCATTTCTTCTCGTTGAACGCTTCTCCTGGCTTCGTTTTCATCATCCGGCGAATGACCTGAGGTTTTGTTCTTCCAAGGCCCTGAATAACGATATCGCTCACCGTCCTTTCGATCACAACGACGTTCAAAGTATTCGGAGAATCGTGCAGCGGCTGAACATCTGCCTGAGCAAAATAACCTTTTTCTTCGTAGGCTTTGCTGATCGCTTCCAATGAGGGGAGTATCGTTCGGGTATTCAAAACCTGGCCCACTGGTTGGGTGATCAGCTTGCGAATCTGATCGGAAGGTAGAACTGTGTTTCCAACAACTCGAATTTCTTTGATCACCGGGTTTTCCAAGACTTCGACGATCAGTTCGAACTCGTTGTCGGCCACGCTCCGGGACAGGATTTTTACATCCTGAAAAAATCCCAACTCGCGAATCGATCTCTCATCTTGAGGCAGTTCCGATTGGAGAAATGGCTTGCCTTCTTTACTTCGCATGACGCTCAAAATCGCATCTCGCGCGATGAGGACGTTGCCGCGAATAGTGACGGTCTTCACGACGCTGCCTTGCTGGGCGGCCGCAAATCCGATCAAGACCAATCCCAATAGCAGCGCGATGGGCTTCTTCAAATGCTTGTCTCCTCCTGAGAACACTGCGAGTAGTTTAGACGCTTGGCCCACGATTCTGTTGCTCTCAGAGCGTAATCCTTCTCGTGACGGGTACAACGCTGATCGTGGTGGACAGGAATCTGCAAGGCGATATTCTCAATCAGGCTTTGCCATACATTCAGCGCTTTCAGGGCCACACGTTCGTGATCAAATACGGCGGAAGCGCGATGATTGATTCCGGCATTATGCGCGGAGTACTTCGAAATGTTCTTCTCATGCAGCTTGTCGGCGTGCGCTGCGTGCTCGTCCACGGAGGCGGACCCGAGATCGACCGCTGGATCGACCGTCTGGGAGTCAAAAAGGAAATGCGCGACGGCCTTCGGGTTACCGATGCAGAAACTATGGACATTGTCGAAATGGTCCTGTCCGGTAGGACTAACAAGCATTTGGTAAGCGAGGTTAATCGCGCCGGCGGAAGAGGTCTCGGTCTTTCTGGACGAGACGGCAAGCTCCTAGTGGGGGAGCCTCTGGACGAATCGCTGGGACGTGCCGGAAGAGTAACCGCTGTCAATCCGGAAATCCTGTTCCTTGCGTGCGAGAATGGGTACATCCCCGTGGTTTGTT
>JBBREX010000088.1:0-11900 GCA_038225245.1 Fimbriimonadales bacterium | reverse complement strand
CACCGTAATGCCCCTTACCACCCCCGAACGTTTTCACGACCCGGTAGCCGTCGAACGAATTCGCCGTCGTTACCCAAGCATGGATATCAGTCATGAGAATTACCTTACCCCTTGCTCGTGCTTTAGCAGTTCGCAGGCGCGAGCGGGCAAGGGGACTCTCGAAATGTCGTAATATACATTAATGAGCGCAATCTTTCTAGGTTTTGCCTTGCTTAGTTCCTCGCTTGGCCAGCCGCCCGGTCTGATCGAGCAGCTATCGATCAAGGCAACGGGACAGAACGGCTACGAGGATTATCTGCGCGCGGCGGACCTTACCGACCGCCCTGATTATAAGGCATTGGGCGCATGGCTGAACTATCGCCAGTTCGCGAAAGCGAACCAAGACAAAAAGGATGAGGAGGGCAATCTCACGGATCCTCCAGTACCTCCAGGGTTGAGCCCTTCGTCCAGCGAGCTTGAAGTTCGTCGGGCAAGAGCTAACTTCATGGAGGAAGCGCTCGAGCTTGTTCGCGCAGGTAATAGGAAGCCGGTAAGTGATCCGAGAACCCATATCGATGCTCTCACCCTCTTTCCCGAGCTAGCCAAATTTAAGGAACTCGCAAAGGGATTCGTCGACTTGGCTTATGTACGATTTGCCGATGGCAAGAGCGCTCAGGGTACGGATGCCCTCATCCAAACTCTGGAAATGGGGAACGGAATTTCCCACGGCGCGCTACTCAATGTGTTGGTCGGGATTGCCTGCGACTCACTCGCACTTGCCGCATTTGAGGCTCACCTCGACCAGCTTTCGCTTGCCGATGCCCGCAGAGTGGAGACCACTTGCCGGAGGATACTCGGTCGAGAGCCGGCCATCGTCGCATCGATGAGGCTCGAAAAGCAATTTTCAATGAATATGTTGGGAGACTCCCTTCGAAGCCCGGCCGAGTTCAAAAAAGCGATGATGATTTTCGACTTCGGAGGAGAAGAGAGCACCGCCCTCCAAGAACGGGTCGAGAGCTTTTCGGCTCAAGATCTAAAGCGGTTGGCAAACTTAACTCTCGTAGAAATTGCCGCGGAATTCGATCGAGTAATTAACGCGCTTTCACGGCCGGAAGCAAGCTGGACGACTTCGGTGCAAGGTCCTGACAGGTACGAGGAAGCCTTAGCGCAAAAGGATCTGAAAAACATAACAATTGAGGAGATGGCAATGGGCTTAGCTTCGATCTTTCATCCCATTTCGAGTCAAGCTGCTCTCGCAGAACTTCGTAGTCGGACCCAGATCCGGCTCCTTTTGCTTCATGCGAAGATCATCGAATATCGGTGGCAAAACGCCAAAGTTCCAGAAAAACTGCTTGATGCGACAGACGCCAAGGACGTGGCCGATCCCATGAGCGGCGAAGCTTTCAAATACGAGGCCCAGGAGCGAAACCGTTATCGCCTTTTCAGCGTGGGACGCGCGGAAACGGGAGATATCGAATTGAAGTATCGACGGCCGATCAAGAAAGAAAAACCGGGAAGGGCTGATGACGTTGAAGGCATACCCCCGCCCTTGGGAGTGCGGGAGCTTGCTCGCCCTCTTAAGTAAGCCCTTCCGCTCAGATACCCTCAATCGGGCACCCATTGAGGGATAGTTTCTTGACTGCTTCGTTCCTTCGGAGCCTGCGAAGAATCTCTGTTTCAGTCGCTCGCCTACTAAAGAGATCCTTCGCTACGCTCAGGATGACAAGCTTGCCTCTCAGGATGTCGAGCTTGGCGTTCAGGTTGACGAGCCTGTCTTCTGGTGACATGAGCTACGGAAACTCTGGCTCGTTGTGCCTCGGCAGACGTTCCATAACCCCCAGCAACGGTGCGAACCTTTTGTGCGGTTCGAGTTGATACCAATAAGCCGTGCTCGAGTAATCGTTGCTGAGCTTGTTGGCGTGGCCATGCTCGATGCTGACCCGGATGCTCTTTTCAAACCGAATCGGGTCTTCGATGTGATACCGATAAAGCGAATTCTTTCCTTTCCAGGGCCAATCACTGTTGCCCGAATAGACGGTCAGGCCGTGATAGGGGGCGTGGTAGACCTCGCGCGGGCAAAAGGCGGTGCCGAAATAGTCTTCCGTTCCGGTGCCGTGCAATCTCGGCGGCCAAGGCTCGCCATCGATCACGATCATGTCGTCGCCTTCTCCGTACCAATCGTTTCCTTGGCGCTGAAAACAGTCGACGTTGAGATTGCAGCCAACGTAGATGCCATCGCCCTCCGCTTCTAAAATGAGATAGTTGTCGGCGTCGGTGAGGTTGGGCTTTCGGCTCCAGATTTCCTCGATGTTGTCGTTGTTGAGCCGCTCGGTGAGCCAGCCTTCGGTGCACCCTTCCCTTCTCCACTGCGCATGAAACCTCGCCGGTAGCGCCGGCATCCTGCCCGCATCTGCCGATTGCTCGTAAGGTTCTGGATTTGCCGGCAGGATGCCGGCGTTACAGTCTTCCCAGTCCACATAAAAATAAAGCATGAGCTTCTTTTCACATTCGTTTTCAATGCTGATTCGCGCTGAATCGAAAGGCATCGGCCACCAGCAGTTGAAGCTTCTGCCCTCTTGCGGGCTCATTTGCAAGGGTGCGGAAACGAAATTGCGCATCAGCCCATGCCCGATGCCGAAGAAATCGCCGATAGGGGCTTCGATGCTGGGGTGTTCTTCGCCGTCCCAGTAGGCGCGTAAGATGATTTTGCGCAAAAAATGCGGCTCGTCGACCCACATGGTGACCCAAACGTGCTTGACGCACCCTGGGGAGGGGCTTTCGAAAATGGTCGAGGTTTGGCCCGGCTCGATGTCCCAGGAGTCTTTGTTATTGCCCGCAGTGTCGTAGCTGCTGGCGCGGCGCGACTTGTAGGAGCGCAGGTAGGGCAAGGAAGCGAGGGAGCTAGTTCCGAGCATGGCTCCAGTTTACGTGAAGCGGCGACGGCGGCGTGCTCAACCCAGGTAACCAAAAATGTCGACGACTATCAGTCCGAGGATTACCATACAGCCAAGTAAGACAACTAAGCAAAAGGAGCCCACAACGACAATCGCCAGATTTCGTTGACCGTTGTCTCGCCTAAGCAAACAATAGGTGATGCAAAAAAAGGCGTGAATCGCGGCTATTGCAGTCAATATTGCTCCAAGTCCAAAAGCGTCGGTAACTACTCGATTGTCCACAACCACCTCGCCATCGATGACGGTACCTGTTATGGTTCCGACATAATCCTCTTCGATTGTCGCGGTGCTCAGTCGAATGCGGAGTGCACACCAACCGCTGTGCCATAATTCTTTATGGTCCCATTGCGCGAAGGGCTTAGCTTTGACGACGTTCTTCTCATCCCTCGGCGCACCGACGTGCTTCCCAGCGACGTCGATATCTCCACCACGTTCCTTCCCGGCATTCGGCTTCAGGCCCCGATCGTTTCCGCGCCCATGGATACGGTAACCGAATCTCGGCTGGCCATCGCCATTGCCAGAGAAGGGGGCGTCGGAGTCATCCACCGAAACATGCCCATCGATCATCAGGCGGAAGAGGTGGACCGGGTCAAGCGGAGCGAGCACGGTGTGATTACCAATCCGATCAAGCTGAGTCCCGAGAAGACGATCCAGGACGCAGTCGATCTCATGGAGCGCTTCCACATCAGCGGCGTGCCCGTGGTCGACGCCGACGAGACGCTGGTAGGCATCCTCACCAATCGCGACATTCGCTTTGAGACCAACTTCCACAAACGCATCTGCGAGCGCATGACGAGCGAGAATCTCATCACCACCAAAGTCGGAACGACGTTGGAGGACGCCGAGCGAATCCTGGCCGATCACCGCATTGAAAAGCTCCCGATAGTGGATGCTTCCGGGAAGCTCAAGGGCCTGATCACGATCAAGGACATCCTCAAGGTAAAGCGCCATCCCGGCGCGACCAAGGACGAGAAGGGCCGGCTCGTGGTCGGCGCCGCGATCGGCGCCCTTCGCGAGCCGTATCAGAGGGCGAAAGCGCTCCGGGATGCCGGAGTGGACTTCATCGTGATCGACGCCGCTCACGGCCACAGCAAAGGCGTGATGGATTGCGTGGCGATGCTAAAAGAGCGATTGCCCGGCCTCAAAGTGATCGCCGGAAACGTGGCTACTCCGGAAGCGGTACGGGATGTTGCTGACCGCGGGGCCGACGGCCTCCGAGTGGGGATCGGGGCGGGATCGATCTGCACGACTCGGGTGGTTGCTGGTGTCGGTATTCCTCAGTTTACGGCGATTCTCGATTGCTGCAAAACCGCCAACGAAATCGGAATCCCAACCATTGCCGATGGCGGAATTCGCAGCTCCGGCGATGTCGTGAAATGCCTCGCCGCCGGAGCCACCTGCGTCATGATGGGCAACATGTTCGCGGGTTGCGACGAGAGCCCCGGCGAAACCGAGATTTATCGCAACCGGGCATACAAAGTGTATCGCGGAATGGGCTCCATCTCGGCCATGCGCCAAGGCTCGTCGGATCGCTATTTTCAGGTCAAGGATAGCAACTCGACTCTGGTTCCGGAAGGCGTCGAAGGGCGGGTTCCCTTCAAGGGCGCCTTGTCAGAAACCATCGGCCAAGTTTTAGGGGGAATTCGCTCTGGGATGGGTTATCTTGGCGCATCCTCGCTCTCCGAGCTGCGCTCTGTGGCCGAATTCCTGAAGATCACTAATGCAGGTCTGAGGGAAAGTCATCCCCACGACGTATGGATTACCAAGGAGCCGCCGAACTACAGCTCGCCCTACGCGAATCACGAAATCGACTGAGGCATCCGGTACAATCCAACCTGGCTATGACCACTGCGTCGCCCCTTCTTCAGGCTGTCCAATCGGCGGCGCGCAAGCTTGCGAGCAGCGGCAAATTCGAAAATCTGCTCAAGGATGTTCTGGCCATCTGCGTGGAGGCGGCGCAGGCGGGCGGAGGCACCATTTACCTTCACGATTCCGAGAATAGTCGCTTGCGGTTTCGTCACGTTCTGCCTCCGGACGTCAAGCTGCCGAGCGATATTCCCGATGACTACGGTGTTGCGGGAAGGGTCTTCCAGACTCGCAAGACGGAAATCAGCAACTTCGATTCGACCGAGCAAACGGAAATCGAGAAAACGGCCGGGGTCTCGCGCGTAACCATGATCACGGTCCCGCTCTCGATGGAGGATGAGCTGCCCATCGGAGTCGTGCAGCTCCTGAATAAAAGAAATGGGGAGTTCGACAAAGACGATGCTCTGGTGCTAGATACGGTGGCGGCGATTTCGACCATGGCCTATCTAAATTCCCGTCTTCTCGACGAGCAAGGGAGAGCCTCGACCCTGCTCGGAATGGGCAAAGTTGCTCACGATATCAAAAACATGGCTTTTGCCTTGGAGGCGAACATGCTATTCAGCGACCAAATGCTCCAGGGCCTGCGTAGCCATGTCGTTGATTTTGCCAAGGAAGATGAGGTTTTGATCGGCTATAGCGACTCTATTGAAAGCATGTTCGAGGAGCTAAAGGACTCGATCGATCGGGTGAAACGCTACTCGATCCTCATGAGCGACCTCTCCGCGGGCAAAGGCTTGCAGCCGATCATGAAACTCGGACCATTGGCGGAGACCATCGAGCGCAGCGCGGCATATCTGGAGTCCGAGGGGCGCAATAATTTCGTTTCCATTCGCTACGAAATTCAGAAGGATGCACCGCCGTTGGTTCACGACGAGATGTACCTATTCCGCATTGTGCAGAACTTGGTCAGCAATGCCATCAAGGCTGTTGGAGAATGCGTTCCGGAAGATTGGAAGCGCCAATTCGAAAACGAAGATGGAGCGATTTTCGATGAGGTGGCGGTGCGGTATTGCTTCGACGGACGGGCCCACTTGCTGGAAGTCGAAGATCATGGGCCAGGCATGGATCGGGCGACGGCAGACCGCATCTTAAGCGGCAATATGCGGAGCAACTGGGAGACCAAGGGTGGCTCCGGATGGGGAACGAAGATCGTCCTGGAGCTGGCGGCAACTCATAGCGCGGACGTAAGCATCGAGAGCGAAATCGGCAAAGGGACAACTTTTCGACTACGATTTCCGCCGGTCGAGGCTGAAACCACCGAGCTAACCGCTCAGTAAGGCGAGGGCGCAAGCGGCGGCAGCGGCGGTACCGACTCGCAGGACGCGCGGCCCGAGGGTTACCGCGCGATCGCCTATCAGCGACACTTCCCTGGGAGCCCAACCTCCTTCGGGGCCGATTGCCAGGCAGATATTCGTCCTTCCGGCGAGGGCTTCGGAAAGAGTTCGTGTAACGGATTGTTGCTCACTCAGAACGATGGCGTCAGGCTCCATTTGAAAAATCTCCTCCAGATTCTCTGCTTGTTTGATCGTGGGCTGTATGGTGCGAAAGCTCACCTCGGCCGCTTCCCTCACGACGGCGGCCAGGCGGCGCATGCGCTCCTGCAGCTTTGATTTATCCCACCGCACGATGCTGCGGGCCGAAGGAAAGAGCACAAAGGAAGAAACGCCGATTTCCGTGCCGAGGCGAAGCACTTCGTCGAGCTTGTCGGCCTTCGGCAACGCTTGAGCCAAAGTCAGGTTTACGCGAGCCTCAGTATCGACTCGTTCGACGGATAGTGGAACGGCGGTTCGTTCATCGAGCCTAGCTTTGATAAGCGTGCCGTCATTGGGCAGCACGGCGATAAGATCGCCATTGCCAAGTCGGAGCACTTTCCGCAACTTTTTGAGCTCGTCAGACGGGATTTCAATGGGATTTTCCGTGGTCGCGCCGGGAAGGAAAAAACGAGGCAAAGCGCGGAGCGGGAGATCTTTTTTCAACTGACGGGCGCCTTCCGAAGCAGCGCGGCAACCCAATCGCCTTCGATGAGCTTGGTGTCGAGAACGAAAGCAGTGGATTCGGCTTTCGCGAGGACGTCCGCCCAGTTGTCGGAGATGATGCCGGACACAATCCAAAAGCCTCCTGAAACGAGTCTTGAATTAGCCTCAAAGGCGAGGCCGATGAGGGCGGCGCTAATGATGTTGCTGAGGATGACATCGAATCGAGCCTCCCCAAGGGCCTCGAATCCCTTTCCTTCGAATACCTCGAACCTCACTCTATTGAGCTTAGCGTTATGGCGGGCCGATTCGACCGATAGACGGTCGACATCGACCGCAACCACCTCGCCCCCGAGTAAGCAAGCCGCCACGGACAATATTCCGCTCCCGCAACCGATATCGGCGACTCGTTTGGCTTTCAGATCTATCGACTCGAGCAAGACCAGGCACATGCGGGTGGTTGGGTGATCTCCGGTTCCAAAAGCTTGTCCTGGATCGAGGACGATTTCAAGCCGATCGCCCGCGTTCGCGGTTTCCCAAGTCGGACGAACCAAGAATTTTGCGCCTATGAGGCGAGGTTTGAAGAACTGCTTCCAGCTTTCGGCCCAGTCTTCTTCCTCGACTTCCCTTCGAACGACCGCTTCCACACCGACCCGCAGAAGCTCGTCTTCCAAACGATCGGCCGTTTCCTCTTCGGGATTCCAGAGATAGCCGCCCAAAGAAGGGGGCCAATCCACCTGCACGGTCCCATCGATCCCGAGACGTTGAAAAACATCGGCCAGGACGGCCCAATCCTCGGGCGGATTTTCAAGAAGCGCGGTTATCTCCACCCATCGCTTCATTTCTTCCGTTTAAACAGACCTCCCAAAATCGACGAGTCCTCTACCCTTGGGATTGTCTCCCCCAAGGTCTCCGCCAATTTTCGGATCGCTTCCGCTTGCTCGTCGGTTAACTTCTCAGGAACTGTGACGGTTGTCTCCACGAATAAATCGCCTCGTGAACCCCCGTGCAGTCGAGGAAGGCCCATGCCCTTAGCTCGGAGGATCTTGCCAGGCTGAGTTCCAGGAGGAATGTCCAACTGTACGGGTTCATCGATGCCTTCGATTTCCACGTGATCTCCTAGAGCAGCTTGGGCGAAGGTTAGCTCGACCGCGGTCCTTACCTTCGTACCTTCTCGGACGAATCGCGGATCATTTTGGACTTCGAAGAATACGTAAAGGTCGCCATCCGATCCCGCTCCCGTTCCCTGGCTTCCGGCTCCGCGGACCTGCATCCGAGCTCCGGAATCCACCCCAGCGGGAACTTCGATCTCCATCTCGTGCTCCTTGACGGTTACCCCCCGGCCGTTACAAATCCCGCATTTGTTCTTGACTATGGTTCCCTCGCCACCGCAAGTGGGGCAGGTGGTTGAAGTTCGCATTTGCCCGAGAATCGTGTTTTGGACTCTCGATACGGACCCAGAGCCGTTGCATGTCGAGCAGCTTTCCGGCATGGAATCGCCTTCCGCACCGTCCCCTCCGCAGGCTTCGCAGCGCTCATGCCGTCGGTAGTGGACCAAGCGTTTGACTCCGTGTAAGACGTCTCGGAGTGCGATTTCCAAGTCAACGCGGATGTCGTCGCCATCCCTTCCTCTGGCCCTTTGGCGGCTGGATTGAGCTCCTCCGCCGAAGAACATGTCGAATAGGTCGCTGATTCCCGCACCGGCAAAGAAGTCCCCTCCTTGACTATCGGTCGTTCCAAAGCGATCGTATTGGGCGCGCTTGTCCTCATCGGACAGGATCGCATACGCCTGTCCAATTTCTTTGAATTTCTCTTCCGCCTCGGGATCACTCTGGTTGACGTCTGGGTGATATTGACGAGCAAGCTTACGATAGGCAGACTTTATATCGTCCGCTGAAGCGCCCCGCTGGATTCCGAGGACCTCGTAAAGATCCGTGGTTGGCATAAACCGGTCTACTCGTGCGTCTCTTCTTCTTCGTCGATGTTTTCTTGATCGGCGATTTCACTGAGCGACAAGGTGCCTTCCTCCGCTTCGGGAGCCACGGGCTCGACGTCCGGTTCAGCTTCATCCAGGAGATCGGCCAGACTTCCCCCTACGACAGGCACAATTTCTTCCTCGTGGTCGTCGTGTTCGTCGGCTACAAGGGCGCCGACGCCAAGGATTTCAGCTTCGGTCTCGTCGAGAGCAGGGAGCAGAATTCCGAGCTCGCCGGGCAGCGGTTCGTCGCTAAGGATCGGAAGATCGCGCGCCTCACCGATGCTGAGGTCGGTCTCCTCTTTGCCGAGAATAGGCCTGATCTTACCGGCCGCGATTTCGGCGAGGGCGATAGTAAGAGGATGGTTGCTTTCGATCCTCACCAAAGGGGGAGCGCCTTCCTTAATCTGCTTGGCCCGCTTAGCGGCCAAGTTTGAAAGCACGAACTTGCCTTCTGGAAATTCGTTCAGGATATCGGGTGACGGGAAAATCGTACCGCTGGTGAAATTCATAGTGGGGAGTTCTAACTATACCGCACTTCAGGATTAAAAGCTCCAGGAATTCCAACACTTTTGCCTCCATTTCGTTAAATTGCACGCTCGATCCAAGAAGGATCGTGCATTCGGTACGTCTACACCATGGGTAGATGCACGATAACGACCACATTTCTCAATTGCAGGCGGCGGGGTAGGGATGAAAACATCGCCAGTAATGATCGAATATCTTGAAGATGCTATCGACATGGAGCGGCAATCCTCGGCGATGCTAAAGAAATTTGCGGAGGTGGCCCGGAATTCATCGGACGCCGCCGTCTATCGTGAACATCTCACCGAGTCCGAGAGTCAGCGAGAGCGTCTGGCAGCCAGGCTCATAGCTCTCGGGCACCAGGGAGAGAACAAGGATTTGAAAACGCCCGAAGTGGTGTTCTTTGCCGGGGGACTACGATCAGCTAATCTTGATTGCGCCAATGCCGTCCGGGCTTACGCAAGTGAGTGCTTCGAATGCGCCGCTTATGAGCATCTGATCGCCGTGGCCGTCGCTTGCAACGACTCAGAAACGGCGGCGCTTGCCCGCGAGATTCAATCTGAAGAAGAGGCAGCGGCCAGAAAAATTTATCCGCGCATCGCGTCCCTTCCAAGGGCGAGGACCGCTACGAAGAATGCGCTCGTCGATTTACAGCCTATATCGCTAGAAGGAGCATCCAAATGAAATCACTAACAAGAGTACTCATGGCAGGGGCAGTGGCCCTTGTCGCTGTGGCGGCGAACGCCCAGCGCACGACCATTCCGGCGGGAACCGAAGTCAATCTTGTCTTCGATCAAAGCGTTTCTTCCAAGTCTGTCAAAGTCGGCGATACCATCCGGCTGCATGTTAAAGACGACGTGATGGTGAACGGCCACACGGTTCTCAAAGAGGGAACCAAAGTTACTGGCCTGATCAGCAAGGTCGAGAAGCGCAAACGCTATGGGATCAATGCCCAACTGCGTATAGCCCTCAGCCCAGTACGTGTACGGAACGGTCGGTCGGTCACCCTTGAGCCGCGCGATAAAGGCAAAGCCGTGGGCGGCGAGAAATCGACCCAAGCGGCGGCGGCGACGGCGGGTGGAGCACTCATCCTCGGTCCATTAGGATTGGCGGGCGGCTACTTCATCGTCGGCAAGGAAGTCAACATCAAACAAGGTGATGACTTGCGGACGGAAGTCGCGAAATCCGTTCGTTTGTAGTTAGCGATGCAAGCCTCCGCTTTGGAATCGAAAGTGGAGGCTTGCGCATTCCTTGATCATCGCCTAGGGTCTGCCACAATCCCCAGGTGAACTCGAAATGGCCTGCGAAAACCGAAACAATTCTCCAACATCTGGGAGAAGAGCGCCACCTGTTAGGCGCAGTCGCGCCTCCGATATTTCAAACTTCGCTGTTCGTTTTCGAAACCAGCGCTGAATTCGAACGGTCGTTCGATTACACGAATCCCGATTGGGAAGGTTTCAATTACAGCCGGATCGGGAATCCCACCCTCGCCATCGTCGAACAAAAGATCGCTGCGCTTGAACATTGTGAAGCGGCGAAAGTATTTTCCAGTGGAATGGCGGCTATCAGCGCGGCGATTTTTGCGGGGGTGAAGGCGGGTGGCCACGTAGTGTGCGTCGACACCGCCTACGGTCCGACCAAGCAGTTTTTACTTGAATATCTTCCGCGCTTCCGGATCGAGACGACCCTAGTGGAAGGTGGCAATACGGAAGAGGTTCTGAACGCTTGTCGGCCAGAAACATCGCTGATCTACCTCGAGTCGCCGAGCACGTTTTTTTTTCGCATTCAAGACTTGGAGTCGATCGCCGCGTTTGCCAGGTCCCGCGGAATCTGCACGGTCGCCGACAACAGCTACTGCTCGCCAGTTTTTCAGAATCCGGCAGATTTTGGAATCGATGTCGTGGTCCACAGCGCCTCCAAATACTTGGGCGGGCACAGCGACATCATCGCGGGGGCGATTGCCACGAGTTTAGATCGAATGAACCGGATGCTGGTCAACGAAATTCCGTTTTTAGGAGCGGCCCTCGCCCCATTTCCGGCCTGGCTCATGATCCGAGGCATGCGGACCCTGGCCTTGCGCATGGCCGCTCATGAGCGTGCGGGAAACACGATAGCTCAGTGGTTGACCGAAAGACCGGAGGTGAAGAACGTCTATCATGCAGGCTCGCGAGATCACTCCCAGCGGGCCCTCATCGACAAACAGATGCGGGGATCGGGGGGCTTGCTCAGCTTCGAACCGCGCCGACAAGACAAGGTCGCGGTGATGGCATTTGCCGACGCCTTAAAGATTTTTCAAATGGGGGTGAGCTGGGGTGGCTTCGAGAGTCTGATCGTACCAATTCAGGCACAACCGATGGATTGGACCGAGCCGCGATTTATCCTTAGATTGTTTTGCGGCTTGGAATCGATCGACGATTTGATCGCGGACCTCGAGCAAGCGATGCATCTGCTCTAACCGGTGGAGCTCGCGGACGGAGATGCGAAGCTGAAGCAGCGCGCTCCTAACTGTCAGCTGAATTCCGCAGTGACGAAGGTGTGGTCCGATGGCCGGTCCGTCAGCCTGGGAGCCAAGTCGATGGTGCAAGAAACACAAGTCTTTTCAAGTGCGGGCGAGGCATAGATATGATC
>JBBREX010000087.1:0-12023 GCA_038225245.1 Fimbriimonadales bacterium | reverse complement strand
TAAGCCGATCAAATGGTCGGAAGGCGAGGTGCTTCGCCTCGGCTTGACGTTCGATCTGGCGGCGGATTTGCTGGCCCAAGCGGGTCTCGATCGACTACCCGTCGATTTCGATCCGAGAGGGGCCGGTTACGAGTGTAGCGTAGAGCGATTTCCGATTGGTCCCATTCTTTGTATCGTGCCGTACAATTGGCCGTACAACTTGGCGGCCCACAAGATAGCGCCCGCGCTGGCGGGCGGCAATACGGTTATCGTGAAGCCATCCTCGCAAGCCGCACTATCGACTTTAGCGCTGGCAAGGCTCATTCACGACGCGGGCTGCCCGGCCGGAGTAGTGAACGCGGTTAACTGCTCGCCGGAGATCGCCGAGAAGCTGGCCAAAGATCCCCGAGTAAAGATGCTGAGCTTTACCGGCTCCCCTCCGGTGGGCTGGAAGCTGAAGGCTTTGGTCCCGGAGAAGCGGGTCAGCCTCGAGCTAGGCAGCGATTCTTCGGCGATCGTTTGTGACGATGGGGACCTCGACTGGGCGACCAAGCGGATCGTGGCAGGGAAGTATGGTTATGCCGGTCAGATTTGCATCGCGGTTCAGCACGCCCTCATCCAGGAAGGCGTTTATGACGAAATGCGACGCAGGCTGATTACGGCGACCGAGCAATGCCCGTTCGGCGACCCCCTCGATCCAAAGACAGTTTGCGGGCCTCTCATCTCGAGCGGCGCCGCGGATAAGGTGATGGAGTGGCTGGTGGAGGCGGAAAGCGAGGGAGGCAAGATTCTGGCGGGAGGGAACCGGGTGGGGAATGTGGTCGAGCCGACGCTAGTGGAGTTCGCCTCGTCGGAAAGGCGTCCCCGGCTGCTTTGCGAAGAGGTGTTTGGGCCCGTCCTGACGTTACGCCGATTTAAGGAATTGGATGAGGCTTTCAAGTTGGCAAACGATTCGCAATACGGCATCCACGCGGGGATATTCACCTCGAATTTGGTGACGGCGGAGCGAGCGTTTCGTGAGCTGGAAGTCGGCGGGGTGATTGTGAACGACTACCCGACTTTGCGATTCGACAACATGCCGTATGGAGGGGTCAAACGGAGCGGTTTTGGGCGAGAGGGAGTGCGTTATGCGTTCGAGGAGATGACGGAATCGAAGGTCAAGCTTGTGAGGGTGCGGTAGCTATGATTCCGGGAAATTGCACCGAGGAAGCGGATCGGGTTGGGGGCAAAACATGCAAAACCAATATCCGCACTTTTCACAACAAGGGCCTTCGTGAATTTTACCGTCGAGCCGCTCGAAGGTTCCGATTTTGCCTTCGATTCGCTGCCAAGAGTGGCCGCTGGTTTCTTCGAGCGAAGCAAGGAGGGCTGTGTCAAGCCGGGAGGCAGTACCATCCGCTTCCGATTTGGGACATATCTCGGACTCGACCGGGTGCATGCCCTCTATTATGAATCGATGGGCCGAAACTACCGAGCGATGGCTTCCGCCCCATTGAACCTGACTCGGAAAAGGGGATTGGTGGCGACCGCGACGGCGCCGTTATGCAGCCCATAAGCGAGCTTAGAGCCATCGGGCGAAAATGCGATACTATGTACGCCTCGATCGAGGCCTTGAAGGTACCGGCGCGCCAAAGCACCGGAAGCGATGTCCCATATGAGAATGGAACCGGTACCTGAGAAGTCTTCTCCGGCGGCCGCTAGATAGGCAGCATCAGGGGAAAACGCGATTCCATGCAGGAGGCGGTGCCCCGCATCGAAAGTTCGAAGGGAACCGCCGGATGGCATTTGCCATACCCTCACCGTCCAATCGGCTTCACCGGCGGAGGCGAGCAGGCGGCTGTCGGAGGAGAATTTAACGCTGATCACGTCGTCCTGATGACCACCAAGATCGAACAACAGATTCCTGTTCGGGTAGGTGTATACGAGCGTCCTCGAGTCGGCTCCACAAGTGGCCATGAAGCGTCCGTCTCCAGAGAAATCCACGCCCCAAACGGTGCCCCAATGATCCCGATGAATGCCCATCAACTCTCCGTCTGACACGCGGTAAAGACATAGTTCGTTGCTGGAATAGCCCAAGCTGGTGGCGATCACCATATCGTTTGCCGCAAAGGCTACGCCTCGAACGAAGCCGGTGCCTTCCACGTTCACCAAGCGAGCAAAGTCCGATACCCTGACAATGCTGACGTTGCGATCGATTCCACCGGCGGCGAGCAAATTGCCCCGATGCGAAAATTGAACGGTTTGGGCGCCGTCTGGATGGCGGTCGATCAAGCCGAGATAGGCGCCATCGGATGCGCGCCATAGCTTGACTTCGGTATCGTCGCCAGCGGTCGCGAGAAGAGTCCCGTCGGGCGAGAAAGCGACGCTATTGATTTGCGAAGCGTGGCCAATTTGCGACCATATGACGTGAGGTGCTTGGGCGAAGCAGACCAAACACGAGCCGGCGAGAATTATGGCGACCAGAGATTTCTTCATCACGTTCCTCCAAAAACTAGGATGGTAATTTTATTTGTAGGACGGCGACGATTGGAAGTTGGTGCGAAAGGTATGTTAGGATGAACCGTGTTCTTATTATTCGCGATATTGTGCAGCTTTCCGCAAGCAATTGAAAAGCGAATTAGCATAACTCTTCCTGCGAGTAGGGTGCCAGTGGCCCTGAAGCAGCTCTCGGAGAAGAGCGGTCTGGATCTGCGAGTTGGCCCCGTGCTTGCCAACGAAGTGGTGATTTTGAAATGCCGGGATCGGCCGATGAAAATCGTGATGGACCGGCTCGCCTATGTCTTGCATGGGGAATGGATGAAAGAGGGCCAAAGATTCACGCTCACTCGGGGAGTGGTGCTTCGGCGTCGCCTTGAGCAGGAAGAGATCGATCGGCGGGCGGCTTGGCTGAGCAAGCTGATGGAACGGGTGGCGGCCGATGCGACAAAGAATGCGACAGCGGCGGATCGTGAGATGACGTTAAAAAAGGCGATCGAGAGTTATCGAGCGACGGTGGCTAGGATGGGGCAGCCGGGCGGGCCGACGGGAATGAGCATGGACGGACCACGGCTTGCCTCGCCGGCGACTTGGCTGCTCAACGATTTGTTGCTGAAGATCGGGCCGAGAGAGCTGGCCAAGATACCGCTATTCGAGCATGTGGATTATGGGACCACGCCGAATCCTGCGCAGCGAGCGTTCCCGGCCGGGTCGGAATCAGCGATCTCATTGTTCACGGAGACGGAAACGGCGATTTCATCGGCGGATGAGAGCGTGAAAGCCGAATTTGGATTCTTGATCAACGATGTCATTAGCTCGGCAAATCGCCCCGGCGACATAGGGAAGGTGATCTTGACGGCTTACAGATTGAGTAAGCGTTTGACCTTCGGGCTCAATGTATTTGACAAGCGGGGGGCGCGAAAGGTGTGGGCGTTTTCCAGCACGTACCATTGGGGTGATCCTTACCGCGCGCCATATCCGAAGGTTGCGCCGAAAGAAGGGACGCGTATCACGCTATCGGACTTGGCACAGGAATTTGTCTCGCGATATCCGCCCGATGATGGAAGGGCCAGCATAGAGGATCCAAAGGTCAAAGGGAATCCGAGCGATGGGCTAGCGGAATTCTTTCTCCACCCGGAGGCGATTGATCCGTTGTCCCTGGTACCTTCAGAGGCGGCCATCGGTTTGGCGGATTCAAAAGGATTGGATTTAGCGGCTTGCCTGCCGGACACGATCTTTCGCGTTGTCGATGCGTCTCGATCCGGAGTGGAAATCAATTTGCGGCAATTCGAACTTGCATTAGGTCCGCTAGCAGAAGTCGAAAGCGAAACCAAAGATGGGTGGCTTACCTTGCGTGCATCTGAGCTCCTCAATTCCGAATCATTCAGGGCCCCGAGAGTGCCTTTTGGCAAGTTGGTACGAGCGCTCGACCAAGACCGAAAGTCGACGATTCGACCGTGGGCGAAATTCATATTCGAAGGCGGAATCGGAGGTTACTGGTCGCCAGTGGTTCATGGTTACCAAACAGTGCTGAATAAATGGAAATCGCCGCCACTTACGGACACTTCTACCCGAAGTTCTGAATTATTGGCCTTGCTCGGCTCTCTGGACGATGCTCAATGGGCTCGGCTCATTCGAGGTGAGACCATCAACGTTGCCTCGGCATCTCCTTCAACCGCGACGGCGTCCGAGCGATATGCACACGTGAACTGGAGCGAAGAGGAACCGAATTCGCCGTTTACGGAACTCGAGCGCAGTCCTTTCGAGCGGCTGCAGGGGGCCAAGCCAACGATGGCGGTTCTTTGGGCAGAGTCGGGAAACTCAATCGTAGTTTCTGCCATCCATACGGGAATGAATTTTACCGGACCGGCATACTCGGCGACGGAGCTTGCCAACAGCTTCCAATTAGACGAGAGATTTAAGGGTATGCATCTAGCTGATGTTTTGAAATCTTCCAAATATCAGTTGGGCGAGCAGAAGCGGCGCGTCGTGCATTTTCGGCTTGTGCCCGGTCTGGGGTCGGTCGATACGCTTACCGAGACGCCGACGAGCATCGGGGCGACGCCGGTGTCGTTTGACGACCTGCCGGAGGCTTTTCGTCTCGAGGCGGAAGCGGCTTACCAGAAGCGCATCAAGCCTTAGAAGCTTCGACGTGCCGAGCTGGAGTTCGACTGGCCCGGTGCGCAGCGTCAGCTTCGCGCTCGCTATCACGTAGCTGCTACTAAAACGGAATTGGCGCTTCGTATTCAACCACGTAACCCAGGGCCCGGTCCGTTCCGGTTTCGAGTTTGGGCAGGTCGTTCCATTTGCCATGCACGAATTGGCCGGTGAAATGGAATTGCAATCCATCTTCGTTGCCGCCGTTATTGTTGGGTTCGCCCGGTCCAAAATTTACGAAGGTAAATCGCTCGCCGCTTATCCAGTGCCATACCGATCCTTGCGAGCTTGGGCCTTTATAGCCGCCGATCCAGTGGCCCTTGAGTTTGTCGCCGCCGAGTTTTTCGAAAATGAACTGATTCTCCTCTTCCGAGGTAATGGTGGCGAGATGGCCGATCAGTCCTTTATAGCTCTTGCCTGCGTTTAGCCGGGAGTGTTCCCAGTCGATATTGGCATCGACCCTCTCGTAGTAGTGACCGTTGTCGGGATTGAAAACGATGTCTCCGATTTGGATGGCCGCGGTGTGAGCGGCGATTACGAGGGCGAGCACCATGGTCGCATTGTATCACAAGAAATCTTGGTTCGAGCAGACGAGTAGAATGAACTAGAATGGCGGCAGTTCTCTCTCCCATCGACACGATTTCGGACAAGGTTTTTTCAGGCGAGCGGATCGACGCAAGCGATGCTTTGGCGCTTTTCCATCATCCCAATCTGCTGGAACTTGCGGCGATGGCAGACTTTCGCCGCTGCCGAGCGCTTTATGGCGATTCCGCGCCGAGCGGGGATCGGGAGATTGCGACTTATGTGGTGGGCCGCATTCTCAACTACACCAACGTGTGCTGGGTGCGCTGTAAATTCTGCGCCTTTTACCGGGTGCCGAACGACCCAGAAGGGTATCTGCTGTCCAATGAGGAGATTTTGGCAAAGGTGGCGGATACGGTGGAGAAAGCGGGACTCCCAACAGCCGCTACTTCAGCTTCGCGGAAAGGGGAGGGGGTGCGGGAGAATGTGGAAATCTTATTTCAGGGCGGGCTTAATCCCAAGCTAAAAATCGAATACTACGAGGGGATTTTTGGGAAGATCAAAGAAAGTTTTCCACAAGTTATCCTCCATGCGTTGAGCCCGGCCGAGATCATCTATATCGCCCACATCAGCAAGCTTACGCTGCGCGATTGTCTCACCAGGTTGAAGGCGGCAGGCCTGCACTCTATCCCTGGAGCGGGGGGTGAAATCCTGGTGGACCGGGTAAGAAAAATTATCGCTCCCTACAAGGACACGACCGAGGAATGGCTGGAGTGCATGAGAACGGCGGCGTCGCTCGGCATCCGAAGCACGGCGAGCATGATGTTCGGCCATGTGGAAACCCTGGAAGACCGGGTCGAGCATCTTGGGCGGATTCGCGATCTGCAAGACGAGTGCTCGCCATTTCGGGCGTTCATTACGTGGAATTTTCAGCCGGAGGATACGAACTTGCCGATTCCGGTCAAGGCTTCGGGCTTTGATTATCTTCGGACGGTGGCGGTCTCGCGCATCTTTCTCGACAATATTCCGAACGTGCAGGTTTCGATCCTCACCCAAGGCCCGAAGATTGCCCAGCTCGCGCTGGGTTACGGGGCAAACGACTTTGGCAGCGTCATGATCGAAGAGCAGGTCGTCTCGGCGAAGGGTAACAAGTTTATTCTCGACGCGCCGGAGTTCGAGCGGTTGATTTCAGCAGCGGGCTATGAACCGCGGCGACGGAATACGAGATACGAGTTGGTGTAGCAACGCCGATCGGAATTGCTTTTATGCCGGCAGGATGCCGGCGCTACCTGAGGTTTTATGTCGGCAGGATCCCGGGCGCTACCTGAGGTTTTATGCCGGCAGGATGCCGGGCGCTACAAATTTCTTCTTTTTGCCGGCAGGATGCCGGCGCTACAAATTTCTTCAAGTTGGTTGACAAAGTAGCCATATGTCTACCTAATAGGTGTATGACTATTTTTGATTCAGTAAAGGAGGGGGCGGCGGCGTGGATCGATCGGCGAGCCAAACTCTTTGAGGCCGGAGATTATCCAGATAGGGCCCTTATGATCGCGGCGGCCGACCTGGCTCGCTTGGAGGCAAACTTCAAGGGGCCGGTACCGGTGCTTATCGAACACGCTTCGTCGCCGCTCGAACTCGGCTATCTCACGCAGGTCGAGGCGTGCGGGGACGAGCTGTTCGGCACCGTCTCCCTCAGCTCGGAGGCGAACGCGCTCATCGAGCGATCGGGGGCAAAATCGCTATCCTTGGGTCTCGCATCGGACCTTTCGGAGATTCGCGAGGTGAGCTTGGTGAGCGAGCCGAGAGTGGCCGATGCCCAGCTTTTTGGACGCTCGATCTGCTTCGTAGGGCGGCTTTGCTCGGACGCTATCTCCGAAGGGCCGAATTGGAAACGGGAGGCGGAGCGATTGCTGGCGGACCAGCGAGCGCGTGAATCGGACGAGCTTGTCGATCGATTCGTCAATGAGGGGAAGCTTTTGCCCTCGCAGGCGGGTTTTGCAAAAGCGTTGCTGCAACGGGAGGATCGCATCGATTTTGGGGGCGAGCGCAAATCGATTCGGCAGTTGCTGATTTCGCTGATCGAACGCCAGCCCCGGCACGAGATGTTTTCCGAGAAGGCGCCGCATCCTGCGAAAGATTATTCGGAGCATTTGCTTTTGCCGGAAGAGGTGGCGTTCTATGAACGGAACTTCCCAGGCGTGAAGCTGGAAGAAATTGCGAAGCGCAAGAGGTGAACACGGGCTCGGATTTCCCGGGTGAGGTATGCCGGGGGCCGGCACTTCTCAACTTACCGGGCGCACGTTAGGGTTCGCTGCCACCAAGCTTTTCTTCTGCCCGTGGCGCGAAATCCGGTGTTACTTTTCTTCGATCTTGGCGGCGCCGGCGTCGCGCTTGACCGACTCGATACCGGACAAGCAGCCAGCTTTCTGGGCGTATCCTTCGCCGGAGGTGGCGATTATTTGACCGTTGCTGGACCGAAGCCGCCAACGGAACTTGCCACCCCGATCTTTATAGACCTCGAAAGTGGCGGCACGTTGCATGGCAGACATCGCCGGGCGGCGTTGGTGATCTTGGGAAGCGGTTGCCGGGGAACCGTAGCCTCCAAGCAAGCCGCCAATCGCCAAGCCTGCAATGAGTAGTTTTTTCGTCTGAATCATCCAACTGTCTCCTTATCGCTATGCCTTTTTGGGACGCCTGCGCGCCCGCTTTTGAGACGGGAGTTAGGGGAGGCAAAATTCGTCCGGGCAGAGGAGCTTCTCAGGAAGTACTCGTTTGGAGACGGTAGGCTTCCGCGATCCAAGTAGCTAGCTCAGGATCGATCTGGTCAGAGGCGCCGAAGTCGACTTCATTGTGAAAGCGGTTTTTGGAGACTTTTTCCGCTTTGACGATCCTATCGCCGACGAGCGGCCGATCTAGAACTAGATTGATGCGAACACCGTTCTTTCGCGGATGGACGCCGAGAAAGGCAGCCTTGCCAGCGGCGAGGTGCAGGCAGGTTTTCTTTTCCTGAACGTCTAGCGGACCGAGTGTTTCCACATAGGTCAAGAGCGTTGCATTGGCTTGGCGGCTGGACTCCGAGAAGTTTGCAAAGACAGGTACGGCGCTCATTGTGTGTATTGTATCCCTTGAAGGCCCTTCCCCTAACAGCTGCGTTGTGCCGTGCAAACTTCGGCTTCACCCTCACCCCCTGCCCCTCTCCCTTCGCACAAACATCGAAAGGCGAGGGGGATCGGAGGGCGTGAGTAGGTCGCGGTTCAAGGATATGCCACGATAAACGCTGTCCGATGGATTCCGCACTCATCCACTTCCCGCCCATGGGCGTCTATGAGACGCTGTTCAAGTTCCTCGACGCCACCGGCAAGTATATGGGGACGGAAGGGACGCATCCCTGGGCGCAGGGGTTTCCGCTCACGACGCCCATTCCCGGAGGGCCGGAAATTCCCACGAGCATCAGTTTCTCGCATGCCGACCTGAAATACCCTCCTGCTACCGGGGGAATGGAGCTCTTGGTTGCGATCCGCGACTATTACAACCACTTTTACGGCTCGCAGGTCACGACGGATAACGTGGCGATCTTTGCGGGCGGGCGGCCAGCCATCTACGCCACGCTCGCATTCCTGAGGCCCTCGTATCGAGTTGTTGTTGAGGAGACTGAGTACACGCCCTATTGGGACGCGTTGCAGCTCTTGGGGCGCGGTCACGCGATTGTGCCGAGCAACTCGGAGAACCGGTTTCGACCTTCACTTTCCGATTACGAGGCGGCCCGGAGCCCCTTCTCCTTGCGCGATGGGCTGTGCGCGGAGGGAGAAGGGGTTGGGGATGAGGGTTCCCTCCGGACGCCCGCGCTGGCTGACCCTCACCCCCCAGCCCCCTCTCCCCTTGCACAAACATCGAAAGGAAAGGGGGTGTTTGTCCTCAAGAGTAACCCTTGCAATCCGACGGGGGTGACCTGGCGGGGGGAAGAGTTGGAGGGGCTGGTGGAGTTTTGCCGGATAGAAGGGCGCGGCGGACTGTTCGACGAGGCCTACGAATTCTTCCAGTCGCCAGAGCCGGACAGCGCAATGCGATACGTGGGCGACATCGACCAAACCAACATCTTTGTGGTGAGTGCGGCGACGAAGGGGTTGCAGGCGCCCGGTTTGCGGGTCGGCTGGGTGGTGGCGTCGAAGCAGAACATCGAGCTCTTCCGTAACTTTTCGAGCATCGCGATGGGGGGCGTGGCGCGTCCTTCGCAGATCTGCACGGCCGGACTATTAGCGCTGGACCGTGTGGAGCAGGCGCGTTCGGCGATCGGTGCGTTCTATAGCTCTCAGCGAGACCGCTACCGGACGGCGCTGGAGTCGATGGGTTTCGAGCTGTTCACGGGCGATGGGGGCTTCTATCATTGGGGCCGCCTCCCTGGTGGCCTGACCGCCGACGAGTTCAACGAGCGCCTCTTCAAGCACGAGGCGGCGATCCTGCCCGGTACGCTTTGCGATATATTGCGACGCGGGGCCTCGTCGCCGATGGCGGAGTTTGTGCGGTTCTCGTTCGGACCTTTGAAGGCGGAGAGTTTCGAGGGGGATGTGGCGATTCTGCGAGCGGTGCTTGGAAATCAGTGAACCCTCACCCCCTACCCCCTCTCCCTTCGCACAAACATCGAAAGGCGAGGGGTTTTCCGGGGCACGCTGCGCATAGACATCGAATGGCGGGGGGGTTCGGAGCCCCTTCTCCTTGCGCGATGGGCTGTGCGCGGAGGGAGAAGGGGTTGGGGATGAGGGTTCTTATGGGAGCTTAAGGGTTGGACCGTTCCCACGCTTTTCTGCCAGTACGCTCCTCGCAAGCGGCGACGATCTTCTTGAGCCAGCGCGCTCCTTCGATGGAGGTCTCTTCAAACAGGTCGAGTGTCGGCACCCTGACGGTCAGGACCCCGATCTCGGCCAGGGCCAAATCGCGCAGGGCGTCCTGTTCGACCCGACCTGCATGCAACTCGCCGTCCGTTTCAACGCAAAGCATCGCTTCAGCGCAATAGAAGTCCAGGATGTATTGGAGTACGGGCACTTGTCGGCGGAACTTGAAGCCAGTCCTGGAGTCGCGCAGGAGTTCCCACATGAGTCTTTCGCTTACCCCCATGTCGCGTCTTTGAGCTCTGGCGGCACGTGTCCGACTCAGGTTCCTAGAGCCGTCTGGCAGTTTGGCCATGGGTGCGTTTTACCCTCACCCCCCTACCCCCTCTCCCTTCGCACAGACATCGAAAGGCGAGGGGGATTCCGGAGGCACGCTTCGCATAAGCATCGGAGAAGAGGGGGCGTCAGACTGCCCTCAGGGATCGGAAGAGGTGGCCAACTTTGGGGTCGATGTGGTCCTTGACGGTGATTCCGGTCGCGGAACAGTACTGCATGAACTCTTTCACCGACCGTTCGAGGGCGGGCCAAAATGCCGAGCCCGGATCGCCTTGCTCAAAGTGCCACTCTCGCAGCTCGAGCACACCGTTTCGGCAATTGAATTCGGCCCGAGCTACGAGCGAGTCCCCGAAGAGGACGGGCAGGACATAGTATCCCCACCGTCGCTTGACTTCCGGCACGTAGATCTCCCACACATAGTCGAAGCCAAACACATGCGCGATCATGCGACGGTCCCACATGAGCTGATCGAGCGGGGCGACGAAGACGACGCGAGGCTCCAGAGACGGCTGATCCAACAAAGAAAGAAATGAAGGCGTGGCGTGAGCTTTCATGCCTTCGACCTCGACCGGCACGATTTCGCTTCTCGCCTTGTACTCCTGCAACTTGCACTCTTTTGGCATCAAGGGTCCGCGCTCTTGCAGCTCATTTAGGATCGCTTCCACCGCATCCGCGTGATCGTCGAAGATGCGTCGAAAGCTGCGCAGCTTGTGCCGTTCGTGGAGCACCCGGCGCACGGGCCAGCCCTCCATCGGTACCAACGACGCCTGCTTGTCCCACCCGTCGTAGACCAGCCGGTCCTCGTAGACGGGCTTCTGCCAGTCGCCTATCTTGTAGTTCGGGACGCGAGCTTGGAGGACGAGGTCGTGGTTGCAACCGACCGGCGCGATGGGGTCGAATTGGATGCTGCGAAGTCGGTCGTAGGCGTCCATCTGGGTGGCGCGGGGGGCGAAATGGTGCCGCACCAGCGCACGCTGGACGTCGGGCTTGGACAATTTGACGGGGTTCGGCACAAACACATTTTATCTTCCATCCAGTCCGATCTTCCGAATGCGCTTTGCCTAAGCTGGGTAGAGGCATTCAACGGTTAATTGTTTATTTGGTACATTATTGCCCTGAGCAATTTTGTCGTTTTGGCGAACCATATCGGCGTCCTCGCAATTTGGGTGGTCCTCGGCCAGGGCAGCATCGACCGTGCCCCTCTTAAAACTCTTCGACCTTTCAAGCCAGAGTACAGTTGGCACAAAACAACGCCAAAGAGCAATCGGAATAAAAACAAGGTCTCCATTCAAGGCGAGTACTTCTCAGAGTCGTTCAAAGCAAGTCCCAAACATGTCCTGCTGAAGCTTGAACAAGAGCTGAAGGATCGAGGGTTCCGTAGGCTCTCAAGGGCCGCCGGGGCAACCACGATCACGATATGGTGGCAGAGGCCGCCAAATGCAGAAGAACGAAAGTACACGCGCGATCCGGAAACAGTGGTCTTCATGCCCAATATCAAAGTCGTCTCTGCCAAGGACCCGGGGAAAGCAGCCAGTGGATGGGTGACGGTGCAGTACACGGCGGTTCGGCGCACCACAAAGTGATCTTCGGGGGGCGCCGTTGTTGCTCGCCGGTGTGCGGCGGGCTCACGCTGTCGCCGATCTGGCCCGCGAAGTGAAGAAAGCTTCGCACGCGTGGGCGCGCGAAAAGTTTGCTGGGTTTCAGTGACACGATTGACCCTCACCCCCC
>JBBREX010000086.1:0-12049 GCA_038225245.1 Fimbriimonadales bacterium | reverse complement strand
AGTCCAGTCGTAGACGATATGCACTTCGGGCCCGGCTTGCTCCAGAGTCCAAATGCCGATGCCATCGAAGTCCCCAAACGCCTGAATCGTGAATCCATAAGGCGAATCTGACTCCACCACTCGAAAATACCAATGCAGATTGTAGGGCAGCCAGCCCCTGGTTACGAGTCGGGCAACTTTGCCGACTCCCTTTTCGTCGCCCGGCTGCTCGATTTCGGCTTCCAGCCATGCGGAGGGCCACCAACTCGCTAGACCTTCGACATCTTCGAGCACATCGGCCGCCTCTTTGACGGTGCCGTCCACTTTCCACTGTGAGACGAGATGGTAGATGCCACGAGCCACGATTGGCATCATAACCTATCGGTGGCCCCGAGATTCAAGGGCAGCCCACTCCAGGAAAAGCAGAACCGGTACACTGGCGCTAACTCCGAATGCCGCACGAATGCGGCGCGCGTCGGAAAATGAACGACCGCTGAGAGGCGCGCATTGCCAAGACGGACAACAACTTTAAATTCTTATCGTAAGCCCCGGACTAAAACGCCGGGCATCATGAACATCGAAATCATCGTCAACTGTTCACTTCGGGAAACCCGTATCGCGGTCCTCGAAGACGGCCAGTTGCAGGAATACCGCGTCGAGCGCGAGGAACGCGTCGTCGGCAGCATCTTCAAAGGCATCGTGCAAAACGTCCTGCCCGGAATGGATGCCGCCTTCGTCGATATCGGCCTCGAGCGCAATGCGTTCCTGTACGTGGCCGATATTTTGCCTGACGAAAGCCACGACAACAGCCCTGCCTCGATCAAGCGCAGCGAGCTTCGCCGTCGCAAGATAAAGGACCTTCTGCGCCCGGGGCAGGAGATCATGGTGCAAGTCACCAAGGGGCCTCGGGGGACCAAAGGCGCACGGGTGAGCACCCGAATCGCGCTTCCCGGCCGTTATGTGGTGGTCATGCCCGAGGGCAACCATATTGGTGTGAGCCGCAAAATCGAAGATCGCAACGAGCGAGATCGTCTCCGCCGCATCGGTGACCGCATCCTTCCCGAAGGCTTCGGATTGATCTTGCGCACCGAATGCGAGGCGCGCACCGAAGCCGAACTCAAGGGCGACGTCCAGTTTCTCCAGCAGCTTTGGGGCCAGGTCATGCAGTCCGCCAAAAAGCAGCGTGCGCCCGCCTGCGTCCATCGAGACCAGACGCTCCTCTATCGCACCATCCGCGACGTGTTCGGAGAAGAGATCAACAAGATGGTGATCGACGATCCGGAGGAATACGAAAAGGTCCATCTGGTCGCCAACATGGTCGCCCCCAAGCTTAAAGAAAAGATTTTTCTGTACGATCGGGATACCCCGATCTATGATTTCTATGGGGTCGAGAAGGACCTCGAGCGGTTCCTCCAGCACAAGGTCTGGCTGAAATCCGGCGGCTATCTGGTCATCGACGAGACCGAGGCGTTGACCGCCATCGATATCAACACCGGCAAGCAGGTGGGATCGACGTCTCTTAGCGATACTATTTTGCGAACCAACATGGAGGCCATCGAGGAAGTTTGCCGACAGCTTCGCCTTCGAGATATGGGCGGCATCATCGTCATCGACTTTATCGACATGGAAAGCGCGGCGGACCGCAAATCCGTGCTCGACCACTTCACCAAGAAGCTGGAACGAGACCGGGCCCGAACGCGGGTTGGCAAGATTTCGTCGCTGGGCCTTCTCGAAATCACCCGCAAGCGCACCGGAGAATCGGTGACGGAAGCGATTACCGATCTATGTCCCATGTGCGCGGGACGGGGACGCATCGCCTCGAAAGAAACCGTGTCCCTTTGGATCGAGCGGGATATGCGGCGAAGGCTGAGCGACGAAGGCAACGCGTTCCTTGTCGAATGCCATCCCGCCGTCGTCGAGAGCCTCATCGGGGCCGACGGCGAGAGCGTGGAAGACCTCGAGCACGAGCTGAATCGCGGGATCTTTCTTCGCGCCAACTTCGACATGCCCTTCGAGGAATATACGATCGACTCCGGCACCATCGAAGAATTCGACCGGCAGCAGATGGGCTATCGGCGGGCGCAGGTTCTCGAATGCAATGTGCGCCGATCGTCCTTCGAAAACCTGAGCAAGGTCGTCGGATGGACGGATAGCGGCTATTACATCGAGCTACTCGACGGCGGCGATCACGTCGGCCACCGGGTCAAGGTGTGCCTTCAAGACATCCGTAGATCCTATGCCGTGGCCGATGTCATTCTCCCCGGCGCGACCCGCATGAACGCCTGAGATGATCGACCCGGGCAAGGAATCTCGCGTCGGGTGCGCCATCGTGGCGGGCATTCCCCTCATCCTGTGCGGGCTTGTGCTCACGCTCATTATGTTTGGGGGCGGAGCCGGGCGATTGGCGGTCAGTCAAGGCTCGGACCCTTCGATGCTTTTGTTCGCGGGGCTGGGGATCGGTCTCGCCGTCTTGGGGGCGCTCCTTGTAATCGGCGGGCTGTATGGGGGCATCCGCGTCGCTCGCAAGTCGACCGTCTCGACCAAACATTCCGAAGAGGGCTGCCAAGTGCTCGCCCGGTTTATGATGAACAAACGCGGCGAGATGGTTTTCGATCCCGAGTTCGCCGATTTCGACGTCCGGTACATGGTTCAGCTCATGTTTCAGGACGGTAGGAAGGGCGAATATCGCTGCGCGGCTCAGACTTTTTCCCAATGCGGCGAAGGAATGTCCGGCACTGCCTATCTCGAGGGCGACTGGCTCGGGATGTTCGAGCCGGCCTTGAAGCCTTCGGGGTAAGCCGCTAACTTTGGGACCATAATACGCAGAGATGTCCAACCTTTCCAAGGCTTGGAGCGAGGCGCTCCCGGAAATACGTAATGCCGTCACCGGCGTCGGAGTTTGGACCGCTCTCAACACCTGCAAGCCCATTTTGGTCGATGACGGAACCTTGGTCATGGGGTTGCCTCACGAATCAACCGATCTTTCCGGCCACCTGAAAATGTCTCACGCTAAGAGCTTAATCGAGCGCGGCATGTCGGCGAGGCTCGGCCAACCCCTGACCCTGCGGATTATCGAGGGCATCACGGAGGCGGATTGGGAAACGGTGAAGAAGCGGGACGTCGAGGCCCGGCGACTGCAAGATCAAGCCCTCACTCGCCAGCGAGCGGAAATCCAAGCTCGGTCGAGTTGGGAAACCATCTATGAGCAGCTCAACCGGAAATACGCGTCGATATCCAACAAATCGTTGCCTCAAAACCGGGCGCGGTTTTTTAGAGAAGCCCTTGATCTGGTGATCGAGCACAAAAAGGCGCAGCCCGTCACCGACGACTTGGCGGAACGAAATTATGCGAGGTGCCTGGAGAGAATTGCTCAATACACCGAGCTCCCCAGCGCCCTCGTCGCCCTAACCGTGATCGACCGTATGGGCGAGTAGACGGCGATCTCCATGAGTCATTCGGAGGCCGTCATCTTGGGTTCGGGGACGAGCAACGGGGTTCCTTCGCTCGGATATGAATATTCCGAGTCTTTCCTGGCCAACCCGAAGAATCATCGAACGCGGGCCTCGCTCCTTCTTCGAGGACCGAAGGGGAATGTGCTCGTCGACTGCGCTCCCGAGATGCGGCTCCAGCTTCTGGGGGCAAAGGTTCTCGACCTGGAAGCGGTCATCATCACCCACACCCATGCCGACCATATCATGGGGATGGACGATCTGAGGTCGTTCTATCTCAGGTCGCGAAGGCCGATGAAGATTTATGCGGGGGCGGAGGCTCAGGCCGATATTCGCCGCATCTTTCCTTATGCCTTCGAAGAGCCGGCAGCGGGAATCGAAGTGCCTCGCTTCGATCTGCTCGACGTTCCGGAGGAAATCCTGGAGGCGGGGCTCGTTATCAAGACGATGTGGGTGCATCACGGGCCGACGCCGGTAGTCGCCTTGAGGGTGAACGATTTCGCTTATGTGACCGACGTGAGCGAAATTCCGCCTCCCGCGTGGGCGCTTCTGGGTCGCCTCGATGTCCTGATTTTGGACGGCGTTCGAATCAAACCGCATCCTTGCCATTTCCACCTCGAGCGGGCGATCGAGATCGCTCAGGCCTTGGGCGCCCGGCAAACCTATTTGACTCACCTGAGCCATGACTACGATCACGACCAAACGAATTCCGAACTACCGAATGGCATCGACCTGGCGTTCGATGGCCTGACAATCGCGATTTAGCGAGGAGCTTGCTCGAAGTTTGTCGCTCAAAACCCTGAGACTTTTTTCAGGGTTGGGGTACAAAGCGCGGGCCGGAATACCAGAATCTAAACTGGCGCCTTTTGCGGTGCCGGATTGCCAATGCCTAATGTGATCGGAGGAATTCTGGCTCTTGCCGCCCTCGCGGCGAGCACGCTCAGCGGGGTAGAACCCGTGACATGCCTTCTCCGGGGCTTTATCGCGTATCTCACCGGGGTAATTCTTACCCAACTATGGTATGTATTCTTTACGATACGTGTGAACCGAAGGGGCGAGGCAAGTGGAGTGAGTCCGAAGGATTAATTAGCCTTCTTAAAGAGGGCAAAATGGACAGGGAAGAACGTTATGCCATTGTCACCAGAACAGTTGAAGCGTGCCTGGATCGAATTTAAGGTTTACAAGGACCCTAAGGCCCGGGCCGAGCTTATCAATCATTATTCCTATCTCGTGAAAATCACGGCGGGCCGGCTCGTAACGAGCTTGCCGGGTGGATTGGATCGAGAAGACCTCATTGGATCGGGCGTAGTGGGCCTTATCAAGAGTGTCGATCAATTCGATCCCACTCGAGACGTAAAGTTTGAGACTTACGCAATCGCTTTAGTCAGAGGAGCGATCCTGGAAATGCTTCGCGACGAGGACTGGGTACCTCGCTCCATCCGTGAGAAGCTCAAGGCCCTCGATCGGGCCACCACAACGCTTGAAACGAGAAGCGGGCGACCTCCCACGTCGCGTGAGCTGTCCGAATACCTCTCCATCAGCGAATCGGAGGTAAGCGAGCTTCAAGTTCGCATGGGCAGGACGAATGTCTATAGTCTGGATGATATATTAAACACAACCGACACGGACGATCACATCCATTTCGTAGAGATGATCGTCGATGAATCGGCTAATACGGGCGGGGAAATCGAGGGTAGGGAGATTCGGCGAATCCTTTCGTCGGGAGTCGACCGCTTGCCCGATCGCGAGCGCCTCGTGATCGCCCTTTACTACTTCGAGGGTCTGACCTTCAAGGAAATCGGCCAGGTTCTGGGGGTTAGCGAATCCCGCGTGTATCAGCTTCACACCCAAGCGATGGGGCGTCTACGAGTTTTTCTTAAAGAACAGGGGACCGCGCAAATCGCTTAAGAGGCAACTTTTGGGGACATAGAACGCGTTCATCATAAACTTCCGGTGCCAACCGTTGTCGAATCGAGCCGGTTTGTCAGACGGGCGGGCGGTGATGCCCGTAGACAACAAGAGAATGGCAATCGGCAAGCAGAAGGACAGGCATTCGAACACGAGAATGTGGTCGAATCTTCTAGCGAAGAGGTTTCGGAAGAAACTGCGGCAAACCTGGGAATCGACTTTACGGTTTAGGGCTACGGCACATGTTATGCGGCTGGGACGTTATTACCCAGCGTGCTGCGGGCATTCTGCTCGCGCAGATTCTATCCGGGTAGGATAAGCGGCATCATCTATCGCACAGGAGTTATGGATTTGAAGGGAATTATGTGGCTCGCCATTGCGGGCATTGGGCTTTTTTCGCTTATCGGGTGTGGCCGAGGCGCATCCACGAGCGGAGTCGTCGCTACGGTCGGTAACGATCCGATCACGGCCGAAGACTTCTATGATTACATGGAGTTTAAGCGAGGCATGCGCGTCCAGGTTCAGGGACAGGCGGTCGAGCTTCCAGTAGCCGATACAGTGGGATTCCAAGTCCTGCAAGACCTCGTTACCCAAAAGCTGCTTCTCCAATGGGCTAAAGAAGAGGGGGCTATGCCAACAGACCAGGACGTCAAGAATGAGATCGACTTCCAGAAGCAGCTCAACCCGCGCTTTGTTCAGGATCTTACGGCGAACGGTATGACACTGGAGCAGGTCAAGAATAACCTGAGGCTCGACCTAGCTCGTGAAAAAATCCTGACCAAAGGAATCACCGTAACTCGCGAAGAAGCGAACGACTATATCGTCAATAACCCCAAGAATTTCATGGAACCGGCGACCGCCGATACCATGTGGATCTGGGTGCGAGATGAAGCGACCAAGAAGCTCGCCGACAAGGAGCTAGTTTCGGGACAAGCTTTCAAGACGGTGGCGATGCACTACAGCGTCGATCCGGCGGCCAAACTTCGTCAGGCGACGTTCGGCCAGCGACGTCTCGATGGCCTTAAGCCAGAGATCAGAAAGGCGATCGATAAAGCCGGAATCGGCCAGCAAACGGACTGGGTGAAACTTGAACAAGCCGGCTTTGCCAAGTTTTATATCGAAAAGAAGGAGCCGGAAAAGAAACGGGTGATCGATGAAGCGGTCAAAAAATCTGTTATGCGAGCGATCGCCCTCGACCGCGGCACCAAAGCGATAGACTTTGAGAAACGCCTCAACGAGCGCCTCAAGAGCACGAAGATCGACGTGCAGCGTCAATCTCTACAAGTCCCCTGGAAAACGCAGCTCGAACTGATCAAGCGCGCCGAAGAGCTGAGATCGCCCAGCACTTCACTTCCCCCGACCCCTGCTCCCGCTCCATCGGG
This sequence comes from Fimbriimonadales bacterium, assembly GCA_038225245.1. Lineage (GTDB taxonomy): Bacteria > Armatimonadota > Fimbriimonadia > Fimbriimonadales > Fimbriimonadaceae > JBBREX01. Next base: position 5,331 of record JBBREX010000086.1, on the reverse strand, counting down.
AACTTCGGACGGAAAAAAGTAAGCCTGTTAGGGCCATCCGATCTCTTGGATGGCCCCCTCCAGCTATCTGGGCGGCGGCTTGCCGTTCTCTCCTTCCGGGTCGGCTACCGTATGGGTTGTGATTTTCACCGTGCGATCGTTACCGATCCACTCCACCTTTGCCCCCAAAGATTCAGCCAAGAATCTTAGAGGAACGAGCGTTCTGCCGCGATAGATGACGCCTCGAGCGTGCATGAGAATGGTTTCTCCGTTCTTTCGGGCAAAATCGTCTCCAATGGTCAACTCCACGACGTCATCGGCTTTGGTCGCGACCACTTTTTGAGCACTCGCCTCGTAGTCGACCGATGCTCCCATCGTCTCGAAAACGCCTCGTAGCGGAACCATGACTTTGCCCCGAATCTGGCGAGGCGTAATGTCCGGGAAGTTGACTCTCTTTCCGTCCACAGTTACCACGATTTCTTGCGCTGCTGCAATCAGCGCCGATACCAGTAGTCCTCCCACAATCAATGTCCGAAGTGCGCATTTTCTCATCTTAATCTCCTCCGCTGCAGTGGAGACGGGCTTTGGCGATGCCGCGTTCAATCCGCTCGGCGCTCACTCAGGAGCAAAGCCCCCAGACCGATTAAGCATGGGAAGATGTCGCTGGAGAATCAAAATCGCCTTCTCGCATTCGGCTTGCGTCCAGCCCAGCCTAGCGGCCAGAGCAAGAGCTCCGGGCCGAGTATTCGCGGCAAATTGCCGATCCGAGATCTTGAACCCAGCCGCTACATAATGGTCAGCCTGTACACTTAGAAGAGTCTTAGCAAAACGTTCTGGATTGGAAATCGGAAGCATCGGGACGAGGCACACCGACGTCCGGAGACCCGCTTCTTTCAGTTCGCGTATCGCCTGCAGTCTACGCTCGATGCTCGCGCAGTTTGGCTCGAATTGCCTGCGCATGCTGTCGTCGTCGGTGGTAATCGACATATTCACTCTTAGATGGTGGAATTGTTTTAAAAGATCGATGTCGCGAGTGACCAGTGGTCCCCGAGTTTGTATAACTAGCCGTGGCTGTCTCGAAGGCACGGCGAGAACTTCCAAAATGCGCCTCGTAAGCCCTACCTTTGCCTCTAAAGGCTGATAGGGATCAGTGGCAGAACTCATGAATATCCGTTTGCCGAGGAGGTCCGTCCGCCGCGCGAGATGCTTCTCCGCGTTTTCCTTTACGTCGATCCATGTACCCCACTGTTCGAATCGCGTTGAATCCGGTTGAAAAAAGGCGGCAAAGCAATACGAGCAAGCGAACCCACAACCAATATATGGGTTCAAACTGAAATCGTAGGCCGCCATGGAGCCAGTGGCCCGAGTCAATATCTGGGAATGCGGCAAGTGGCCGATTCGCGCTTGTCCGTGCGTAACCGGAATAACTAGGCGCGATTCTTCAAAAAGGGTCGGCTGCACATATATGTAGACGTAATAGTAGACGAAATGATTTGCTTGTCTATGGTTTCGCGCCAAAAACACGCGGCGAGATCGGGTGGCGATATGACGTGATCTTGTAACCTCGGTCAGAGGAAGCGACCAAGGCTCCGGACCGATCCAGGGTCTCGCTCGTAAGTCGAGCAAGGAGATAGTCTTTCCGCCGGATCGCCATGGTGAGCCGGATTCCGGGGGCGGTCGCGGTGACCAGTACGCATGGCACGCGATTTACCAAAGCTTCTCCGATCTTTCTGACTAGCATGTCCGCATCGACGATCGCTCGCAGGGGATTGATCTGACGTCGGAAGCGATTCAGCATCGGCTCGATCATTTCACCACGACTGGACAGCAAAGACACAAGCCTCGAGGGCCGCACCGCAGACCGAACAACGCTCCCCGTCCTTCGATCGAGCAGAAGGAGGTAGCGGCCGTCATAACTCCAGTCCTTAGTTGAGGACCGCTGACGAATGCGACTGCCATCGAGCCACACGACACGCGTTTCGGAGCCTTGCCTCACTTCAAAGGCGATTTGTCGCACGTTTTCGTAGGCATCGAAAGCCGCTTCCATCAAGGCCCGGGCCTCATCGGTTGCATACCGCGGCGGTCGGTGAATTGAAAACTTGGAGACCATGCGAAGTCCCCTGGGACTCAACGTAGTATTCGCCGGAAGCTGCCTATATTCGAGCGTCCAGCGAACATCAGCCTTTCGTGAATGGATGTGCGCTGCCTCCAGACGCCCGCGAGAGTCGAAGTCCAAGTCGATATCCCCCTTTTCGCTATGAAAAACGCATCGGCCGGGATGACGCCGGACCACGCTCCAGCCCTTTTGCGAACGCATAGGATTCAACCAACCTTCCATTCCGCCATGGTCGGCTAGGGCGAGAAGCAGGCCATCTAGGCCGGGATCTCCCTTTTGAAGCGCCTCGCCGAGCCCTGCTTTTGGCCTTACCTTGCCGCGCTGGGCCTGGCCTAGGGCTAGATCGTAAGCTTCGACATTCGGCAGTCTTACGTAGACGCCTTTGCTGAGCCCCACCCTCAGGATCGCGGCCTCCTTCGGGCGTCGATACTGCAAGAGAAATCGCTCCATAGCTTTCTGTCCGATGTTCGCGGATTGGACCGCGACGACCTCTGCCGACTTCATTCCGTTATGAGCGGCCGCGCACCGTCTAAAGATAGCGGATACATCGTTAGAGTCCAGAGCCAACACTACTAGCGCAGCGATCAATTCAGGGTTTCCCCAAACCGGCGGGGGCGCGGTTCCGGCCCAGCAGGCCAGCTAAAGCAACAATCGTAACCAAATAAGGCAAGCTGTTCCACAATTCCGAAGGCCATACGATACCGAAGATCTTTGCCCCTTGCAATTGGAGCTGAAGTATCTTGAATAATCCAAAGAACAAGCATGCAAGCGCCGCTTGGATTGGACGCCATCCCCCTACGATGAGGGCGGCGAGGGCGATAAACCCCTTGCCCGCCGTCATGCCGTCGCTAAAGCGGCCCGCATTGCTGACAATCATCGCGCCCGCTACTCCGCACAGGATTCCAGTCCACAAAAGCGCCAAATAACGCACCAGTATTGGATTCAAGCCCATCTGACGGGACTTCTCGGGATCATTCCCTACCGCGAGCAATCGGAGTCCCCCTTTGGTGTAAGCGAGATAAAGGGCGATCGCCAAAGGAGCAAAAATGACGAGTCCGTCGTATATCCACGGGGCGATTTGGGGTATTTCACCCGAGCGCTCAAGATTTGAGAATCTTTTGGCGAGAAAGCTCGTGCCGCCGATTGCCATCACATTCAGCGCCATGCCCGCGATGATATGGTCGAGTCGATAGGCTTGGGTGAGCAGAACCAAAAGCATGCTCAATGCGATGGAAGCAAGGATTCCCGCAGCCAGGCCGCTAAGTGCGTTGCCGGTATTGATTCCCACTAACGACGTCACGCAGGCCGACGTGAGCATATTGCCTTCTAAGCCGATATTCATGACCCCCGACCGCTCGCTGGTTAAACCTCCCATCGCCGCCAAAATGAGCGGGGCGCTCCAGGTCAATGCGCCGAACGCAAGTAAGGTCGACGAGGACTCAGGCAATAGCAGGCTCCTTCCGGTATCGAAAGGCCGCGAACACGATGATCTGCAGTCCCAAAATGACGCCGGTTATTCCTCGAGGCACCCCGAGAATCGAGACCGACGCAGAGCCGCTATTGAGGAGGCCAAACAGGATCGCGCCTGGAAGAATGCCCCAGGCCGAAGTTCCCGCCAGCAAAGCAACGCCGAGTGCATCGAAGCCATAACCGGGTGAGAAATCTTGATAGAAGCGATGCTCATAAGCAAGAACTTGAAAGGCCCCTGCGATTCCAGCGATTGCCCCTGAGGCGGACATCACTCTAACCATGACTCCGGGCACATGGACACCGGCTATCTTGGCCGCGCGAGCATTCGCCCCGACGAGACGAACCTCGAAACCCGATACCGTGCGACTCAGCCAGAAGGCGAGCGCCGGCACCATCAGTATTCCGATGACCAGGGCGACGTTGACCTCCAACGAAGGCTTGTTGAAGAAGTTTGGGATGTGAGTCGAGTCGGCGATCATGGCGGTGGCGGCGGCTTCCTGCGCTGGAGCTTTCAAAGGCCCCGCCGCCAAATAGGTCGTAAAAAACAAGGCGACGCTATTCAGCATGATCGTAGTAATGACTTCATGCCCTCCTCGGTAGGCCTTGATAACGCCGGCCGGAAGGGCCCACAATGCGCCTGCAAGAGAGCCACCAATGATGGCAAGGAGCATCCCGGGAAACCCTTGCCAACGTACGGCGAACCAAGCGGCAGCTACCGACCCAACAAGGAACTGGCCCTCCACGCCGATATTGAACAATCCTGCGCGGAGAGCCAAGAAGACCGCTACCCCGGCGATGAGCAAGGGCGTGGTCTCTCTCAATGTTCGGCTTATGGCGGACGGGGAACCCAGGCTTCCATCGATCAGCTCGGCAAGGGCGGCCGATGGCGCCACGTTGGCGGCAAGCAGCGCGACGACCAGCAACGCAAGGCAGCCGGCGACAAGAGCAACTAACCGCGTCAACTGGCGGCCCCTACCATGAGGCGACCAATCGCGGCGCGATCCTTTGCTTCCGCTGGCGGCGGCTTATGGAGCTTGCCCCCGTTGAGCACGACTATTCGATCGCAATACTCAATTAACTCATCGAGTTCGTAGCTCACCACGAGAACCGCCGCTCCTTTCCGGGAAGCCTCGATAAGAGCTTCGTAGACTTTAGCGGTGGCATCGATATCGAGCCCGCGGGCGGGCTGAAAGGCGAGAATCAGTTTGGGATTCAGTTCCATGGCGCGTGCCGCCACGAATCTTTGTTGATTGCCGCCGGACAAGCTTCGGATGGGAGCCTCGATCCCTCCATGCCTGGTTTGAAATCGCCCTGCCATTTTGACCGCTAGATCGCGGCGACCCTTGACGTTCACCCATTTGCCGCCGTTCGGTCCTCCTCTCATTGAGGAGGAGCTGCATGGGGCGAGGCGTTGGAGCCCGATTGCCGCGTTTTCTTGCAAAGACCAGTCGTCGACCACTCCTTCCGCGTGTCGGTCTTCCGGTATCGAGCGCACGCCAAGCGCCGCCCTTCGCGCTCCATCCCAACCGGAGGCATCTAGTCCCATTAGACGCAAGTTTCCATTCGAGATCGGCGCCATTCCCAGGATGGCTTGAAAAAGCTCGCGTTGTCCATTGCCGTCTACTCCGGCGATTCCGATCACCTCGCCTGAGCAGGCGGTTAGCGAGACTTGCTCAACCGCGTTGTCTCCGCGATTACCCTTAACGCAAAGCTCTTCGATTTGCAGGAACGGCTGTTCGGGAAGGAAGGGCGGGGACATTGCTTTT
>JBBREX010000085.1:0-12098 GCA_038225245.1 Fimbriimonadales bacterium | reverse complement strand
GATTGAATTTGAGAAGGACGAGATCACGCTGCTGGGGGGAGATGAGGGGAAGCTCGCCCAGGTGAAGGACATCTTGTTCGGCAAGTTCATCAAGCGGGGGATCGATGCGCGCCAGATCGACTACGGGAAGATGGAGCATGCGACCGGGATGACGGTCAAGCAGAAGGTGATTTTGAAGCAGGGCATCGCGCAGGACCATGCGAAGGCTCTGATCAAGCAGATCAAGGACAAGGGATTGAAGGTGCAGGCTCAGATTCAGGGCGAAGAGGTGAGGGTGAGCGGCAAAAGCAAGGACGATCTTCAGAAGACCATCGCTTTCGTCAAATCGCTCGACCTTCCATTCCCGGCGGATTTCGTGAATTTTCGTTAAGGTCGCGTCACCGGCTTTGCCGGGCTATGCCATTAGGCGCGTGGTGGTCATTCTGAACGCAGTGAAGGATCTCGGCCATTAGGCGCGCGATGGGAACGGAGATTCTTCGCAGGCTCAGAATGACGGTGTGCCGTGTCATCCTGAACGCAGTGAAGGATCTCTGCCATGAAGGCGCGGAGGGAACGGAGATTCTTCGCAAACTCAGAATGACCGTAGGGCAGAATGACCGAAGGCTCAGAGTGACGGACGGGCCCTGCGCACTCGGTATGATGAACCGGTGCTGATCACTTTTGAAGGAGTCGAAGGCGCGGGCAAAAGCACGGTAATCCGAGCCTTGGCGGCGGAGTTCGAAGCACGAGGCATGGGGGTGGTTTCCACCCGCGAGCCGGGCGAAGGCGAATTTGGACAAGCGATCCGACGACTGATTTTGGAAGGAGGAGAGATGAGCGCTATCGCGGAGCTTTTTCTCTTTCTCGCAGATCGCGCCCAGCATGTTCAATCCGTCATCCAGCCGGCGCTGAAGTGTAGGAAAATCGTCCTGTGCGATCGGTTTGCCGACTCCACAATCGTCTACCAAGGATACGGCCGAGGGCTCGATCTCGCCATGCTGCGGGAGTTAAACGATCTCGCCACGGCCGGTATCGATCCAGACTTAACGTTACTGCTCGATATTGATCCACGAATTTCTTTAGAGCGTTTAACTAAGCGTGACCGCCTGGATGGAGAATCCATTTCGTTCCATGAAACAGTGCGACGGGGCTTTCTCGCGGAGGCCGAGCGGCAGCCGGATCGCTGGCTCGTTGTCGATGCTTCGCTTTCGACTGAGGAGGTCACCCAGGCCTGCTCGAATTTCGTCATGAACAAGGTGTACGGACACCGGAGGCCTATGCGCTGATCATGCTTGCCTCCCTTTTTCTATTTGCGGCGCTGCAAGACGGAAGCAAGGCGCTGGGACGATTTGAAGCCTATATGAAAGCGCATCCAGCGCTCTCGGTGGATTTCAAGGTCGTCTCAACGGATTTTCCTACCGTAAAGGGAGCGGGAAAGTACTCCATTCAGCGAGCATTCGGGCAGAGACTCTATGGTAATTGGAGCGGCTCGGCGTATGAATATCGGCAAAACCCTTCCGGGGCCATCGAAATGGTCCATTACGCCAAGAAATATGTGGCTTTCTCGGCAACCGGGAAGTTGACGCCTCCGGAAGGAGAATTTTCGAAGCTCGCGCTCTATAGTTTTCCATTCCCTCTTCTATCGGGGCGGCTGACCGATTCGGTGCGAGGGGCGAGCTTCCGAGTAGAGCCCCCGCTTTCGAAAGCGATGGGGCCGCTCCACCTGCATGCTCGCACGGAATCAGGTGGAATCAGGGCCGAGGTCCATGCCTGGATCGATTCCGTTGGCCTCTTGTTGAAATATTCTTTTGAACGTCAAACTGCTCAAGCCCACTTTATGCACGAATTTACATTTTCGAATTACCGGCCGCTAGGGGATGATAAATTCTTGTTCGAGCCTTCTCTTCCGAGCGGGTATGTGCCGTTCTTACTCGATGAACCAGAAAACGCGCCGGAGATCGGTGGACCCATGGCGCTCGGCACGTGGCTTGATGAGAAAGGGAAGCCCATTACGGGCGAGTCGGCTCTTGGGGGCAAGCGATCGCTCATCATGGTTACGGATGAACGGTGCCCGGTTTGCTCGGCATCGCTTCCCGTTTTGCGTTCGCTCTCGGCCGCCTCAAAAGCCCTCGGGGTGCCGGTGATCGAGCTAACTCTTGGGAATGCTGGGTTGGGTATCGGGGAGCGGTTATATAAGGATTCGAATGGCTCAGCAGAAAAGGCGATGTTGCCACCAGGCACCCCGTCGATCTATCTGGTAGATCACCAGGGCCGACTGGAGCGGCTTTGGTTCGGTGTCGATGCCGATCATCCCGACAGTTTGAGCAAAGAAGTCATCAAAGTTCTGGAAAAGCATTAGCGGTATCCTGCGGCTAAGAATTCTCGTAATGGTTGTTGTATGTCGAAACCTCCTGTGTTAGCGCCTTTTGGAGGCGAGGGCCTCGTCCCATCGGGAAGTTATATGGTCCGGGAATCCCGGATACCCAATCCCTTACCTTTCATCATTTTCTGCCTCTTCGTCGGGCTTGGCGCGTGGATATTCGGCGTCGATCCTAGTTCGATTCGAAGCATGGTAGGAATTGCCGCTTCCGCGGTTCTGGGCGGAGTCGTTGCTTCCTCCATTCGCATCGCCGCTCAGTGGGAAAAAGCGTTGGTTTTTCGGCTAGGGCGATTCCGCGGCCTTCGAGGGCCGGGGATCTTCTTTCTCATGCCGTTTTTCGACGCGGCGCGGCTTGTGGATACTCGGATCCTCACCCTCGACGTGCCGCGAAGGCAGGCCATCACCAAAGACAATGTGCCGGTATCTCTCGATGGGGTGATCTTCCTGCGGGTGAACGATCCGAGCGAAGCGGTCATCCGAGTTCAGAACTATGAGCATGCGATTCAGCAGTATGCGCAGACGGCCCTTCGGGATATCGTGGGAAGCATGACCCTCGATGAGATCCTTGCCGACCGGGAATTGGTGGGCAAGAAGATCGAGGAAATGGTGGAAACCGAGATCGACGGCTGGGGCTTAGAGATCGCGGCCATCCGCATTCAGGATATCGAGCTGCCGGAGGACCTAAAACGAGTCATGGCTCGCCAGGCTTCTGCGGAACGAGAAAAGCGGGCCACGATTACGAAAGCGGAAGGAGATCGAGATGCCGCCTCAAACTTAGCGCAAGCGGCAAAGACGATGATGGAGAGCCCTGGCGCTCTTCAGCTTCGTACTCTGCAAACGCTCGACGGGCTGGGCACATCGACGTCGAACACAGTGGTGCTGGCGCTCCCGATGGAGCTAGTGGAGGCTCTTCATTCGGTGCCCGAGTTTGCCAAGGCTCTAGCTTCCAAGAATAAGGCTTAGAAGTCGCTTCTACGGGCCAGGCTTCATAATGGGGCTGATGAAATCGATTTCGGCGCGCATCGATGCGACTGGCAAACGTTTCGGCATCGTGGTAAGCCGCTGGAACGAGGTGGTGACCAAAGAGCTTCTGGCCGGGGCGATCGATACCTTGAAGTCTCACGGAGATCCTGAGGTTATCGTATTGCAGGTGCCCGGAACCTGGGAGATTCCTCTGGCGGCAAAGCTCTTGATCGAGGATCATCAGGTTCAGGCGGTGGTCGCATTGGGGTGCATTCTGCAAGGCGCTACCACCCATGCCACGCTTCTCGCGAGCGATACGGGCACCGCGCTCATGAGCTTACAAATGGCGGCCAATATTCCGATCTCATGGGGCATTCTCACCCCAGAAACGATGGAGCAAGCGATGGAACGAGCGGGCATGAAGAAAGGCAACAAAGGTCGGGAGGCTGCTCTAGCAGCGATCGAAATGGCGGCCCTCCAGGATGCGTCGAAGGGATGAGGAATGAGTTTGAAGTCTTGTTGTTCTACAAGTTCGTCGAAATCGACGAACCCGAGCAATTCGCCCGTGACCATTTGGAACTTTGCCATTCGATGGGCCTGAAGGGCCGCATCATCGTGGCCCATGAAGGAATAAATGGGACCGTGTCGGGAACGCTCGAGGCGGCCGAGAAGTACCGGCTTGCCGTGCTCACCGATCCACGTTTTGCAGACATGGAGTTCAAGACTAGCCCACACCATGAGCATGCGTTCAAACGGCTGAGCGTGAAGGCGCGCGCGGAAATCATCACATTTGGGGCCAAAGTCGATCTTGAGGCAGCCTTCGGGACCCACTTGACGCCGTCGGAATTCAAGGAAAAAATGGAGGATGAGAACGTGCTTATCCTGGATGGCCGAAACGATTATGAGTACGATCTCGGCCATTTTCAAAATGCGGTTCGACCGCCCGTGGAAACCTTCAAGGAGATTCGTCCGTGGCTCGAAGAAGTGCTTGGAGAAGATCAGGGGCGCGAGATCCTAACCTACTGCACGGGCGGCATTCGGTGCGAAAAGCTGGTCGCTTACCTTTATGCACAAGGGTTTAAGAACGTGCGCCAATTGCACGGGGGGATCGTTTCGTATGGGGCTGACGAGGCCACTGCGGGCGCGCTATTCCACGGGCAATGCTTCGTATTCGATGAGCGGATCGCGGTGGAAATCAACCGCACCGAAGATCGCCGGATCGTGGGCCGATGCAGTCAGTGCGAAGCTCCGTGCGAGCGCTACGTGAACTGCGCCAACGTAGCGTGCAATCTGCTTTATCTGAGTTGCGAAGCGTGCGAAGAAGTAAACCAGCGGTGTTGCTGCGATCTTTGCATGGCGGCTTCGCGCAAGCGACAATCGGGACAAAAGCTTCGACAAGTTTGAGTTGCAAAACATCGGCGGGACGCCGAAGGAAACCATGGCCGAGACGGCCATGCCACGGTTAGTGCTCTAGGGCTCGGTGCTCGAGCTCGGCCTCGAAAGGCTCGTAATGAATATTCACCTCGGCCCCACCCAACGCTTCCCGCAAGTCGTTCTCGATATGCTCGGCGATGCTGTGAGCCAGGATAAAACTGAGATGATCGTCGAGCATTACATGCAGCTCGACCATTTTGTTGTTTCCCGACCAACGGGTACGCAGGTTGTGATAGCCTCGCACTTCGGGATGTCCATCGAGGATTTGTTCAAGGGTTTGTCGCTCCGCCGCCGGAATGGCGCCATCCATTAAGGGATGCATTACTCTCCGTAATTGCAATGCGGCAAGACCGATCGCAAAAAGGGTGAAGATTCCGGCGACAGCGGGATCGATTTGCGGCCAATTCGTGAAGTGATAAAGAACGAGGCCTAACAGCACTCCGAGTGAAGCTATGGTATCGGTTCGCAAATGGAGCGACTCGGATTCCAGGGTGGCCGATCTGGCGCGGGCGGCAACCCGTCGAAGATAGATGGAGAGCGTTGTGTTCGATGCGGCCGTGTAGAGCATAGCGGCCGCCCCCCAATCCCATTCGATCGGCTCCGGATGCAGAAGGCGCTTGTAGGCTAACCATAGAACAACGGCAGCGGACGCAAAGATAAGCAGCATCTGCAGCGCGCTGATGAGAAGCTCCGCCTTGCCGTGGCCATAGGGATGCTCGTCGTCGGGCGGCTTGGCCGCGTAACGAAGGGTGACGATGGCGAGCATCGACATGAGGATGTCCACGGATGACTGGAGACCTTCGGCGAGCACGCTGATGCTGCCCGTCTTGGCGGCGGCGAGCCATTTCACGGAGACCACGACAAGGGTGGCGACCAGCGCAATTCCAGCCGCCCTCTCCGCAGGTTTTCGATGCCCTTCGATTTCAGACTGCACGGCTGTCGGTATTCTGGCACCGCTGCGAACGTTCCTGCGTCTTTATCCTTAAGTCATGATCCTCGAGCTGAGCGTCGATAACATAGCGATCATCGAACGCGCTCACATCGAGCTCGGTTCTGGATTCACGGCCATCACCGGTGAGACGGGGGCTGGCAAATCCCTCCTAGTCGACGCGATAGGCCTTGCGCTAGGGGGCCGAGCCGATTCTCAGCTTGTCCGGTCAGGCTCTTCCCGAGGCGTGGTCGCGTTAGTGGTCGACTTGAAATCGAATCCAGAAGCTTTGCAGTGTTGCCGGGAGCTGGGGGTGGATTTGGAAGACGGGAAGCTCTTCGTGCAGCGTGAGATAACCGCTGAGGGTCGATCGTCGGCCCGATTGGCAGGCAAAATGATCCCAGTAGGAATCCTCAAGAGATTAGGCGATCTCTTAGTCGATTTGCATGGGCAGCACGATCATCAAAGCCTGCTCGACCCGGAATCCCATATCGATTTTCTCGATGCGTGGATCGGCGAGGCCGCTCATGAGTTGCGATCAAGAGTTTCGGTTGCGTTCGATCAAGCGGCGATCTTGAGAGCCAAGCTGGCGTCCAGTCGTCGATCTCAAAGGGATCGCGAACAAAGGATCGATATCCTGCGCTTTCAGGTTGCGGAGATTGAAGCGAGCGACCCAAAGCCAGGCGAAGGAGATTTGTTGCGAGCCCAACTAACGCGTCTTCAACACATGGAATCTCTCTCAACGTCGTCTGCGGAAGCGCTTCACGGTATTTCCGCTGACGAGGAGTCGGCACTTGTCAGACTGGGAAGCAGTGTGAGGGCGCTAGAAAGCTCGCTCCTGCTAGACCCCTCGATCGAGCCGGTGCTCGAATCACTTCGAAGCGCGCTCTATGCATTGGAAGACGGAGCTCGCGAATTGGGGAGCTACGTGGAAGGTCTTGAATCGGACCCCGCACTTCTAGAAAAGACTGCGGAGAGGATCGACGCCCTCAACAAGCTACGTCGAAAATATGGAGATACGGAGGAAGCGATCTTAGGCTTCTTGCATGAAGCGTGTGTCGAACTTCAGGAACTCGAAGGTGGCGAAGCGTGCGAGGAAGAACTCGAGGCAGGCCTTGGACGTGCGGAAAGAGAGCTTGCCGGCCCTTCCAAGGACCTGTCCAATCTCCGGCAGGAGCGGGCACGTGAGTTCAGCACATCGGTAGAGACCCAAATGCGCGATCTCGCCATGCCTCGCGCGATTCTCGAAACGAGACTGAGCCTCAAGGCATGCGATCCGTCGGGCATCGATTCGGTGGAGTTTTTCTTTTCGGCCAATGCCGGGGAGCCTGCTCGACCCTTGAGCAAGATAGCGAGCGGAGGCGAAATATCCCGAGTCATGTTGGCTCTAAAGGTGGTTTTGGCGGGAAAGGCGGGCGTTCCTACGATGATCTTCGACGAAGTAGATTCAGGTTTAGGGGGGCAAGCGGCCGCGGTCGTCGCTCGCAAACTGGAGGAGCTCGCTCATAATTATCAAGTGGTAACAATCACCCACCTGCCCCAGATCGCGAGCCGAGCAGAAGCACACTTTAAGATCGAGAAGGAGCTTCAGGGGGGCCGCTCGATCACGGTCGTGCGTAGGCTCGATCAGCAGGAGCGGGTCGAAGAAATCGCGCGAATGTTGGCGGGGGAAGAGGTTGGCCAATCTGCCTTGGAAAATGCTCGTGAGCTCATGCGGGTGGGGGCTTAGAGTATGTAGCGGCTCAAGTCGCTATCCTCGACCAGCTTCGAAAGTCGATCCCGCACGACCACCGCATCAAAGGTGATTTCTTTTTCTTTGATGTCGGGGGCTTCGAAAAGAACTTCCTCCAAAAGCTTTTCGAGCATCGTATGGAGGCGTCTCGCCCCGATGTTCTCGGTTCTCGAATTCACTTCGGTGGCAAAGTGGGCGATCTCATCCAGAGCATCCTCCGTGAACGTGATATCCACACCTTCCACCGCTAAGAGCTTCTTGTATTGCTTGGTGAGGGCGTTTTGTGGTTCGTTCAAGATCCTCCTGAAATCGGATTCGGTCAGGGTTTCGAGCTCCACGCGAATAGGGAGCCGGCCTTGCAATTCGGGGATCAAATCGCTCGGTTTGGCGGTATGAAATGCCCCCGCCGCGATGAACAAAATATGATCGGTGCGGACTGGGCCGAACTTGCTGGCCACCGTCGAGCCTTCGATGATGGGCAGCAAGTCTCGCTGCACGCCTTCACGGGAGACGTCCGGCCCCGCGCCTCCGGTCTTTCCGGCAACTTTATCCAGCTCGTCGAGGAAGATGATTCCCGTTTGTTCCGTCCTGATTACCGCCTCTCGATTGATGCTGGAGGTGTCCATCATCCGGCGAGCCTCTTGATCGATGAGGATGGATTTTGCTTCTTCCACGGTTACATTCCGAGTGCCTCTCCGGTTCTGAAAGTGGCCGCCGATATTCGGTAGGTCCAAGCCCATCTCTTCGAGACCCTGAGGCGTAAATACTTGTACGAACGGACTTCCCGATTCCTCGATTTCGATCTCGACCATGCGTTGATCGTGTTTTCCTTGCTGGATTTCCTTGAGAAGTCGCTTTCTTCGCTTTGCCCGACCTTCTTTGGGCTCTTCTTCGACAACCTCCTCGTCCGGCGGATAGTCATCCTGAATTTTCTGGCCAAAAATTTCGAACGCTTGGCGGACGATCGGATTGTCGAGGTCGGGCGCGCGTACTTTGCGTTTTTTGAGTTTGGGTGGCTCGTCGAGCATTTCCACAAGGGTCTCGAAAGCCTGCTGCTCCGCTTGCGGACGAATGCTCTCTGTTTTCTCTCGCTCCACGAGCCTGACCGATGCGGCGACCAAATCTCGGATCATCGATTCGACGTCGCGACCAACATATCCAATCTCAGTGAATTTCGTGGCCTCGACTTTTATGAAGGGAGCTTTTGCGAGCTGCGCTAAACGGCGCGCTATTTCGGTCTTGCCGACCCCCGTCGGACCAATCATGAGGATGTTCTTGGGCAAGATGTCTTCCCGCTCCGCGGCGGGCAGTTGTTGACGACGAAATCGATTCCTCAGGGCCACCGCGACGGCCTTTTTAGCGGCCCCTTGGCCCACAATGAAGCGGTCCAGTTCGGCAACGATCTGACGGGGCGTCAAGTCCTCAATGGGAAGGCTCATGGGGTGCTTTTAAATGTACCCCTTCTCCATCAGGCGCTCTTGCCCGAAGAGACCTGGGCCACTGCTTGAGCCACCCGAGCAGCAGCCTCGTCTGAAGCCTCCATCGAAGTCGTGGTCCCGAAGGAAAAGCGCAATCCTTCCAAGGCTTCCGACTTGGTATATCCGCAAGCAAGTAGGACATGGCTCGGCTCGATGCTCCCGCTGCTGCATGCCGCTCCGCTACTGGCGCACACTCCTAAGCGGTCGAGCACGATGAGCATAGATTCTGCGTTTAAGCCGGGAAATCGTAAGTGGGCATGGGCAGGAAGGGTCCGTTCAATCGAAGGCCCGGCCGTCCATATCGGCTTGAGACACGATTGATTCTTTATGGCTTGAACAAAAGCGTCTCGCGGAGCAACTCGTATTGACGTACTTCGATGCTTTACAGCGGCGGCGAAACCGGCGATAGCGGCCACGTTTTCCGTGCCCGCCCTCATTTCGCGCTCTTGGCCGCCTCCTGACAACAAGGGTTGGATCTTGACTCCCGACCGGACGAACAAAGCCCCAACGCCTTTAGGACCATTCACTTTGTGCGCGGAAATTGCGATCAGATCGACATCGGAAAACGATTTGGCGAGCTGGCCCGGCAGCGACAGGAAAGTCTGCACGGCATCGCAAAAAACCAAAGCCCCGGAAGATCTTGCGGCGTGGGAGATGGCATGAATATCGTTGATCGTTCCGATCTCGTTGTTGGCATGCATCGCGCACACGAGCAGCACGTCGCCCGCAAGCATGCCTGTTAAGTCGTCGAGCTTGATTCTCGCAAAGCGATCCACTGGGATAAGCTCCACTTGATAGCCAATCCGTTCGAGCACTTCGCGGCAGTTGAGTACGCAGTGATGCTCGACCGCCCCCATTAAGATGCGATTCCGAAGGAGATGTTGGTTTTGGAGGGCGCAACCGACGATCGCCAAGTTCGAGGCTTCGGTTCCGCTAGAGGTAAAGGTGATTTCACCGAATAAACATCCGAGCGCATCGGCAACGGCTTCACGAGCAAGGTCGATCTCCGCCTTGGCTCGACGGCCCTCTGCATAAAGGCTGCTTGGGTTACCGCAATCGGCCCATTGCATCATCGCCTCGGTTACTTCTGGAAGCAAAGGGGTCGTGGCGGCGTGGTCCAAATAAATGCGCTGCATCGTTATGTGAGAAATAAGCTCAAGAGCAAGAGCGATCCGTTGTGGGTTGCGTGCATAAAGATCGACGGTATCAAGGAGCGTGTTTGGATGGTGAGCAAGCTCGACATCACGCCGAGGCCGGCAAGGGCGAGCCAAGCAGGAATGCCGGTCGGATGGATGGCGGCGAACAGCAAGTTGGTCAAGACGATTGCTTTCCAGCGGCTATTCAAGCCTCGAAACAAGGCAGGCAGCAACATCCCCCGAAAAGTGAGCTCTTCGACGATAGGGGCGATGACACAAGCAAGCAGAAAGAAGGTGAGAATCGATTGAAGCGAAGTGTCGTTCAACAATTCCTCGACGGCGGGGTGGCTTGGCTCGGGCAAGAATCTAAAGAGTACGATGCCGAGCCAGCCGAGCAACGCTAGCGGGATGATATTCGCGAAGGCCGCCCCGACCCCGATCATCGCCTTCTGAAAGGGCCGGGAGGTATCTCCAATAAGTTCTTTAAAGCTAGACCGCTTGCCCATGAGCGGCATCGCGATAACTCCCGCCAGGACGAGCAAGGTGGAGGCAGAGGCAAGCGTTTCGGCCAGCTGAAGGCCAAGCAATCCTTTCATGAGAACGATCAGGATCGTGGGCAGCACAACAAATGCCAGCATCCAGAAAGCCATGCGGAGCGCGAAGCGATCGGCCGCCCATGCGGTGACCGGCTCGGCTGGATGGCTAAGAGGCTGCCACTCCCCTTGCGATCGTTTCACGATGTAAAGGCCGAGGAGAATCAGCCCGCCGCATGTGGCGCAGAGTCCGAGCACAACGATGGCTACGATGGCCAGCGTCTTGGAGCGCGGGAGCAGAATCCTTCTCACACTCCGATCACCCGCTTTCTCCCAAGCGTGTATCTTCGCGAGAAGGCTTGCGCTCGTGCTACCGCTGAGGCTTCCGGCTAGTGATCGGGCTTGCTGCGGACTCAGTTTTTGGGCGCTGTAGATGGAATAAAAAGCATGATCGGCGGGCTTTTTCGCTCGTTTGAAAATAGCGAGTTCGGCAGGGCGAATAGGCTGTCCACGTTCGTACTCATAGGCAACCGTCAGCTTGGCGGCAGCCATATTCTCAGCTCGGTATTTGCGAATGCGATTGATCTCATCTTGAAGCGAGAGCAAGGGGTCTTCCACCATCCCTCCCACTCCGCTTTCCTTCAGCACGAGCGCGTTTTTGAGCGCGATGTCGGTTTCCCGAAAGGTCTTTGTGGCATCCTCATCTCGCATCAGGTACTGGGCGAGCTGGAGAAGGATGACGAGTGCAAAAAGAAGCGATAGAAACACCCAGCCGACCAAATTTCGGGGTTGTGGAGGTTGAAAATCGAATTGGGGCAGGACAATGGGGGGTGCCTCGACATCCATTCGTTCGATGCTACCCGTCCCATTAGTCATGCGCAGCTAGTGTTACAGTTGCGCGAAGAGAGGTTTAACCGTGACGATCGATACCGGAAATACCGCCTTCATGCTGCTTTGCAGCAGTCTCGTCATGCTCATGACGCCGGGTCTCGCCTTTTTCTACGGCGGCCTGGTGGGGCGCAAGAACGTGCTCACGATCATGATGCAAAGCTTCGTCTCGATGGGCTGGACGACGGTCATTTGGTACGCGTTCGGCTATTCGATGTGTTTCAGTGGCGACATCGGCGGGGTGATCGGCAACTTCGATAAGGCGTTTCTGCGAGGGGTCGATCTGATGTCTCCGTCGCCCGCCAACGACTCGATCCCGCTCATCGTGTTCATCGCTTACCAGATGATGTTCGCGATCATCACGCCCGCCCTCATAACGGGAGCGTTCGCCAATCGCGTCACTTTCAAAGCCTATACGTGGTTCCTCACGGGCTGGCTGATTTTGGTGTATTTCCCGTTCGTGCATATGATTTGGGGCGGTGGGTTCCTGCAGAAATGGGGGGTGCTCGACTTCGCGGGCGGCATCGTCGTTCACAACATTGCCGGCATGGCAGCCTTGGCGTCAGTCATCTTCGTTGGACGGCGCAAGGTGATCGACAATGGACCCCACAGCATTCCTCTTGTAGCGCTGGGGACTGGTCTGCTAT
>JBBREX010000084.1:0-12148 GCA_038225245.1 Fimbriimonadales bacterium | reverse complement strand
TGCCACGATCCGCAGACGATGGTGATCCTCGACGCTAACAGCGGTAAGATCCTCGCTGATCTTCCGATCGGCGGTGGAACTGACGGAGCTGTGTTCAATCCGGACACCGGGGAGGCGTTCAGCTCCCAGGGAGACGGCACGCTTACTATCATCAAGGAGACGAGCCCGACATCATTCGTTGTGGAGCAGACCCTCAACACCATGCGTGGCGCTAAGACCCTGACATTAGATCCGAAAACAAACAGGATCCTACTCATTGCTGCCGAGTATGGGCCGGCACCCACACCTGCAACGGGCGGAGGACGCCCCAGGAGGGGACCGATGGTCGCTGGCTCATTCTCTATCATCGTAGTCGGCAAATAATTTCGATAAGGACCAGCCCGACTAGCTTCGGTAGGTTCCCTCGGTTGAGGCAAGTGATCGATTCTCTTTGCAAGAATGTTTTTGATAATCACCTCAAAAAGGGTCTCCTGGGCCTTGCGAAAAACATAAGAACAAGACGGGATATACTGCAACCGTGGGCGACAAAAAACCAAAGAAAACTTCATCGGGCAAAAATGACGCGTTCAAGGCCAAGGAAGCTAAGACCGTAGCCGATCGAGCTTCGGCGATGCCGAAAGCTGACGACAAGAGTAAGGGTAAGAAAAAATAGGCTAGGCATTATCTCGTATGCTATAGGTCATGCTTGCTCTCCTTGCCCTTGCAGTTGGCAGACTGGCTGGCCCCATCCTCGCGCCGTCTTTACCTTGGGCGCTCGGATTCGCTCCGCCGGGACGGATGCCGATGGTGGGCGACGTGAATGGCGATGGTTTTGCCGACCTCGTCTGCGTCTCGCCCGCGGGCGATGTTTTTATCGACGTGGCGCTGAATGCGGGGGGTATGAAGTGTCTCGTCCCTCAAAGAGCGAATTCAAACTGGGGCAAAGATTGCCAAGCGGTATGCATCGGCGAATTCGATGAAATGCCTGGTGCAGATATCGTTGGGATTTTCCCGGGTCAAACGCTTCGCCTAGCCCACGGATTCAAAGACGGAAGCTTCAAGGACGAATCGAACTGGATCACGCTGCCGGTTAAGCTCAAAAAGCCTCATTTAGCTTGGATCGACGGGAGTATCTATGCGTGGGACGAGCGCTCGGGTAACGGCTTCAAGATCGCGACAAGAGATAAGCGTATTGTGCCAGCCCGGCTGCCAAAGGGACTCGCCCACCTCGATGCGGTGGTGGCGGCACGCGGCCATGCCGCACTTTTCACGCTCACCGACGGGCGAGTTCAAATGGGCGACACCGCTGAGTCCAAGCCCGAAGGTAACCTCGGACGTTGCGTAAAGGGCACTTGGCCGCTCGTCGCCAACGCATGGATCTTTCTCGACGAGCCCACCCTCAAAGCACCGACCTTCGTGCAGCGCCGTCCAAAGAGCACATATCCCAATGGCCCCGATGACTGGGCGGCCGGGGATATGGATGGGGACGGGGACGCCGACCTCCTTCAGTTCCGCTACGGAAGCGAGCCTCATACCGGCAACAATGTTCTCCTTTACCGATTCATCAGCAAGAACGAAACAGACTCCGACCACGACGGCCTCATGAACGAGGAAGAAGTGAAGCTTGGAACCGATCCTTACAACCCCGACACCGATGGCGACGGCCTCCTCGATGGTTGGGAGGTTAACGGCTTTCGCGGCCTCGACATGAAAGCGCTCGGCTGCAACCCCAAGCGAATCGACCTCATATGCCTCGTCTCGCGATTCGGCAATGCAAAAAAGGAAATGGTCGAGGGGCAAATGAAGAACATCCAGGGCTACTACGACAGCCTCGGCTGGTCCCTTCACCCCGTATGGCTGGAAGTGGTTAGCGAGGCCGATCAAAAAAAACCCTGGTGGGAGCTCCGGGACAAATTTCTACCCGTCAAATGGCGTGGCGTCGCACATTGGATGCAGTTGACGCCATGGGGTGGTGGCCAAGCCGACCAACTTGGCGATGGAGGCGGCTGCGGTGGGAACGAATGGGCGCTTTATGCGACTTTCATTCATGAATTCGGGCACCAGCTCGGACTTAGCCACGAGGGCTTCTATAGCGCAGGAGCTTGTCCGATTTATCCAAGCATGATGAACTACTCCTACAGTTATGGGCTTGAAGATGATATCAAGAAGATCCGCTACAGCGATGGCGCGCTCGCCAAGTTCGTAATGAAGGAAACGGATTTGGACGAGACGCTACCCTTGCCCTTTGACAAGGTGAAATTCCTCGAAAAGGGCCCCTATCACTTCCGCCTGCGGCGCGGGGCAGACAACCACACCACTCTCATCGATTGGAACTGGAATGGGGTGTTCGGCGAGAAGCATGTCCGGGCCGACGTAAACTACTCCTATTCGACGACCGCCGGGCGGAGGGACGAGGTGGACAAAACTCAGTCCGCCCCATGGGTCTTCACGCATGGCAAGATTGGTTACGTCTTATATGCGCAACATGGCCTCAAAGCGGATGGCAAGTCCGATCCCACCGTAAGCGCTCAAAAGCCGGGGTGGCTTCTCCTTCGGCGGTTGATCAAGCCATTCGAGTGGGGGAAGCCGGTCAAGATATCTGCTGACAAGGTGATCGGGGATGCGGTTGCGGTGAGTTATGGCGGCGGGGTCGTGATCGCTTATCAGACCCCAAAAGGAGTTGCCGCCAAATGGCTCAAGCTGGATGGGGATCGCGTCGAAACAAAAGCGACGACACTTATCGACGAGAGCGATCGGGTTCCGTCCTTAGGCGTGTACAAGGGCCGCTTATTTCTCTTCGAGTGGTCTGCGAGCCAAGGCGACATCCAATATCGCTCGTTGGCGGTTGGCGGGCGGCGGTTGGCGGTGAGCGGTTGGCGGTTAGCAGATTTCAAATCAACCGTGCCGGTCTCCATAGCCGTTGATACGCTCAGGGACGAACTTGTCATCGGCTTCGCCCAAGACCAGGACAAGGACCGCCCCAGTCGATGGTGCATTAATCGCCATAAGGTAAGGGACGGGATCCTGGAGCCTTCATCGGCCCTAGAATGGATCGAGGGCGAGGCTGGCGGCGCGCGAGGCCGTTCGCGCCCGATCCTGCTATTCGACGAGAAAGGCGTCTCAGGAATGAAAGGCCGTCTGCTTTACTTCGGCCAAGGCATGACGAGCAAGGAAGCCCCCTGGTCGTGTGAATACGTTGCCCAAACGATAGGAGACAAGACGATCGGCGGCGGCTGGATGGTGAAGCGCTATTACGACGAGTGGACGCAAAGCCGTTCCGCACCCGCCGCCTGCTGGTTTGGCGGAGACATTCTTTATGCCTATCGCTGGGTTGATGGCTCGCAGAACGACCGGGATAACCTCCTCCACGTGGCTTACAATGGAACCGGAATCGAGGACGCGCCGATGGGGGACTTCAACGACATTGATTTTCTGAAGCGGTTCGGCATCAGGCATTCGATTCTGTATCTGAGGCAGTAGCCGTTCTAGTTCGCTGAGAATTCATACGAAGAATGCCTCCCGAAGGGCGTCAAGCACCGCATGAGCCGTGCCAGGGACGAGGAGATTGCCTGTGCGCCGCCAGTAAAACGACATAGCGATCCCGAAGGGCACGCGTGCTCCGAGCAATAGGAGGATGGTTCCGAGGAAGGAGCCCTGTTGCGGGAGGATCGGCAAGTGCCAGATACCCCAAAGCGCCGATAGATAGGCTGACGAAGCCCAACCGCGAAAGTCGCCTTGTTGGTGGATATGGGAATCGAGTAGGCCGCGGAAGGCCACCTCCTCCATGACGCACATCGTTGTGAGGAGGACGGCGAACGCGGTTAGGAATGCGCCAATGGTAGTAGCAGACAATCCACGCGGCACCGGGTGTGCGTGGAATAACCATAAGCTGGATCTGAATACCACGTCCATCAGAACATTGATTGCCACACAGGCCACCAGCATCCGCAGCGCTGCCCGATCCAAGTTGAACAGACAGTACGCGGTCGGCAAGGCACCCAACAAGACCGCCGACTGGAACATTGCGGCTAGCCAGTCCGATTCCGCCACAGAAGCGAGAGCGCTCAGCGCAGGGAGGCTGGCGAGGCCGACAGCGACAATCCATCCCGTGCGCCCAAGCCGAAACGGTGGAGCTTCGCGAACCCAGAGAGCCCGCAGAGGCTGACGGCGGACGAACATCTGAAACGCACCAGTGAGAGGGATGCCTAAGAGGAGATAGGCTTCGGGGCGAAGGTGGAAGGCGAATCCGAGGCCCATCCACACGGCGACGAGTCCAGTGACTTCTAGGGCCCGACGGGGCACCGGGACGTCCGAGGGGCGGTTAGCGGTATTCGACAATCCGGTTCATCGCGGGGTAGCTATCCGTGGATAGGAGTTCTTTGCGATCTCCGATAATGCGATATACGGCTACTTCATAGCCTGCCTTCCCCGTGTTTCGCACTCTTGCCGTGCGATTGCGTACGTTGAAAACGTACTCCTGCGGGGGAATGACTTGACGTACTTCGGGGACAATGCGGATGGCGGTTGGCGGTTGGCGGCCGGCGGTGATGCCGATGACGCTGATGAAAAGGCGGCCCCGCCTGGTTTCTCCGCGAATCCGAACGGGGAAGTCATATGGATTCGCAAAGCGAAGATCGACCTTGCTATAGGCCACGGCGGCGTCTCTTCCAGGCGGTACGTAACTGGGGGCGAATCGGTGCGGGTGCCGCTCCAAAATCACCATGTTGGACACCAGGGCGGCGTTGTAAAGCGTGGTCGAGGTCTGGCACACTCCTCCGCCCCAGCTGCTGATGAGCTGTCCGTTGTAGCTTACGGGTGCTTTGCGGTAGCCCCGATCACGGGACCACGAGCCTAAAGCGCTATTAAAAGAAAACACCCCATGAGGTTCGATAACGGCCCCATCTAAGCGCTCCAGGCCTAGTTCGGCGTTATGCCTCTGCGAATTCATTCGGCCTTCAAGAGGAGTACTGTAGCTTGCCAGAACCTCGGATTTCGGCTGGCCGACCGCCAAGATCCACACGCTGGCTAAGGCGAGGACGCTGCAGAGGATAAGTGCGGCCATACGCCTAATCATCGCGGCTCTACTTCCAGGAGGGTCTCCCCGCTTGAACTGCGTTTTTCCGGAGCGTACATTTCAGATATGATCGCCGGCATCGCGCTTGCCATACCGGGACGCTCGGCGCGCAAGTTGTATTCGATCACGTGGTTACCCGCCGAGACATTCCGAGCAAATAGGGTCACTCGATCCTCGAAAATTGACAAATGAGACCACCACCAAGACCAGTGCTCCGGCTCTTCATTCTCCATCACCCTCATGTTCGATGGAGTGGGAACTTCGATAAGAACGAAATTGAAATTGGATTCTGCGTGTAGGCTCAAACGACAGCGTACGCTTTCTCCGCTCGTAAACCGGTTGACTGGGCTTTCACTCGGTAACAGCCGGAGAGCCCCATCTTCTTGTCGTTGTGCTTCCAAGCGATGAAATGACCGCTCCAAAACGAGGCCGGTATTGTTGATCAGCCGGCCCAATGGCGCGAGGAATGGCGTTTGTTGAACCTGAATCGAGTAGTAAGCTACTCCCGAACCGGTCTTGCTAAATTCGAAACGATTGTCTCCACTCTGAAGTGCGGCAACCGGAAGGTGGACTGTCCAGGACGGAGCGCTGAGATCGGTCTTTCCAAAGTGTTTCGTGGCAAGCGCCCGTCCATTGAGAACGATCCTTAGATCGTAGTCCGCGTTGAGCTCGCTGGTCTGTTTCACATATTGACCCAGGGCAGCGACGGTTTGGCTCGTGTCGAGAGTGCTCATCCACATCTCGCCTTGCCTATGCAGCATCAAATAACGTACGATCTTCGGCACATAGGGATGTGATGGCTGGATTGCAAGCAAAGCCTGAAGCGCTCGGGCCGTCGCATCCGCGCCGTATTGCTCCTCAAAAAAAACAAGGCCACCAGTGACGGTTGCTTTTTTCATCATTTGCTTGATTGCCTCGGTTTGCACCGCCGATTCTTGTCCAGGGGTGTTTCCGATCGAAGCCATGGCGGCAAATGCGAGGTCGTCGACTTCCAGCTTGCTTAGATTTGCCTCCTCGATAATCTTTTGGGCTTCTGCGTCGGGGCCGTAGAGCTGCATCGCGTAGGCCAGGTAAATCTTGGGCCTTAGGTCTATTTCGGAGACTTGCGGTTGGCGGTTGGCGGTTGGCGCTTCGAGATATCGCTTGCCCCATCGAAGAGCATTCGAGGAAATAAAGGGATCGGTTTCTTGGCCCGCCTGTTTGCTTCGCCAAAGTCCTTCTATAACCAAGGCAGTTAGGTAAGGTTCGCTCCTGTCGTTTTCAAACCATCCGAAACCTCCGTCCGAATGTTGAAGGCCATGCAACCTATTGATGCTAAGGCGCACGATGGCTGGTATTTTTGCTTCCAGATCAGGGCGTCCCAGCTGAAGGTCTCGCAAGGTCTTGGAGACAATTACCGCCGGCATAAAACGGCTCATCGTCTGCTCAGTGCAGCCATAGGGGTAGTCGACCAGGCTATCGAGGGCTGATAACATGGCCGACGCGAGACTCGGTGTAACCGTCAGCTTGACTTCGCCGTCGGTCGCGTTGCCAACGCGTTGCACGAGAACCGAGCCGGAGCTGATAATCTCTCCCGCGAAGCTTTGAACGTTCTTTCTTCCATGAGTCCTTATCGGGACGCTCAGCTTCATAGCATCTCTGGGGCCACCCGGGATAGAGGCCGACGCGAGCAAGGTGCACATTTCCGCGACCGGAGCTTTAACGATCCAATCCAAGGTTACCGATTTCTCCGACTCGATCGAAACTTTCGACGAATTTTGTCTGTCGATTTCGAGCCCTGAGGCTTGCAGTCCGACTTGGACTTCAGCTTTCTTGCCAGAGTCGTTGTGCACAGTGGCGCTGAGACGGACGCGATCCCCTTGAACGAAGTACGGAGGCGCGGATAGCCGGATCATGAGCTCTTTGCGAACGCGAACATTTACCGCCGCCTTGCCTACCGAACAATTTTGCGTAATTGCGATGGCGGTGGCGCGCCAGCTCGTTAGATTGTCCGGCAGGCGGACGCGAGCGATGGCATTCCCTTGTGAATCGGTAGAGATTACAGGCGCCCAAAAAGCAGTATCGAGGAATTTCTGTCGGATCTCCGTGTTTACGGGAGACTTGTCGCCGCCGTCCAAATAGAGCTCCGGGAATGAATAAGCAGTCTCGACATCGTGAGTTCGCTTCGGATAAAAGGCGGCGACGGGATCGTCGGAATCGGGCTTGATCGCGTAAATGCCTTCGTCGACCACGGCCAGGGATAGCTCGGCAGGGGTCCCTTTTCCGTCCTCGGTTTGAGTCTTGATTCGATATTGAACTTCCTCCCCCGGTTTGAGAACGGACCGGTCGGGCAGGACCGAAACTTTGATGCGGCGGTAACCCAAGTCTACGTTAAGTCGCTTCAACCCTTCATAAAAAACCTTTCCATGGATATAAGAAACCGTGACGTAGGCGTTTGGAGAGAATTCTCGGGCGACCGGCACATGGACCGCCGTAGATTGTCTGTTCAACGAAACCACTTGCCACCAATGCATCTTGTCGCTCTCCACCGTCACCAGAGCACTGCCCCCCGCGGCGCCGGTCCTTATCAGAGCCGTCGCCTCTTCGCCCACCTGATATAGGCGCTTATCCAAAACGATCTCGATTTTTGGCGCAGGGCCTTCGAATTCACCGCTCTCACCCTTCCACACGTAGAGGGTTCGTTCGATAACGATTTGGTGTCCATGGGAATCTTCCGACGTGGCTCTAATTTTGTATTCGCCCTCTCGTGCAGGAGTCAGCTTTACGACAGCCTTTCCATCCGGATCGGTACGAACCGTCTGGACCGCTTCTTTTGCAAATCGAACCTCGCGCCGGTTCCAATGCTCGTACCCGCTTTCCACCGTGACGACCGCCTGAGGTACGGGAGCTCCCGTGTCATGTCTGGAGGCGTCGAACGTAAAGGTGGCCGCCTCCCCAGGTTGAACCGCATATCGATCTTGCTCGGCGCGAAGAGCGTAGTCGCCTTGGGTCAACCGGACCGATCCACTGCCTTCGAAGTATTGGTCTCCCGTTTCGGTTACGCTCGCCGAAAACGTGAGCGTCATATCTCCCGTGCTCATGTCGATCTTCGAGTCCTGGCCCTTTAAGTTTGCGGAATTGAACTCGACCCAGGCGATTCCGTCGGCGTCGGTAGTCGCCTTGACGTCTTCGATAAAATCGCCCTTATACCCGCCCTCCTCTTGCTGTCCGGCCGTCTCTTCCTTATCGGAGAAATCCTCTTCCCAGAGATGAGCGGCGAAAATGGACGTATCGACTTTCGCGCCTACTACGGGCCCCCCAAAATAATATTCGCATTGCACTTTCATGCGCACCCGATCCCCTCGCACAAAATAAGGCCGCTCGGGTCTAACGGTTATCTTCACGTCTGGCTTGCGATACGCAGCCACGCTGACGTACCGAGTCGCATCCGACCCAGCGTACGAAACGACGATCGAATGGGGGCCCACGACGTCCGTATCGATCTTGAAGTTTCCGTTGAACGTTCCATTTTCATTCAGAGAGATGTTCGTTTTCTGGATTACCGTTTCATCGGGGTTCTTGATCTGCACCTCGACGGAGCCCTTCGCCGGGAGAACGTACTCCGATTTGAGTAGCTTACGCACGATTCCCTTGAATCGCACGGTGTCTCCC
Source organism: Fimbriimonadales bacterium (assembly GCA_038225245.1). GTDB lineage: Bacteria > Armatimonadota > Fimbriimonadia > Fimbriimonadales > Fimbriimonadaceae > JBBREX01. The sequence goes on along the minus strand of JBBREX010000084.1, from coordinate 3,444 downwards.
GGCTTGTAGACAGGACGGTCGGTATAAGTCCAAATCCGATGCTCGCCCTCTCTTTTGCCTGAAGGCTGGTAAAAACTCGCGACCGCCACCGAGTCCCCTGCCGTCGCGATGAGCGAGGTTTCACCTCCACCCTGATCGAGAGGAAGCAACCCTTTCAATATCCCGTCAGCTTGCGTAGTTCCCCATGGCACCATCGTTCCGTTAGCTTGAGCGACCTGAATTCTCGCCCCTGCGATGGGCTTGCCCGTCGAGATATCGGTAACGAACGCGATGCCATCAGACTTACTGTGTTTTGCAACCATAGCGATCTGCGTGATCAGTAGATATCCGCTTGCCCGCTCTTTGCCACACTGGGCGCGCAGCAGATAGATGCCGCTAGGTAGCTTGGGAAACAGCGGACGTTCATCGAAAACCCCTTCTCCGTCACGAGAGCGAATCGGCCAGTTTATCGCTTGGGCGGGCATCAGGTCCCCGCTTGTTTCCGGTTCCAAATCGGACTCTTTGCGGGCAAACGGGGAAAGAACTGCACTGATACCGCCTTTGCGTGCGATTGCTTCTAGCCGGACCGGATAAATCGATAAATCGACCGCTTGTTCCGGCGAAAAACCGCGTAGCTGGACTGCGGGCGCCTCAGCAGGAGCGAATACGTGTTGACTGATGTAAAGATTGAGGTAGGGCTCGTTGGGCTGCAGCTCCAAATTTACGGTAGTGGCGTGGCCCTCCGCGATCAGGACGCTTGCTTTTTCGAGCTTGTGGGCGTTCGTGTAGCCTTCAATGGTGTATTCGCCTGCGGGCAGATCGGCCACCGCAAATGCGCCAACCTTATCACTTTTCACGGTTCGTACCTGAGACTCCCAGTCCGCCAGATCGAATGCGGGTCTCAAAATGATGGTCGCATTGGGAAGCGGTCGAAGGTTTTCCGACATGAAGGCGATCCCTCGCACAGAGCCCAGCGCGACTTCCCGCGTCACCCCAAAGGCGATGAATGCGAGGCATACACCTACTAATACGATGAGACTCGCCAACCCACCAGGGCGAAATGTGGTGAATAGCTTCATGCCGCTGCCTCCGCCGACCCACTATCTCGCCTTTTATGGCCAAGGATCGATGCGCAGCTTCCGAACACTAATCCGCAGCCGGCGAGGATTGCCAAGAGACGAAGCTTTTCAGATCTCTCCAAACTGAGTTCGGGGCCCAACGGTCCAAACACCAGCGTCAAAAACGCTGAAAGAGCCAAGGCCGGCACAACGCTCGTCCAGGCGCGTTCGCCTTTGAGGCCGGCGAGAACCGGAAGAAATCCAAAGCCGAAAAGCATTCCCACCGACCCTCGCGTGCCGAGGAGGATCAGACCTCCGCATAGGGCGGTGCCGATCAGGAGCGCGGCGAAAAGGTTTGACGCCAATCCGCGGGCTCCGGTTCTCGACGAGCGCGTCCATTCGAGAAGGCCGAGCGCTAACAAGAGTCCCAGCAGCAACCCTATCAGCGCGTAATGTTGCCCAATGTCGAACGCTCTGGATGAATCGGGATGCAGCACGCGGAACGTGCGGTATCCGCTTAAGGCGAGCAAGGGCGCGATGCTGAGCACACCCGCTCGACTGCCGTACGCGACCAAACAAGCGGTCCCACTCAACGCGGCGACGGCTATCCCAAAGCCCTTTAATAAGCCAAATGCAACCGTTGCCAGTGCAACCCAGAGAATCGATGCGATAAGAAACTCGCTGGCATTGGAGTTGACGCCTGAAAGCCTCCAAGAAACCACCAGAGCGACGAGCGCGGAACCAGTGGCGACCCAGCCCAGGTCACTGAGAAAGAAAAATCGCCGAGCGAGCACCCAGGCTCCGGAAACCAGAAGGCCGATGGCGGCTACTCTAAACCAAGCTTGCGCAACCGATTTCAAATTGCTTGCAAACAAAGTTTCCAGAAGAAAAGCGAGGGTGGCCACAAACATCAGCATGGTCCCGGCCTGAGCGGTCTTGCCTGTCATTCCGAGTAAATTCGCGAAAGCACCCGTCGCCATAAAAACTGCGAATGCGAGCCCTGGCTCGCCAGCTTGACCTTTGGAGCTGCCGCGCAACCATAGGGAACCGATGCCGGCCCCTAAAACCAAGCCCAGCAAGCCGGGATAAGCTTCCTTTGCCCCGGTCGCTCCGATATCGGCCCATCCCAATGCGGCGGTGGCAAGCCCTGCGGCGATGATCCGGCCTATCCGCTCGTCAAAGCTAAGCGTTTCCGATGCACGGATGCCCAACGCGAGGATAATTCCAAAGGCCGCCCCGACGAAAGACCGCGAAAACTCCGCTAAGTGCAAGCCTGGGATTAGGCCCGCCAGTGCTGAAAGTGCCGCAACAGATATCAGCAAGCCCACAGGCAGTTTTTCTGCGTCTTGAACGGGAGCGGAATTCGATGGTCCCGAACGCAAGGCCCCGCGTCCCAGCACCGCCGCCAATGAGATTGCAATCGCGATCCAAGGTATCAGCCACCCCATTTAGATCCTCCGCATGTACTCTCACAGAGACGCAGGAAACATCCGTTAAGCACCTCGCCCTCCACCGCCAACCGCCAACCGCTAACCGCCAACCGAATAGGATCCTAATGATGCTCACGCAAGTAGGCCAGGATCTGTTGCATCACTTTGCAATCCATTTCGTTATAAGCGGCAATGCCTTGCATTAGAGGTAATTTACGCATCGAACAGCCTTGTTTGCGAGCGATTTCTGCACATTTCCACGCTCCCACCATCGCCGCCAAGCCGTCCCCAGGCCCGTCCTTCCATTCGGCTTCGATGTGGCCAAGCTTGAACATCGATTTTGCGAACGCTTTTAACGCGAATCCGTTGGCCCCTTTAACAATGACCGGTTCTTTCTTGATCACGTTGTTAAGCAAGTCGTACCAACGAGGTTGAGGCCAGTTCCGTTCTGCTTGGCGCTTGCATGCCGAGTTAAACTGAGTTAGGAAGTTTGCATCCTCCGCCGGCGACCAGTGGAAACATGGCGGATCGTCGCCATTCGGATCGAGGGCTTGCCTTACCTCTTTCATGTGGCTGAGCCAACGATCGATGATCTCTGCTTCGCTATCCTCATCGAGGTTGTTTGCGATCAAGGATTCAAATTGCCACTCGTCATCCTCCATATGTCCGCAGCCAATCATAAAGATGAGCGCTTGCCCATTTTTCTCCGGCAAGCGAGAAAAGTCGTCATTCAGGTCGCTAACTGTCTCGAAATCGACAAAGAATTCGACGGGTCGTTTCGTAAACCAGACATCTCTTTCGGAGCTAATCCGTTCAGGCGTGATGAAGGGACCTTCGCTGCAGCGCGCCATTTGAAGAAACGCGTCCACAATCGGTGCTTTTCCAGGGCTGGTGACTCCAAAGGCGCTTGCCGATGCCCGTTCGTCGGAGAAGGTGATTAACCCACCGCCAACTGCCAACTGCCCACGGCCAACTCC
>JBBREX010000083.1:0-12149 GCA_038225245.1 Fimbriimonadales bacterium | reverse complement strand
GTGTGGTGGTGCGCAACGTTATGGTCGCCGATGTAGTACTTCCCGATGCACTTACCTCACGCGACCAAGTTGTGTAGCCTCCTACCTCACGCCCATTCTCTCTGAGCGAGCTTGCGAATTCAACCGTCACATCCGCGTGCTCTCCATAATTTGCCATTTCGAAGAGGCTCCCGGACATCAAGAGCATGCCCCATTCATCGGTTGCGTGCCAAAAAATTGATCCGAACCGCTGAGCGTCCACTTCGTGTCCCTTCGTTCGGAGGTACACCTTGAGGGGCCGCGGAAGGGCTCCTAGCCTGGCCTGCGCACACGCGTCGTCGATTCGTCCGGCGGCGAAAAGGGCCCTCGCAAATTCCATGTGCATGGCCATGCAAGGCTCGATTCGAGCCTCCGGTCCTCTGGCCGCGAGACCGACGGGGACAAAGCCGGCGCCGACCAAGACAAGCAAAGAGAGACGTAATGAGATAAAGCGAAAGTGGGGCATCGACAACCTCGGCCAGAGCGGGCCTAATTCAAATCATTGGTCATCGGCTAGAGAAGTCACACTGTTTATGGCAAAAATGGTAGCAAGGATGTCAATTCGGTGCGTTTGCTTCGATCTTGGGGGAGTCATGGTCCGCATCAGCCACACCTGGCGAGAAGCGATGGCTCAAGCCGGGCTAGATTCCGAGACCGTGCCTAATGGCATTCTTACAGACTTTCCAGGCTTCGATCGCTATCAAGCGGGTGATATCGACCTCCAGACCTATCTGCAGCAGCTTGGCAAGTACTTAGGAGGCTTGAACACGGCCAAGGCAATGCAGGTTCATCGGAGCATCCTTATCGAGCCCTATGCAGGAATGCTCGAGGTAGTCAAAGACCTTCATGATTTGAATATTAAGACCGGCTGTCTTTCCAACACCAATGAGCCCCATTGGGAAGAAATGAGGCTAAGTGGACGCTTTCCCGCGATCGCTGCCCTTCAAATAGCCGTTCTTTCTCACGAGGTTTGTCTTGAGAAACCTCAACCGCAAATATATGAACGGTTTTGCGAGAAAGCGTTTGTGAATCCCGCGGAAGTTTTGTTTTTCGACGATTCCCCCAAAAACGTCCGCGGAGCTCTCGCCGCTGGTTGGCACGCGGACTTGGTTGATCCTTTGCGCGAGATTGAGCCGCAAGTCCGAGAATCCTTGAGGGAATGTGGCATTCCATTGAGTTCGCACGACTCTCCTTAGCTACAATTCTTGCGTGTTTTCGAGCATGGACGACACGCTTCCGACCTTTTGCAACAGTAAACTAGTCAAATAATATTAGAAATGAACAGCGTTGTTCGATTCTGCGAGGATGTTCTCGCGATTTGGTCCTGGAGGGCCATCGATAATGTGGATAGCGCTGGAAGATTGGCAGCTACATCAGTTGCAGAGGCTCGCAAGGCACGAGCCCGGTAAAGCGGAAGCGGCATTAAACGCTTTATGGAGCGCTTGTCCCACGCTGCTCGAAGACTTGGCGATCGCCGCCGTTGATCAGGAAATGCTGACCGTCGACCAATGCGCGGAGCTCATTTCATGCTCTGTCGAGGCGGTCGAAGAAAGGTTGGTCGAGTATCGTCGGTCTGAGCCGCGCGTTTCGGTCGTCGAAACCAATGCGGAAAACGGGAAGGTGGCCCATCTTTCCGAAAGCAAAATCACGGTTTGGGAAATCGTCCGCGAATTCCGCAAAATCGGCTCGGTGGCGGAGCTGCGGAGATCGTTCCCAGGGCTGCACGAGAGTGACCTTGCATCCGCCCTTCGCTATGCTGAGGCGAATCCCGGTGAAATCGAAGGGCAAATACGTCATTACGAAGAGCTCCGAGACCGAAAACGCGCAGAATATCCAATGTTCAGCTAAAGGCCGGTCAGCACGGTCAGAATACTGGAATAGTCGTCCGTCCAAAGCGCTACCCCTTTCTTCTTCTGCAGGGGAACCCAGCGTTGATCGGCCGCGATCGTTCCGAAGTCGGAGGGGGCACGGGCAAAAATGACCCAATCCGCCCTGGCTTTGCCCAGCGCCCTTTCCTCGCTCGTTGCCTGATTGTCGCGCTGAATCAGCCCCTGTAAGTGGAATTCGTCGGCAAAGTTGGCAAGCACGGGCTCAAGATCAAGATGGCGATTGCTAATGTGAAACGCGATGATTCCGTGCGAAGCCAGCCTTGCAAGATAAAGCTTCATGGCCTGGGTAGTAATAAGGTGGAGTGGCACCGCGTCAGAGCTGTAAGCGTCGAGTACGAGCAGATCAAATCGACGGCTTGAGGCCTGCAAGGACAGGCGAGCGTCGCCAAGCACGACTTCATACGGCCCTTTCGCTACCTCCAAGAAATGGAAGAATCTCGGATTTCTCGAGATGTCCAGAACGACAGGATCGATTTCATAAAATGTCCAATGCTGTCCGGGCCGGGAGTAAGCGGCGAGCGAGCCAACCCCCAAACCGACTGCACCCACCGCGCCACCGGGGAAATCCTTCCTTGCCGCAAACACCTGCCCGATTGGACCGGTTGAAAAGTAGTAACTGAGCGGAATCGCATATTCGGCTGGCTTAGTCGATTCGACGCCGTGGAGCGTGGTGCCGTGAAACAGCCGATGCTTTTCGCCCCCTGGCGTGACTTCAACGCGGTAAACACCGAAGAAGCTTCTCGCCCGATAAAGGTTTCGCCCTGGGTTGATGTTTAGCCAAGCTCCCAACAGCATGAGGGATCCCACCGAGAGGCCGAACCGTAGTGGCCGCTTGACGAAAAGCAATGCGCACAGTGCGGCCGCGATGAAGATGCTTCTTTTTGCACTTACTTCGGACGTTAATCCAAATCGTCTCTGCGCCCAAATGAGGATGAAGGTCACGATGAGAAGCACGAAAGGAAGAATAAGATCCGCGGCCCAACTCTTAGTTGATCGATTCATGCCCTTCCAGGGGAGGCTCAGCCCAAGGAGAACGAGCGCGAGGTGATATTCCAGAACCGAAGAAAATAGCAATGGAGCGACAATGGCATTGAAAATTCCGCCCAAGACGCCTCCAACCGAAAGGAGGAAATAGAACTCGGTCAAATGCTTGGCCGGTGGACGGTCTTCAGCGATCTGCCCGTGGCAAGCCAACGATGCCATGAACAAGGTGAACAAATGCAATCCGAGAATCCAATATAGCGGCTTTGTAATCGGAACCGACATGATGACGGCCAAAGCGAGCAATGAGGCCGGCATGAGCCACAGCGTAATCTTGAGCGGCACCCAAGGGCGGCGTGCAAAAACAACGATGAATGAAAGCAAATAGATGGCGAGGGGGAGCACCCATAGGAGCGGCACGGCGGCAATGTCCGTGGAGATGTAAGTCGTTGCCCCCATCATGAGACTCGAGGGGAGGAATGCAAGGAAAACCCATCTCAGCTTTCGTCCACGATTAGGAGCTTCAAGCCGTCCGACCTCTTCGGCCTCAATTTCCATCCTTGCTTCGCCAGGGGCCATCAGAAACACGACTAGGCACCCGACGACGCAGGCTATTAGAAGCCCATATCCAAACGACCATATGGCACTCTGAGCTTTCAAGGGCAAATATGGCTCGAGCAGTAGGGGATAGCCGAGAAGCGCGAGCATGCTGCCGAAATTGCTGGCCGCATAGAGGAAGTACGGATCCGCAGCGGCGCGGTGGCCCGTCTTTGAAAACCACCTTTGCAACAGAGGGCCGCTGGTCGATACTGCGAAAAATGGCAGACCGATACTGACCACCATAATAACCAGCAGCCACGCGATAGGAGCTTGGACATTTGGGGGGATTCCGCTTCCAAAGATCCGGATCGGTAACAAAGCTAGTGGCACAACGAGCACAGCCGCATGAATCCACGCTTGCACTTTGGGCCGGACGCGGTTCGTGAGGATGTGCGCGTAGCCGTATCCGAGTAATAGCACGGCCTGATAGAACACCAACGCCGTGTTCCAGACCGAAGGCGACCCTCCTAAAAGGGGGAGCAGCATCTTCGCGAAAATCGGCTGCACCATAAAGAGCAGGAGGGCGCTCAAGAAAATGGTCAGGGTGAACAGAAATACCAAGCTGACGAAAAGACGAGCGTGGCGGGCCTTTGGTGGCTCAGGTTAGGGCCGGCTTTCGTCGACTTTACGAATGAAGCTATGGGCCAGTGAACGGGTCTGGCTAAGAAAGCTATCTAACTCTTTGCGAACCGCTTCATAACGGCGTCGCAACTCTTCGAGGCGGGCCCGCGCATCTTCATTTGATCGGGCGGCGCGATTTTCCGCCTCCCGGATCATGTCCTCTGCCTCAAGCTTAGCTTCGGCCCGCAAGCTTTCTGCGGCCTTTTGGGCGGCTCGCAAGATCTCATGAGTTTGGCTCTCTTGTAGCCTCAATTGAGAGGCCACGGTTTCGAAGCTATCGCGTTCGAGTTTGACTTCGTCGAGCTCGGCTTTCAGGCGTACGATCTCTTGCCGGGAAGACGATTCCAAGCTTTCTCTCTCCGTTTGAAAGCGCTTCACTTCGCGCTCCAAGTGCTCTCGATCGTGTTTGATCTCGCGGAGGTCGTTCGCAACCTGCTCGATCTGTTTTTCAAGCTGGCTAAGATGCGCATCGACCTCTTCTCTCGCATACCCTCGGAACGCGATGGTGAAGAGGTTCTGCCGTCCTGATGCGCTATCGTGGAACATCGATGATCAAGCTTCCCAGCAGCTTCCATTCACGCAAGATCGATGCCGCAATTGTCCGAGTTTGAAAAACGGGCAATTTCGCTCGCCTTCAAACCACGAATCGTTTGGCATCGATTCCCAATCCCTCGAACGACTGGCCCAAGCAAACTCGCCGGTAAAACTCGGCCAGCGTTGGCCCAACCTTATCCAAGCCAAACTCCTGCTTCGCCCGGTCTCGGACGGCGTGGACTTCGCGGCTACGTAGTGAGGAGATCGCCTGCTGGAGAGAAAACGCCACATCCTCGACCGTCGACTTCAAGAACCGACCCGCATGATCGCCAAAATTTCGACCCACGGCATCGTCGAAGTTTGCCGGCGTCACTGCTCCGATGCACCCGTCGAATCCAATTCCCACCGTGGCACAGCCCGCTTCCAGAGCCTCTACCGCCACGTATCCTGCTCCCACTCCAATGTGGGCACGGGCAAGCCGGCTCGAAACCTCGTGCGAGTTTCCCGAGAAATTGGCCGGGACCTTAAGCTTTTGAGCCAACTCCTCCAGTTGCTTTTTTAGAGGGCCGTCTCCGATGATCTCGACCGAATCGGGGCCCAGAGTCGCGGCCGCTCGAATGAAGAGCTCCGCCATCACCCCCTTCGACTTACTTAGCCGTGAACAGTAGGCAAGCCGCAAAGTGCCTTCAGGTTTCTGCGGGACTGTCTCACGAAACGGCATCAGGAGCCTCGATACGAACAGCTTTTCCCAAGGCAAACCAGCGGAATGGTAGTGATGGGCAATGCTTTCATTGAGGGCCACGACCGCCGCCGACCGATGAAAGATTCGGGCCCATTGGGCGTGTCTTTTCTCCCCCCCCGGCCCGTGGAGGGTGACGATCAGAGGCATCTTTGCCGCCGCGCAGGCGACCGAGAGCACGGGGGCGGGAGTGTAGGCATGGCAATTGGCAACGGAATAACCGCCTCGGCGCAGCCTCCTAACCAGGAATGGGAGCTGGAGCATGGAAAATACGGGAGTCGGACGGAGCTTGCAGCCTGCCGGCATCTCGTCCGCCATCTCTCCCTTTTGGGCCATGATTTCGATCGTCCAACCATGATCGCTCAGGGCCTGGCCAAGGTGCTTGATGTAGGTCACCCCACCGCCAACATTGAAGTCGCGATTGACGATGAGTAGGCGCACTTGAGAATCATGGCAGACTGTCATCCGAACGGAGTGAAGGATCTCTGATAGCGGTAGACGGCGGAAACGGAGATTCTTCGCAGGCTCAGAATGACGGAAGTGCTTACAATGACGCGGAAGGGCTCAGAATGACGTTGGGTGGACTGGAGAAAAAAGAGGTTCTCCGCAAATTCAAGGCATCTACTTCGGAGTTTGCAGCGTCCACTCCAAGCTATCGTTCGCCGTGACGCTCGTGGCGACGGTGCCGTAAGTGTTGCTGATCGTGCCTAAGGATTCTATGCTGTAAGAAGTCGCGGCGGCCGCCTTGCGCGCCTGCTCGATCACGTCGCCAGTCTAGTCCAATGGGTAGTAAAGGCCAAAGATATTAGCCCTGCCCACCGAAACGGTTTGTCCAATGTTGATGGAGCCGGGCACGCACAAGAACCGTCCAGTGAGCACTAGGGCTACTCCCAGCAGAACTCAGAGCGTGTGCAATTGTCGTGTCATCACCCTTACCGATCTGGGGATCGACTACCCTCGTCCGCGTCTGCGCAAGAATACTTTGACAGGCAATTAGCGGCATCGTTGCAAGCGCTAAACGGATGTATAATAGTGATAATCTCATGATGTGTCTCCGCAATTCAAGACGCAGGGGTTCGGAGGAAAGATGTAACTCGCAAAAAGAAAACTCGCGATTTCATCGATTGTCCAAGACTTCCTTAGCGCTCACATGCTGCGCGCTCTCTTTGCTGCAGACCGCACCAGCGCAGGATCCTTGGCCGGAAAAAGGACGGACGGTGAATCGCCTAGGACGGTGCGATTGGCCAGGCCCTTCGGTACCTGTCCTTGCTTACAAGGTCCGGTTTGAAGATGATCCCGTTCCAAATCTCATCGAATGCAACCCTCTTATCGACGCACGGGGACGGGTGTATATCACTGGCCGCTCTAAGCTGGCGCGTATCGATGGTTCCGATGGCCGAATCATCTATCAACGAGATTTAGCCTACTATCCAGGCGAGCAGCTGTCTCTGAAAGATGGGAGGCTATTCTTCGCAGGCGGAAACTTCTTTTACTGCTTCGACGCCAATACCGGGAACACGATTTGGACAGTCTACTCTCCCAGGGGCCCCCAATATGGGCAAGTTGTCGACGATCGGGGCGTCGTTTACAATTCATCCGGCTACTCGGTCTTAGCCCGCCGAACAAGCGATGGTTCCATCATCTGGGAACACTCTGGGCAGCCTGATTTCGTGTTTGGCGCCCCGTCGCTCAATGAATCCAAGGATACTGTATTCGTCCCCCCTGGAGATAGGATCCAGGCCCGACGAACGAGCGATGGATCGCTCAATTGGGCCAACAATATTGGACGGCAAGCCTTTGGAGCGTCGCCAGTAGAGAATGGTAAGATTTACGTCGGCTCCGCCGATTGGAATCTTTATTGTTTCGATGTGGTTACAGGCCAGGAGATTTGGAGGTTCTATGGTGAGCGAAGTGATCGAAATGGGGTCGCGCTCGCTAGCGACGGAACAATTTATTTTTGTACGGATAGCGGAGGCGACGACCATATTTATGCTATATCGCCGAATGGGACGGAACTCTGGCGATGCTATTTCCCATACGGTTGGAGTCCTCACCAAGCCCCAACGGTCGCCGGAGACGGCACGATATATGTAACTCTAACCGAGGCTGTACAACAATTGGGCAAGTGTCTTTCTATCTCTGCCGCTGGCCAAATCTTATGGACGGTGGACTTCCCGCAGAAGACTGTAGCCTCACCAACCATCGCCCCAGATGGCACCATGTACGTAGCATGTTCCGATAAGTACCTCTACGCCTTTCGCGACTGGCAAAACGCAATCCCGGCCGATTACCAACTCCTCAAGGGCAGTCTCACCTCGGGAAACCTTACAGACGTGGAGCAAAGCGATGACCGGTATATGGTGCTGAGCAGCAAGCCCGCGGGGCCCGTCATTGGCAGGAGCGATACCATCGAGGCCAACTTCCAGAGCACGTTGCTCGATCCCCATCTCGCTTCCATGGAAATCGTCCTCGAGTCCGGCTCCCCCGCCCCCAACATCACCCAAACCGTGAAGCTTCGCCGCAAGGCGAGCAGCGCCTACGATACGGTCAGCGTTACCAACGTGACGTTCTTGGATCATTCGCTTCATATCTCCATTCCCAACCCCGAGCGGTACGTGCAGGAGTTTACGAACAAGGTTTATTTGAAGCTGATCTACAACCCCTCCGGGCTTGGATGCGGCAACACGTTCCAAGTCCGCCTCGACCAGATCCAAACCAAAGTCAAGTTCAGGCTGCCTTAGCCGAGCTGATCGGGATTCAGTAACCCAAGGTCGGGCAAGACGAAGAGTCCGTCCTTCCTAATGAGCTTCCCATCGAACCACACCTCGCCCCCACCATACTCCGGACGTTGAATGAATACGGTGTCCCAGTGGATCGCCGATTTGTTGCCGTTGCCTCCCGGAGGATCGTAGGCGTTGCCCGGCGTAAAGTGGAAGCTCCCGGCAATTTTCTCGTCGAACAGGGTGTCCTTCATCGGCTGCTTCACGTAGGGATTGAATCCGAGCGACCACTCGCCGATGTAGCGCGCGCCCTCGTCAGTATCCAAAATTTCGTTAAGCTTGGCCGTATTCTCTCCCGCCGACGCTTCGATGATCTTGCCGTTTTTCAGAACGTACCGAATGTCGGTGAATTCCGTGCCTTGATAGAGGGAAACCGTGTTGAACTGGATCGTCCCGTTAACAGAGTCCTTGACGGGAGCCGAGAAGCACTCACCGTCGGGAATGTTGCGGTGTCCCGTGCAAGGAACCGATCCTACTCCCTTGATGGAGAAAGTGAGGTCGAGGTTCGTTCCCGTCAAATGAACTTCATCGGTCCGATTCATGAGCTCGGCAAGAGGTTTGCACGCCGCTTCCATTTTCTTGTAATCGAGGGTGCAGACGTCGAAGTAAAACTTCTCGAAGGCGGGGGTGCTCATATTCGCCTGCTGAGCCATCCCCGGAGTGGGCCACCGCAAGGCGACCCATTTCGTATGAGGAACTCGCTGGCCGAACACCACCGGCGTAACGTATAGACGTTGCCAAAAGCTTTGCACCTCACCCGGAATCTCGGATTGCTCCGCGTAGTTGTGGGTGCCTCTTAACGCGATGTAGGCGGTCATCTCCTTCATCTCCGCGAGCTCGACTTTAGCGTAGGTAGAGGCGTTGGCCTCCGTCATCCCGAGCATCATCTGACGCCGCACGAGATTGCTTTCCAACCGCACGACAACCTGTGCTCCCGTCTTCTGGGCAACTCGAACCACCTCAGCGACACAGTCTTCGGGAATATCGAACGCATGCACGAGTAAGCGGTCCTTGGGGGTCAGCTCCGTGCAGTGGGTTACAAGAAGCTCCGCCAGTTTCGTCACGCGTGAGTCGAGCATTCATCCAGGTTACCGCAGGCAAAGAGAAGCGGCTCCTCGAGAACGAGGAGCCGCTTAACAAAAAAGACGGTCGGATTTACTTTCCGGTCGTCTTGGTTTCGGTCTTCTGCTCGGTCGTGGTCGTGGTCGCCGCCGTGGTTCCGGTGGTGGCAGGGGGCGTTACCGTAGTATCGGTCGACTTCGTTTCCGTCTTGCCCGTCGTCGTTGTTGTCGTATCCTCTTCCGGCTTCGAACAACCAATCATCGCCGTCATGATCGCTCCTGCGAATAGCAGGGTAATCCACTTCTTCATAAATGTAACCTCCAAAGATCTTGCGGTCACGCAACCGCTAGTACCTCTTTTTGAAGTACCGCATATAATAGTACCAGACCTATTATCGATCCATAAATTGCGATAGGTCCACCTCTGGGGCTTCCACGCTGGCAATTTTCCAATCTTTCACCGGAAATACCAGCCAGCGAAGGCCCGATTCCTTTTGAAAGTGAATTTTTACGTTCGGAATCTCTTGCTGAAGTGGAACGGAAAGTAGCTGGACGGTCACCTTCACTGAGGTATCGATTTCTGCTTTGTCACCGGAAATCACCGGTTCCGTGTTGCGCACCTCGATATCGGGCCGGTTGTCGCGAATAAACTTGCCGATGCGTTGGGAGCTGCCTGGGTTTTCCTCGTTGATTTTGAAATGAGGGCTCAAATACTCGATCACCCCTCCCGGCCGCCCCTCCTTGCTCGCCCGAATCGATTCTGCGAGGGCGTTTGCAATCTGCTCGCGATCGCTGGGCTGCCCAAACAAGGCGAACCTGATCGCGAGCAATAACGCGATCACCCCGACGAGCAAGATAAGTACTTTGGTTTGTCGCTTCATCGTTGGGCAACCTCCCGCACATCGAGCTCGATCTGCCGCCGCAATTCGTCTAAATTGGCAAAGTTCCGTTCCTCTCGAAGTCTTTGCTCGAATGAAAGCTCTATCGCCTGGCCGTACAGATCGTCTCCCGGATAGTCGAGCAAATAAGCCTCGATCGTTCGATGAGCGCCATGTACGGCGGGCCGGACACCGATGCTTGTGGCCGCTTTGAAATCCCCATGCCGAGTGCGACATCGAGAAGCGTACACTCCGTTTCCGGGCACCAACTGGCGGCTTGCCCGCGCCAAATTCAGGGTCGGGAAGCCAAGGGTGCGACCCAATCGCTCTCCGCCGACCACGACCGCCGACAATGAGAAGGGCTCCCCAAGGAGAAGTGAGGCGGAAGTGACATCGCCCTGCTCGACCTGGCAACGAATTTCCCTGCTGCTGACCCGTTTTCCAAACAATTCAAAGGGGGGCACTACCGTTGTGTCGATGCACCCGGAAAGCCATTTCGGCGTACCCGCTCTTCCCTTGCCAAATGCAAAATCGTGGCCGACGACCATTCGGCCCGCTCGCAACTTTGAAACAAGAACATGCTTAAAAAAGGTCTCGGCTTCAGTTTCGGCGAGATGGCGGTCGAAAGCAAGAATAACTGCCATAGAGACACCCAAGGCCTGGAATCGAGCTAGGTTTTGCTCGAGGCTAGCGATCGCGGGCGGGCAGTTTTCAGGAGCGAGAGTTGCCGAAGGATGTCTATCGAATGTGACCAACACGCTTGGCAAACCCTCGGCTTGAGCTTGTCGGCAGGTTTCTCCAATCACCGCCCGATGTCCGAGGTGGACGCCGTCGAAAGTACCAATGCACACGACGGCTCGATTCCATTCGACATCGAGCGTCTCCGCCCCGAAGTGCACGAGCATTGCCCTATTGTACGCCTCGCCTTGGATAGAATGGCGAACATGGGCTTACCGGTATCGCTTTCCGACTGGGCGATGCTGGCCTTGCTGGCGGTCGTCGGAGCAATCGCCTCCGCGATCAACGCCGTGGCTGGGGGTGGATCGCTGATTTCATTTCCCGCGCTCGTCTTCGGGTTCGGATTGCCTTCGATCCCTGCCAATGCGACGAATGCCGTCTCCCAATGGCCTGGATCACTTGCCGGAGGCATCGGCTTTTTGAATTTGCTGCCCTCGACAAAGCGTCATTTCAAAATTCTGGTCGGCCCGACCATAGTTGGATCTATCATCGGAGCATTTCTTCTCGTCTCCACGCCGGCGCGCCTGTTTTCGGTTGCGGTGCCCGGACTCATTGCATTGGCGACCGTGCTTCTAGCCTTTCAGCCCCAAATCAAAGCATGGTCGCTTGGCCGAGATCATCGCTCCAGCGTTTTACAGGAGCATTCCTTCAAATGTTGGTCAGTATTTACGGAGGCTACTTCGGGGCGGGGATGGGGATCATGATGCTCGCCGTATTGGGCAGCTTTATCGAGGGCACGATTCACGAACAGAATGCGCTCAAGAATTGGCTCGGACTGCTCATCAATTTTTCTGCCTCCATCGTTTTTTTCGAGAAACGTCTCTTTTGGCCGGTGCCCGCCGTCGCTCTCGCTGCCGGCGCAGTTCTAGGGGGATACGGCTCTGCTCGGTTATCGCAGCGATTCGATTCCGAAAAACTGCGTAAGGCCATTGTCGTTCTCGGAGCGGGAATGACGGTTTGGTTTGCTATCAGGGTGAACGCTTAGATGGTTTGGGGAGCGGTGGTCGCGGCGGGAGGGAAGGAGTCCGGGAATCTTGCCGTCGCCATGGGAACCACAAGCAAAGCCCTCGCGCGTTTTGGCGGCCTGACCAGCATCGAGCGCACTTTGCAGGCTGTGCAGGGGGCAGGACTTGAACATTGCGTTACTATCGGATCTCCAGAAGTAAGCGATCAAGTTCAATTCGGACAATTCGTGGGAGAACGCCAATCGGTGATGGAAAACGTTCGCGCCGGAGTTGAGAGCCTTAATTCCTCCATCGACGCACTGCTCTTTTTGCCCTGCGATACGCCCATGTTGTCGGGAGACATGC